>NZ_DASUTK010000184.1:0-10099 GCF_036374615.1 Nocardioides sp.
GCCAGCGACGCGCTGCCCATCTGGAGCTCGTCGAGGTAGCTCACGATCCGGTCGACGGGGTCGATCAGCATCTGAACGTAGAGCGTGGCGGCGGTGACGTCGCCCAGCGACACGGTGCCCTGCATGTAGAGCCAGCCGCCGAAGAGCAGGGTCGACACGACGGGGACCAGGTAGGAGACCTCCATGTTCGGGAAGAACACCGTCCGCAGGTACAGCGTGTAGCGCTCGGCGTCGTAGGAATTCTTGATGTCGTCGTCGATCCGGCGCACCCGGTGGCCGCCGAGGCCAAGTGCCTCGACCGACCGCGCGCCCTCGACGGTCTCGGTGAGCGAGGCGTTGATCTCGGAGTACGACGCGGCCTCGCGCAGGTAGCCGTCCTTGGCCCGCCGCAGGTACCAGCGCAGCCCGATCACCAGCGGCGGCAGGCCGAGCACGACCGGGAGCGCGACCCACCAGCCGACCGAGAGCGCAGCCGCCGTGGTCAGGACCGCGGTGACGACCGCGATCATCCACTCCGGGACGGCCTCGCGCACGGACCAGCCGAGCTGGTCGACGTCGCGGCTGGTGCGGGTCAGGAGGTCACCCGACCCGGCCGACTCGACGACCCCGACCGGCAGCGCGAGAGCGTTGCCGACGAAGTCCTCGCGCAGCTCGGCGAGCAGCTGCTCGCCGAGCACCTGGCTGACGAACCTGGCGTAGCGGGTCAGGAGGCCCTGCAGCACCACGAACCCGGCCAGGATCAGCACGATCCGGTCGACCGCCTCGGTCGTCGTGCCCTGCTCCACCGCCTCCACGAGGTCACCGAGCAGCCGTGGCGCCGCCAGGGCTGCGAGCGCGGCCAGGCCGTGCAGCAGGACAGCGGACCCGAGGAGACGCGGGTGGCGACGGGCCAGCTCACCGGCGTACCTGCGGACCGCGAGCTTGTCGGCGACGGGGAGGGTGGTGCTCATCGGATCCCCTCGGCGGTGAGGTCCGAGCCGGCCTCGCGCGTGACCAGCCAGCGGTACTCCGGCACCCGCTCGAGCAGGTCGGTGTGGGTACCGGTGGCCGCCACTCGGTCGTCGCGCAGGTAGACCACGACGTCTGCGGCGGCGAGGACCAGCGGGCTGGTGGTCGTGACGACCGTCGTCCGCGCCGCGCGGTGCTCGCGCAACCGGGACGCGATCCGGGCCTCGGTGTGGGCGTCGACGGCGGACGTCGGCTCGACCAGCACCAGCACCTCGGGGTCGGCCACGAGCGCCCGAGCGAGCACCAGCCGCTGGCGCTGGCCGCCGGAGAAGCTCCGGCCGCGCTCGGTCACGACCGCGTCGAGCCGCTCCGGCAGCGCGTCCAGGACGTCCTCGGCGTCAGCGGTGCGGATCGCCTGGTCGAGGCGGCCGCGGCCGAACGGGTCCAGCGCCCGCGCGAGCGGACCCGCGAACAGCGCGGCTCCCGAGTCGGACACGACGATCCGTCGGCGTACCTCCGCGGTGGTCAGTCGCGTCAACGGCACGCCGCCGTAGGTCACGTCCTCGTCGGTCTGCTCCGCGCACATGCCGAGCCGGTCGGCGAGCGCGGCGGCGGCCTCCGGCTGCTCGACGACGATCGCCGTGAGCCGACCTGGTTCGACGTGGAGGCCGGTACGGGCGTCGGCCAGGACCGACCCCGCGGGCGGTGAGGGGGCTGGAGTCGCCGGGTCCACGTAGTCGGGGGACGCTGCCAGCACCCGGCAGATCCGGCGAGCCGCGACGCGGGCCCGGATGATCTTGCTGGCGTACTCGGTGGCGGTGCGGAGCGGGATCAGGAGGAACGCGGCGTAGCCGTAGAACGCGACGAGCTCGCCGGGGGTGATGGTCCCAGCCACGGCGAACCGGGCGCCGAGCCAGACCACGATCACCACGAAGATCCCAGGCAGGAACACCTGCAGGCCGTCGAGGACCGACTGCAGTCGTGCCACGGCGACGCCGGCCCGCCTGGTGGCCTGCGACTCGCGGCGGTAGCGGTCGTGGAAGACCTGCTCGCCGCCGATGCCGCGCAGCACCCGCAGCCCACTCACGATGTCGGTCGCCGTGTTGGACAGGTCGCCCATGAGCTCGCGCTGGTGGGCGGCGCGGCGCTGGAGCGGACTGAGCAGCGGACCGACCGCCAGCATCAGCAGCGGTACGCCGACGAGCACGACCAGTCCCAGCGTGACCGAGGTCTGGAGGAGGATCACCGAGACCAGCAGGAACGAGACCACGGCACCGGAGAACCGGGCGGACACGTCCATCACCTGGCCGATGTGGCCGAGGTCGTTGGTCCCGATCGCCACGACCTCGCCGGTGGAGACCTTGCGCGGCAGGGTCATTCCCAGCTCGACCGCCTTGCGGCCGACCAGCTGCACGGTGCGGTACGCCGCGATCAGCCAGTTGCTCACGGCGAACCGGTGCCTGATGATGCCGCTGACCGCCTGCACCACGCCGACCAAGAGCATCAGGCCCGCGTACTTCACGAGGGCGCTGCCGTCGCGCGACGTGACACCGGCGTCGATGGCGCGACCGAGCACGAGCGGCATCACGGCCTGCGAGCTGGCCCAGATGATCCCGAAGAACATGCCGCCGGCCAGCGTCGCCCACTGCTCCTTGGCCATCCACCACAGGAAGCGGCCCGGTGACCTGACGTCGGCGGTGCCGGGGTCGTCGAGGGGGAGGGCACGCACCGGGTCAGCCTAGGCAGCCGCCCACCCCGGGCTCGACCGGTTATCCGCACCGGGCGCTACGAGCGGGGGCGCAGCTTCTCCGTGTCGTAGATCGGCAGCACGTCGACCGTGGCGGAGACGATCTCGCCGCCGACGGCCACGCCCAGCACGTTGCCGACTCTCGCCTGCTCGCTCGCGATCACCGCGAGACCGATCTTGCCGAATCTCGGGCTGTCCGTCGGGCTCGTGAGGACCCCCACCTCCTCGCCGTCCTTCGTGACCGCCGCTCCGTACTCGACAAGCTCGTCGGCCTCGTAGCGCAGCGTGACGAAGCGGTGGGGCGGGGCTGCGGCGACGGCGCGCAGCGCGTCCTCGCCCGCGAAACCGAGCCCGAGGTCCGGCCGAACCATCCGGTCGAGGTTGAAGTCGTACGGCGTGCGCTGGTGTGGTTCGTAGTCGTAGTCGGTCACGATCAGCCCGGCCTCGACCCGAGCGACCTCGATGGCGTCGGTGCCGATCGGCGTCACGCCCGCGCCGACGACCGCGTTCCACAGGGTCTCTGCGTCGGCGGGGTCGAGCAGGAACAGCTCGTACCCGAGCTCACCGCCGTACCCGGTCCGCGACAGGTGGACGTCCACGCCCGCGACCTGGACCGGCCGCGGGAGGAACCGGAAGTAGCGCAGCGACCCGAGGTCCACGTCCGCGAGCTTCTGGACGACGTCGCGCGAGCGCGGACCAATCACGCCGAGGTGTGGCATCGACGGGGTGATCCACTCGAACTCCGCGTCGAGGTCCGACAACAGCTCCCCGAAGCGCGCGTCGTGGTCCCGGCCGTTGGTCATCACCCAGCAGTGATCCTCTCGCGCGGTGTTGAACACGGTCCCGTCGTCCACCATGAACCCGTCGGCATCGAGGAACGCGCCGTACCGCACCTGCCCGACCTCGAGCCCGAGCGCGTCGTTGCTGAATGCCCGCTGGGCGCCCTTCAGCGCGTCGGGTCCGCGGAACTCCCACTTGTTCAGTGGTGAGACGTCCCACACCGCCACGTCGTCGCGGATCGCCGCGTACTCCTTCGCCGCGTCCCCGAACCCTTCGAGCCACATCCACCCGCCGTCCTCGACGTGCGAACCGCCCTGCGCGGCGGTCACCTCGTGGAACGCGGTCCTGATCGCTTCGTTCTCGTGCACTCGGGCCTCCGGTCGCCGGGCCGCATCCTCCCACGGGTTTGAACCGCCGTTCAAGGTCGAGGAGACGCCCGCCCACGGGGCCAAGGACGGATCCGCCCTAGCTGGCGAGACCCTCGATGACTTCCGCACCTGGCAGCTGCGCCAGCGCAGGTCCCGGGGCGATCAGCTTCGAGCGACGTACGCCGGAGCCGATCAGGGCCAGGTCGATGGCTGCCACCCGTGAGTCGATCAGCAGCCGCCACGACGCGGGCAGCCCGACCGGAGTGATGCCGCCGTACTCCATCCCGGTCTCCTCGACCGCCCGCTCCAGCGGGAGGAAGGAGCACTTGCGGACGTCGAGCAGTCGCTTGACCCGGTTGTTGACGTCCGCTCGGGTGTCGGCGCGGACCAGGCAGGCGGCGATCCGCTCCTCACCGGCCCGCCGGCCGGACACCACCACGCAGTTGGCACCGGCGTCCAGCGGCACGGCGTAGGCCTCGGAGCAGGCAGCGGTGTCGGCGAGCTCCGGGTCGATCTCGGCGACCCCCACGTCGGTCGCGTGCGGCCACGAGGCCAACGCCTCCCGGACCGGTACGCCGAGCAGGTCCGGCCGCTCCTCGAGCGTCCGGACCTGCAGGGTTCCCAGGGCGGGAAGCGTCATGCGGTCACTCTAGGCAGCTCCTCAGCCGACTCGACGGCTGCGTCGCCGCGCCGCGACGGTCATCGCGACCAGCCCGGCTCCACCGGCCAGCACCCACGGCACCGGCAGCAGCCACTGGACGTCGTCGTTGGCGACCACGTCGCCGACGACCAGTGCCCACACCAGGACCAGGCCGAGGAAGGCCAGTCCCATCACCAGGTGGCCGACGTTCAGGGGGTGCCGCCAGCTGTCGACGACCGACTCGGTGCCGAGCACCTCGGTGTCGCCGCCGTACAGGTCGTCACCGTAGAGGTCGTCGTAGGCGGTGGTCTCGTCGTACTCGTTCATCGTGTGCTCCTCGGTTCGATGGTCTCGTGGTCTCACGCGGCGGTTCGGACGTCGATCGCGCCGACGCTGAGACTGGCGTCGATCTCCAGGGAGGGGACATCGGGGCCACCGTCGTGGGACGCGGTCTTGGTCCAGTCGATGCCTCCGCCCTGGGCGCCGAAGAGGTCGTACCCCCCGGGCCCGTCCACATCTGCGGTGACGTCGACGTCGACGTCCTCGGGCACGAGCACCGAGATCCCACCGACCTCGCCGCGGACCTCGATCGTGCGTCCGTCGAGTCCGTCGAGGTCGGACACCTCGCTCAGGTCCACGATCAGCTCGCCCGCCTCCAGGTAGTAGGTGTCGGCGACCTCCGCGGAGGTCCTCGGCTCGTAGACCTTCTGCTCCCCGTCCCACCGATCGGCCGCGGTTGCGGCCGTCAGGCCCAGGCTGGCGATCAGGCCGAGGGCGATCAGACCGCCCGCGCGGCCGATGACCGAACCGACGACCAGCATCGTGCCGATCACTCCGACCGCGACCGCCGCGTAGGCCGAGTCGTGGATCGGGACGCCTGCCAGGTCGATGATCCCGAGCACGCCCTCGGAGAAGAGGATCAGTGCCAGGGTGAACCAGAACAGCTTGGGACCGCGCTTGCGCGGGTCACGCGGTGCCGGTGCGGCGTAGGGCGCCGGGTAGCCGCCGTCGTAGCCGCTGTACTGGCGACCGTCGGGGTCGTACGGGCTGGCGTAGCCGTGCTGACCGACGTGGGCGCGAGCCTGCGGGTCGTACTGGCCTCCGGCCGCGACGGCGGGGTCGGCCGTGGGATCGGTGGCGGCCTCCGCCGCCTCGGTGTCTCCGGTGTCAGCGGTCCCCGTGGCGGGAGCGGTCGGGGACGCCGCGCCGTACGGCGTGCCGTGGGTGGGCGTTCCCGCCGGGGCGCCCGCGGTCCCCCCGCGGCCGCGGCCGTTCCGGCTGAGCCACACGAACGCGACCAGGCCGATGATCGCCAGTGGCCACGGGAACCAGTAGGCGCCCCACGAGTCGCCGACCAGGGCGAGCGCCGCGAGCACTCCGATGGCGATCAAGGCCACCGTGCGGCTCTTGTCGTCGAGCTGCACGGGCGCCGACTCCGACCCCTCCTCGGGCACGAGCAGCCAGCAGGCGCCGTACACGATCAGGCCGGCGCCGCCGAAGAACGTGAGCACCACGAAGGCGACCCGGAGGATGACCGGGTCGATGTCGAGGTGCCGGGCCAGACCGCCGGCCACACCCGCGACCTTGCGGTCGTGGACGGAGCGGCGGAGTCGGCCGAGGTCGCGGATCTCGTCACGCGAGGGACGGGGGCCGCCGGAGTTCTCGGCGGGTGCGTCGGGAGGTGTCGTGGTCATGTCAACCAGCGTGACCCGTGCGCACGGCATTCACCATCGGGGACCACCCTGATCGTGCCCCGTCGCGGGGGTCGACGGATCAGGGTCGGCTCGGGGTTTCGCCTCATGGTCCGGCCCCGGCCGCTGTGTGACGATTGACCCGAGATGAGCAGCACCAGCGCCCCGGGCGCCCCACTCCACAGCGTGCCCCCCACCGTGCGGCGCGCGTTCCGCGACACCCAGGAGCCGATCATCGGCGGGGTGGCGAGTGGCCTCGCCCACCACCTGGGAGTCCCCAGGACGTGGGTCCGCGCGGCGTTCGTCGTCTCCTGCGTCTTCGGCGGCCTGGGCGTGTTCATGTACGCCGGCCTGTGGCTCGTGCTGCCGGGGGAGTCCGCCTTCCATGCGGCGGCGCCCGGCATCGAGGGGGCCACCCGAGGAGGGCGCCGGCCCGGCCGGATCCGCCGCCTCACCGACCTCGGCCCGGCGATCGTGCTGGCCGCGCTGGGCGTCGGAGCCGTGCTGCTGATCGGGTCGGTGCTCGGCCAAGGAACGTTGTTCTTCGCGATCGCGATCGGGTTCGCGGGCGTCGCCCTGCTCTGGCGGCAGGCTGACGAGGCGCAGCGGGAGCGCTGGCTCGACTCGACCGGCCGGGTCGACCCGGTCCGGGTCGTGCTCGGCAACCGGGGGTGGGCGTCGTACGCGCGGATCGGCATCGGTCTGCTGCTGATCGTGCTCGCCCTGGTGCTGACGTCGTTGCGTGAAGGCGGCTCGCTCGACTTCGCGCGTGACGTGACCGCCACCGCGCTGCTCGCGGTCCTCGGCCTCGGCGTCGTGGTGGGCCCGTGGATCTACCGGCTCGCGGCCGACCTCACCGCCGAGCGAGCGGAGCGGGTGCGCAGCCAGGACCGGGCCGACGTCGCGGCACACCTGCACGACTCGGTCCTGCAGACCCTGGCGCTGATCCAGAAGAACTCCCACGACGGTCCACTGGTCCACCGACTGGCCCGGTCGCAGGAGCGCGACCTGCGGGCGTGGCTCTACTCCGAGGAGTCGACCGACGAGACGACGGTCGCGGGCGCGCTGCGGCGGATGGCGGCCACGATCGAGGACGCCCACGGCATCTCGGTCGAGGTGGTGGCGGTCGGCGACCTGCCGTACTCCGAGTCGCTGTCGGCGATCGTCAAGGCGGCCGGCGAGGCGGTGACCAACGCCGCCAAGCACGCGGGTGTCGAGCGGGTCGACGTGTTCGCAGAGATCACCGGGACGAGCGTGGACGTGTTCGTCCGCGACCGGGGCGTCGGTTTCGACCCCGATACGGTGGCCGAAGGCCGGTTCGGTGTCCAGCACAGCATCCACGACCGGATGGACCGACACGGCGGCACCTCCGAGATCCGATCCACCCCGGGCGAGGGCACCGAGGTCAGGCTGCACCTCCCCGTGACCACAGGAGACTCCGATGACCAGTGACCAGAACCCGGATCCGGCTGCGGGCGGGCGGATCCGCATCGTGCTCGTCGACGACCACGCGATGTTCCGCGCCGGTGTCCGCGGCGAGCTGGCCGGCCACGCCGACGCGGTCGAGGTGGTCGGCGAGGGCGGCGACGTCGACTCGGCCGTCGCCGCCATCGAGGCCACCAGGCCCGACGTCGTCCTGCTCGACGTGCACCTGCCCGGTGGCGGCGGTGTGCAGGTGATCAAGCGCGCCCAGAGCCCGGCGACGCGGTACCTCGCGCTGTCGGTGAGCGACGCGGCCGAGGATGTCATCGGCACCATCCGGGGCGGTGCCCGCGGCTACGTCACCAAGACCATCACCGGGCCCGAGCTGGTCGACGCGATCCGCCGGGTGTCCGAGGGTGACGCGGTGTTCTCGCCGCGGCTGGCCGGCTTCGTGCTGGACGCGTTCGCCGGGTCGATCGAGGTGGCCGAGGTCGACGAGGACCTCGACCGGCTCACCGAGCGGGAGCGGGAGGTGATGCGGCTGATCGCGCGCGGCTATGCCTACAAGGAGGTCGCGAAGGAGCTCTTCATCTCCATCAAGACGGTCGAGACCCACATGTCCTCGGTGCTGCGCAAGCTGCAGCTGTCCTCGCGCCACGAGCTGTCCAGGTGGGCCTCCGACCGGCACCTGCTCTGATTCTTCGCCCGGCGGGATGATTGACAACCCCCGCCGGGGACGATTCCGTAAGGAGCCCGATCGCCCCGCGGAAGCGAGCTCCCCATGGCCGAGACCAGTGCCCTGCCGACGACCGACGAGGAGGACGCCGGCGGCCTCCGGCGGTCGATCACCGGAAAGCAGCTCTTCTTCTACACCCTGGGTGACGTCCTCGGGTCGGGGATCTACGTCCTGATCGGACTGGTCGCCGCCGTGGTCGGCGGCGCGTTCTGGATCGCGTTCGCCGTCGGCGTCACGATCGCCGCGATCACAGGGACGGCGTACGCCGAGCTGGTCACCAAGTACCCGCAGGCGGCCGGTGCCGCGCTGTACGTCAACAAGGCGTTCCGTAACAAGGCACTGACGTTCCTGGTCACCGTGTGCTTCCTGTCCGCCAGTTTCGCGGCCGCCGGCGCGCTGGCCGACGGTTTCGCGTCCTACTTCGCCACCCTGTGGGAAGGTCCGCCGGCGCTGCTGGTCACGCTGCTGTTCATCCTGGCGCTGTCGATCGTCAACTTCATCGGCATCACCGAGTCGGTCGTCATCAACATGGTGATGGCGTTCATCGAGATCGCCGGTCTGGTGATCGTGCTGATCATCGGGATCTGGTACATCGCCGAGGGCGACGCCGACTTCGGGGTGCTGGTCGACTTCCAGAGCCGTACCCTCGAGGGAGAGCCCACTAGCCCGGCTCTCGCCATCCTCGCCGGTGTCGCGCTCTCGTTCTTCGCCATGACCGGTTTCGAGAACACCGCGAACGTCGCGGAGGAGACGATCGACCCGCACCGCAACTTCCCACGGTCGCTGATCGGCGGCATGGTGGTGGCCGGTGTGATCTATGTGCTGGTCTCGATCGCGGCGGCCCTGACGGTGCCGACCGACACCCTGGCCGGTTCCGGGGCCGCGCTGCTCGAGGTGGTCGAGGCCGGGATCCTGCCGATCAACACCGACTTCATGAGCACGCTGTTCTCGGTGATCGCCCTGATCGCGATCACCAACACCACGTTGGTCGCAGTGGTCACCCAGCCGCGGATCCTCTACGGCATGGCCAACGAGGACGTCGTGCCGGGCGTCTTCAGCAGGATCCACGACGGCCGCCGCAGCCCGTGGGTCGGCCTGCTGTTCAGTGGCGCCGTGGTCTGCTCGCTGCTGATCGTCGGCACGATCGCCCCCAAGGTCGAGGGGGTGACGCTCGTCGAGCGGCTCGCCCTGGTCACGGTCGTCTTCCTGCTCTTCATCTACGCGCTGGTGATCGTGTCGTGCCTGAAGCTGCGGGGGCAGGACGACGACGAGGACGCCTTCCGCGCCAACACGCCGTTGCTGTTCGTGGGGCTCGCGGGCAACCTCGCGATCCTCGCCTGGACGGTCTACGACGACCCGACGTCCCTGCTGTGGTGCGCCGGTCTCGTGGCCGTGGGCGTCGTGCTGTTCCTGATCGAGTACCTCTTCGGCCGGCAGAACCGGCCAGCGGGCACGGAGCGCGGCGACCCCAGCCTCAAGGGATGAGCCCATCCGGCGGCCAGTAGCCTTCGCCGCATGGAGACCCTGCGGCTCGTCCTGCTGTTCGTCCACATCCTCGGTTTCGCGGCGCTCCTGGGCGGGATGCTCGTCCAGATGCGGGCGCCCGAGAAGGCAGTCAACGGGCCGATGCGCGACGGCGCCGGCACGGCCTTCTTGGCCGGGCTGGCGCTGGTCGGCGTCCTGGAGGCGGACGACGTCGACGTCGACCACGCCAAGATCGGCGTCAAGCTCGCCGTCGGCCTGGTGATCCTGGTGCTGGTGATGGCG
>NZ_DASUTK010000185.1:0-8036 GCF_036374615.1 Nocardioides sp.
GTCGAACCGGCGGATGCAGTGCGGCGCCGCGGTGTACGACGTGGCGTCCCAGTCCATCGGACACGCCTGCTCCGCTCGGACCGGCCAGCCGTAGTCGTCGGCCGCGTCGAGCCCCACCGTGACCGCGAGGTAGTCGCCGAAGGACTCGCCGATCGCGCCGGCGTCGATGCTCTGCCCGTAGCCGGGCACCTGCGACTGGTGCACCGCGTGGCCGTACTCGTGGACGATCACCTCGGCGTCCTCGGCGTCGTCCACTCCGCCCTTGCCCAGCCGGATCCGGTACGGCTTGTCAGTCTGGTAGCTGTTGTCCCCGCCGTACTGGTTGATCTTGACCGTGAAGGGTTGCTTGATGATGCCCGGCAGGTCAGAGCCGGGGGCGCCGAAGCCCAACGACTGCAGGTACTCCTGGGCCTGGTTGACCCAGAAGTAGCCCATCACCTGCTCGAACTGGTCCTGGTGCCGGTTGTAGAAGTAGCGGCCGCGGGCCGAGTACGCCGGAGTCCCGGTCGACGACTTGACCACGACCCACTTCCCGCGCAGGTACCCCGAGCCGTCGAGGTTGCGGATCGGTACCTCGGCATAGGCCGAGGCTGGCACGGCGCTCGCGGCGTCCTTCTGATCGGTGAGGGCCTGGTCACCCGAGGACTGCACCGGGTTCACCATGAACACCGCGCCGACGCCGGTGGTCGGGCCTCCCGGCTTGGCCGTGGCCGATCCGCCGTTGACGGCGAGCAGCGTGACCGCCAGCGCGCCGGCCGCCGTCATGGTCGTGAGCTTCGAGAACGCACGCATGTGCAATGTCCCTCCTGGACGCCGTGAGGTCGTGCGGCACCCAGGACCGGGTCCCACCCCGGGAGACTGTAGGCATGATCCGGCGCTCCGCGCCATACTCGCAGGGTGACCGTTCGGGTCGCCCTGTGCGGCACGCTCACCGTGGTCCGGGACGGGGAGTCGCTGTCCGGCCCACGGCTCGGAACCAGGAAGGCGCGCGTCCTCACCGCGGCACTGGCCTCGGGACGCGGCGCGCCCGTCCCGCTCGACCGGCTGGTCGAGGCCGTCTGGGGCGACGACCCACCCCGCGATCCGCAGGGCAACCTCGCCACGCTCGCCAGCCGGTTACGCCGGACCGCGGGCGACGACCTGGTGCAGCAGGCCGGCTCGTCGTACGCGCTCGGGGCAGGGATCGATCTCGACCTCGACGCCGCCGGGCAGCTGGTCGAGGCGGCCGCAGCCCGGCTCGCGCGCGGCGAGCCGACGCTGGCCGTTGCCGCCGCCCAGCGGGCGCTCGGGCTGCTCGGGGACGACGGGACGCTCGCCGCTGAGTGCGAGGGCGCCTGGTCCGAGGCGTTGCGCAGGGAGGCCGCGACGGCCTGCCGCGAGGCGCGGCACCTCCTGACCGTCTCGGCCGTGGCGACCGGCCAGCCCGAGCCGGCACGGCAGGCAGCGGTCGCGGCGGTGGAAGCGGATCCGTTCGACGAACGTGCCCACCGGGACCTGATGACGGCTCTGACGCGAGACGGCCGGGCAGCCGCAGCGCTCGAGGTGTACGCCGCACTCGCGGCCCGACTTGCCGACGAGCTCGGCACCGATCCCGATCCCGAGACCCAGGAGCTCCATCTCCGGGTGCTGCGTGGCGAGCAACCCGGCGGTCGCGCCAGCGCCGAGCCGAGCAACCGGCGGCGGGCAGCGATCGTGGGGCGGGACGAGGAGCTGGCCGCCCTCGACCGAGCCTGGGCAGCGGCGTCGGCCACCGGCGCGGAGCTGCTGGTGGTCTCCGGGGTGCCGGGGATCGGCAAGACCCGACTGCTCCAGGAGGCGGCTGAGCTCGTGGGACGCAGCGGTGGGCTGGTCCTCGCGAGCCGGTGCCGGCCCAGCGAGCGTTCGCTGTTCCTGCAGCCGTACCTGGAGGTGCTCCGGCCGGTATTGCTCGGACTGCCCGAGGAGACGATCCGGACCCTGCTCGGCGGTCACCTCGCGACCTGGGCCGGGCTGCTGCCCGACCTCGGCGACGCCCTGGGCGTCGCGCCGGAGCTCGGGGTCTCGGGCGACCTCGCCCGGCGCCGCGCGTTCGACGCGGTCGTCGCAGCCGTGGCCGCGCTCGCGACCCGACAGCCGGTGCTGCTCACGGTCGACGACCTGCAGTACGGCGCCGACGTGACCGCAGACCTGCTCGCCCACCTCACGGCCCAGCTCGGGCCGGCCCCGGTCCTCCTGGTGGGGGCGACGCGGTCGGAGGCGCTTCCCGCGTTCCGCCCACTCATCGAGCACGGTCGGCCCCTGGTGCTCGGCCCGCTGCCGCCGTCCGCGGTGGCGGCGCTGGCTGCGGCGGCCGGCTTCGCCAACCGGGGCGAGGAGGTGCTCGCGCGCAGCCAGGGCCACCCGCTCAGCGTGGTGGCCAGCCTGCAGGCTCTGGCCGCCGGTACCAGCGGGGTCCCTCACAGCGTCACGCTCGCGGTCGCGGGACAGCTGGAACGCCTGGACCGCGAGGTCGCGACAGTCGCCGCCGCCGCCTCGGTGCTGGGGACCCGGGTCGACCCCGTGCTCGTGGCGGGCCTGGTGGAGCAGAGCGAGGTCGCGGTGGTGATGGCGTGCGAGCGCGCGGTCGGCGCGGGCCTGATGGTCCCGGCCGGGAGAACCTATGACTTCGTCAACGACCTGGTGAAGGACGCGGTCCTCGCCACCCTCCCCGCGCCGCTGACCGTCGCCTACCACCGCCGCGCGGCCGACCTGCTCGCCGGCCGCCCCGAGGAGATGGCGGGACACGCGCACGAGGCCGGGGACGTGGACCGAGCCGCCCACGGCTACCTCGTGGCCGGCCGGACGGCCCGACGGATGGCCGCCCACGACGACGCCCTCGCGCTGCTGGACCTGGCCGAGGAAGACGCGGCAGCCGCAGCCGACCCGGGGCTGATCGCCACGGTGCTTTTGGAGCGGGCGCGGGTGCAGGAGGCGCGGGCGGACTTCGTGGCCGCCTACCGGGACGCCACGGCCGCTGCGGTCCCGGTGACGGCGGCTCGGGACCCGCGGCTCGACATGCGCCGGCTGCGACTGCTCGGCGGCGATCTCTCCGTGGGCCGGCGGCTGCCGCTGGACGAGGTCGTCGAGCACAACCGGACCGGCCTGGCACGCGCACTCGAGCTCGGCGACGCGGTGTCCGCTGCGACCTTCCGGACCCGGATCTCTGTCCTGGAGTGCAGCCGGCTCCGCATCGCGACCGGCCTCAGGACGGCGACGGACGCGGTCACCCGCTCGCGAGCGACAGGGAGACCCGAGGCGATCGCGCGCTCGCTCGACGGACTGAAGGCGGTCCACGCGTACTCCGGCGACGCCACCGCGCTGGCGGGAGTCCTGGACGAGCTGCTGCCGCTGCTCGAGGAGCTCCAGTTGCCGTGGCTGCGCCAGTGGGCGCTGCAGGAGTCCGCCTTGGTGCCGGCGGCGGCAGCCGACTGGACCGAGGCGAAGCGGCGGATCGACGAGGCGTTGGCGGCCAACCGCGAGACGGGGTACGGCGCGTACTCGGCGTACTTCCTCGCCCAGCGCGGCTGGTTCGCCCGGCTCGCCGGGGACCTCGACGCCGCCCTCGTCGACGGCCGCCAGGCCGTGGCCGAGCTGTCGCCGACAGCACACCCCTGGTGGTACGCCAGCGCGGTCGGCGGTCTCGCCACGACGCTGCTCGACCTGGGTCGCACGGACGACGTGGCCGGGCTCTGCCGCGCCGGGCTGGACGCCCTGGGACCGGAGGCGGGCTCGGCGTACCGGCTCCGGTGCCTCGCGCCGCTCGCCGCCCTGAGCGGTGAGGGTCTCGAGGAGGCCGACGGACTGCTGGCCGGGGTCGACGCGCCGCCCCACGCGGCGTGGGTCACCGGCTCAGACGTGTACGAGGCGCTGGCCACCGGGTGGGTGAACGCGGGTGAGCCCGAGCGAGCCGCGCGCGTCGTCGCTCCGCTGCTCGCCGCGACCACGCGCTCGTGGCGGGTGCTCCACGAGCGCGCTCGTCAGAGGACCTCGGCCACCAGCGCCGCCGCGCGGTCGGCTCCGTCCGACGGGACCTCGGCGTAGCGCCGCGGATGCTCCACCTCGGCCACCAGCGCGTCGGCGATCGTGTCGGGATCGGCTGTCTCGTAGTCCATGGCCCGCCCGGCCCCGTGCCGCTCCAGCCGGTGGCGGACGTGGAACTGCTGCTCGAAGTGGTGGCGGAGGGGGAAGTACAGGAACGGCCGCCCGGCGGCGGTGAGCTCCATCGTGGTCGACAGTCCGCCCTGGACCACCGCCACGTCGCAGGCGGCGTGGTGGAGGTCGAGATCGGGGACGAAGCCCTCGACCTGCACGCCGGAGCGCCGCTGGAAGCACGCCGGATCGATCCGGGGCCCGGTGACCAGCATCATCCGCAGCGAGGGGACCCGCGACTTCGCAGCGTCGTAGGCGTCGGCGACCCGTTCCAGCAACGGCCTACCGACCCCGGAGCCGCCGACGGACACGACGCACACGGTCTCGTCCGGTCCGTAGCCGAGCTTCTCCCGCAGCCGATCACGCTCGTCGTGCGATGGTCGCTCCCCCATGACGTAGCCGCTGAACGCGAAGTGCTGCTCGGTCCACTCCCGGATGCCCGGCAACCCGGGACCGAGGGACTCGGGCACCACGTCGTCCGGGTCCCCGACGAAGACCGACCGGTCTCGCAGGCCGGGGTAGCGCGCCACGTGCTCGACCATCTCGGCGTTGTAGTCGGCGGCCAACGCCGCCTCGCGCTCGCCCCCGTCCGGCATCGGCAGCCACCCGACGAAGTCGGTCAGCCAGACGAACGGAGCCCGCTTGAGCCTCGGGTTCTCGTGCAGGAAGTGGTCGAGATCCCACGCCTCGTCACCCACCCACGCGTCGTACTCGCGCTCGGCGACCAGGTCGTCGAAGACGTGGAAGTTGTTGACCAGGATCTCGTCCATCCGCCGGATGGCCTGGAAGGCGTGGAGGTCGTGCTCACCGGCCTCCGACTCGATGTGCGCGGACTCGGTCGCGAGCCAGGCGGACGCGGGGTGAACCTGCTCGCCGCGCGCGCTCAGGAACTCCGTCACCGGCGACTGCGACAGCCAGTCGATCCGGAGGCCGGGCACCTGCCGCCGCAGCGCGTCGGCGATGGCGAGGTCACGACGGACGTGTCCGAGTCCGATCGGTGACGAGAGGAAGAGCACGCTCCGCTCCCGACGACGACCAGGACGCGGTCGTTCAAGCGGTGCAGGTACGCCGCCCTCGACCGTGACGATGGCATCGGCCGGCAGCGGCAACGCCTGCCTATGGTCGTCGACGACGGCCACGACCGGCACCCGACCCGGCTCGGCGTCCACCAGGGCCCGGACCACCGACGACGGCGGTGTGTCGGGCAGCCGCTCGAAGAAGTACTCCAGCAGCCCGGGCTGCTCCGCCAGTGCGACCGGCGCCTCGACGAGCAGCACCGCCTCCACCCGATCGGTCTGCGCAAGCAGCGGCTCGACGACCTCGGCGTGGCCGGGGGGCACCACCACGACGGCCGGAGCTGCTGCCTCGGCCAGCGCCGCGGCTGGATCGTCGGTGATGACGAACCGGACGTGGCGGCCGAGGGCCGGCAGCTGCCGCTGCCAGGCCGCGGCGTGGTCGCCGCTCGCAGCGACGACCACGACCGACGCAGATGGTCCCGACGGAACGCCGGCGTCAGTGGCGTCGCTCCTGGCGCTGAGCCGGGCGCGAACCACGGCAGGCCCATCGACGCGGCGGATCTCGCCGCCGCCGATCCTGCGCATGAAGTCCTCGATCGCATGATTGACGGCGATCGGATCCCGGCCCACCGGTACGTGGCCCGACCCGCCCAGTGCCAGCAGCTCGGCGCCCGCGAGCCGGGCGATGTGTGCGCCACGGGCGAGCACCTGGCACGCGTCGAGGTTTCCGTGGATGACGAGTCCCGGGCACTCGATGCGTGCGAGCAGCTCGGCGGTGGCCTCGGGCGTGCCGGCGCTCAGGGGCGCCAGCTGTGCAGCCACCTGGGCCGGTCCGGTGGACTCGCAGGCCCAGCCCACGAGGTCTTCGTAGATCTTCGTGCTGTGCGAGTCATTGATGATCTGGGAGAAGAAGAACGCCGGCCAGCGCGGCCAGTCGGTGAGCCAGAGCTCCCGGTTGAACTGCCACCAGCCGTCGCCGCCCTCGAACGGGGACTCCCATTCCTCCACGGCCTGGAGGTAGTTGTTCCCGCGGTCCCGCCGCGGCGTGCCCTCGGCCGCCCAGGCGGCGATGGCGACCACACCCTCGGCGCGATCGGGGTGCCGTGCCGCCGACAACAGCGAGTAGTAGGCGCTCATGCAGAGCCCCGCGAGCACAGCCCGCTCGATGCCGAGCTCGTCCATCACCGCGATCAGGTCGGCGTCGTACTCGAGGTCGGAGTAGGCGGCCGGGTCGAGCGGCCGGTCCGAACGGCCGTTGCCGCGCGGGTCGATCACCACCACGCGGTGACGGCGGGCGAGGTAGGGCACTTGCGCCTTCCACATCCGGCTCGTGACGTACACGTCGGCGGGCACGAACACGATCGTCCGGTCTCCTTCGCCGAAGCACTCGTAGTAGACGCGCACGCCGTCCCGTTCGACGTACCCCGCCCGGTCGGGCTCCCGTGCTCGCATCCGCCCCTCCTTGGGTCGACGTATGACGACCGTGCCTCCCGGTGATTGCAGTGCGCTTGCAATCGAGCTGCAACCGGTGCCGCGGACGCTGCCTGCACAGCATCCACCTCATGGAAGGTCCAGGACAATGACCGCAACCACCGACCAGGCACCCGTCGACATGGACAAGCTGATGGAGTTCGTCGGCCAGTTCGCCGGGGACCTCGGCGCCACCGTGGCCGCCGGAAACGTCGTCCTCGGCGACCGGCTCGGGCTCTACCGCCGCCTCGCCGAAGGCCCGTCGACCGCCGCCGAGCTGGCCGAGCGTACCGGCACCCACACCCGTTACGTGACGGAGTGGCTGCGCGGCCAGGCTGCCGGCGGCTACATCCAGTACGACGCCGACGCCGACTCCTACTCGATGACCGCGGAGCAGGCGTTCGCGCTCACCGATCCCCAGGGCATCCTCTACCTGCCCGGCGCCTTCGAGCTCGCCCTCGGCGCCATCGCCGCCGTGCCCCGGATGGAGAAGGCGTTCACGACAGGTGCCGGTCTCGGCTGGCACGAGCACGACGCCCAGGTGTTCTCCGGCTGTGAGAAGTTCTTCCGGCCCGGCTACCTGGCCCACCTCGTGCCGGAGTGGATCCCGGCACTGGACGGGATCCAGCAGAAGCTGGAGTCGGGCGCCCGGGTCGCCGACATCGGCTGCGGCCACGGTGCCAGCTCGATCCTGCTGGCCGAGGCGTTCCCGAGCTCGACCATCGTCGGTTCGGACTACCACGAGGGATCGATCGAGGAGGCGCGCAAGCACGCTGCGGAGGCCGGGGTGACGGACCGGGTGTCGTTCGAGGTCGCAGGAGCGCAGGCGTTCTCCGGCACCGGCTACACCCTCGTCGCGAGCTTCGACTGCCTGCACGACATGGGCGACCCGCTCGGTGCCGCCAAGCACGTGCGCAGCTCACTGGCCCCCGACGGCAGCTGGCTGATCGTCGAGCCGGCGGCCGGCGACACCGTCGCCGACAACCTCAACCCGGTCGGTCGGGTCTACTACAACTTCTCGACGCTGCTGTGCGTCCCCAACGCGCTGTCCCAGCCCGGCGGCTACGCGCTCGGCGCACAGGCCGGCGAGAAGGCGATCCAGCAGGTGTGCACCGACGCCGGCTTCACCCGCTTCCGCCGGGTCGCCGAGACGCCGTTCAACCTGGTCTACGAGGCCCAGCTCTAGGGGGGAGGCGCTCGTGTGCCTGAGAGTGCGCTACAGCGCACTCTCAGGCACACGGCGCGTCACGACAGCTTGCCGTCCAGCACCGTGGGGCGACCGCGGAGGAACGTCGCGACCACCTGACCGGGCAGCTCCATCCCGACGTACGGCGTGTTGCGGGAAAGGGACGCAGAGTCGCGCGCATCGACCACGTGTCGGAC
>NZ_DASUTK010000186.1:0-3522 GCF_036374615.1 Nocardioides sp.
CGCCTCCCACGACGGCCAGACGCGGGTGACTTTCACTCACGAGGGCCTCGGGCGGTCCGATGAGTGCTTCGACGTCTGCCACGACGCGTGGCGGCACTACATCACCGAGAGCTTGCGCCAGCGGATCGCGACCGGCCAGGGCACGATGCGTACCCGCGAGGAGGATCACGCGGCTGTGAGTCAACACGCCACGAGTCGGCCATAGGCAATCAGCGGCAAGTGCTGCCACTTGGGCCAGTGAGGTGCCAGCCCGGTCGACGCCGCACCATGGCCGGCTCGCCGCGGGATGCGCCGCCGACCTGCTGGTGGTGGACGATGAGCTCTCCAAGAACCCCTTACTGCTCGGAAGCCCCCAACAGGTCATCATGGGAGGACTCCCGCTTCCCCTTGGCGTGCGTCCACTTTCGTGATCGGAGCGGTGCCTAGATTGGGGCTCATGACGCGCCCCTGCAAGGTCGGTGTCCAGCTGCCCGAAGTGGAGAGGTTCGTGCCGTGGCCGGAGTACCTCGACCTTGCGCGGCGCGCAGAGTCGGCCGGGTTCGACTCGATCTGGGTAGGCGACCACCTCGTCTATGACCTGCCGGACGGGTCGACCCGCGGTCCGTACGAGGCATGGACCACTCTCGCCGCGATCGCAACGGCGACGGAACGGGTGGAGATCGGGCCGCTCGTGGCGTCGACGGGGTTCCACGCTCCCGCGATGCTGGCCAAGCAGGCCGCGACGGTGGACGCGATCTCGCAGGGCAGGCTGATCCTGGGACTCGGCGCGGGCTGGAACCGACGTGAGTTCGACGCCTTCAGTTTCCCCTACGACCGACGCGTCTCGCGCTTCGAGGAGGCGCTGGCGATCATCGCGCCGCTGCTGCGCGAGGGCCGGACCACCTTCCACGGCCAGTTCCACGACGTCGACGACTGCGTGTTGGACCCTCGCCCGGTCCGAGAAGGCGGGCCGCCGATCATGCTGGGGTCGAACAGCCCTCGCATGCTGAGCATCGGGCTGCCGGTCGTCGACTCCTGGAACGTCTGGTGGAGCGTCTACGGCAACTCGGTCGAGAGGTTCGCCCAGGTCAAGGCCGACGTCGACGCGGTCATGCCGGTGGGGCGGAGCGTCGACGCGAGCGCCGCGGTCCTGGTCACGCTTCCCGGCGGTCGCGGCCGGTTGATGGGTGAGACATACGACGCCAGCGTCACCACGGTCACCCCCGACGACCTCGGGCAGCACATCCGGGGGGTGGCGGCCGCAGGCGCGATGCACCTACAGCTCGTATTGGACCCGATCACCGCCGAGAGCATTGACATGATCGGGGCGGTGCTGGCCGACCTCGACCGTTGAACCGAGCAATCGGGAGAAATCTCAGAGTCGATGTCGAAGAGCTCCGCAGCCGTTCGACGTACGTGCGAAAGCCACGCCCCAGCAACCAGTAGGAGTGATCGGAATGCCGCGTTTCATGGGATTCGTGAGGATGGAAGAGGGTGTCGGCACGCCGCCGCAGGCGCTGTTCGACGCCATGGACGACCACATCAGCGAGCGTGTCGCCAAGGGAGTGTTCCTCGACGGTGGCGGGCTCTACGGCACTGAGGACGCCGTGAACTTCGTGGTCCGCCAAGGCGAGGTCAGTCGGGTGGACGGACCGTACGCCGAGGCGAAGGAGGTCGTCGGCGGCTGGGCCATCCTGCAGTACGACACCGTCGAGGACGCCGTGGCCGATCAACGGGAGTTCGCCGAGCTCCACGCGAAGTACTGGCCCGAAGTCACCGTGATCTCGACCCTGCGCCAGATCTCCACGGGTCCGGAGGCGCCTGGCGCCTGAACGTGACTCACTAGGCTGGCTTCGTGCCGGCAGAGTCGAGTACGGACGATCCGAGCGCGGCCATCGTCGCCGTGTGGCGGGCCGAGTCGGCCCGCCTCGTCGGCGCTCTCACCCGGATGACCCGTGACGTGGGCCTCGCCGAGGACCTGGCACAGGACGCACTCGTGGCCGCGCTCGAGCAGTGGCCCACGGCTGGCGTGCCGGAGAACCCGGCCGCGTGGCTGCTGACCACAGCGAAGCGGCGCGGCATCGATCACTTCCGGCGCGCCGACAACCTTCGGCGCAAGGTCGCGGACCTCCGACGCGCCGGTGGGAGAGAGGAGGTGGAGATGCCCGACCTCGACGCCCAGGTCGACTACATCGAGGACGACGTCCTGCGGCTCATCTTCCTCTCGTGCCACCCCTCCCTGACCCCCGAGTCCCGGGCCGCGCTGACGCTGCGTCTGGTGGGAGGGCTGACCACCGCCGAGATCGCCCGCGCGTTCCTGACCAGCGAAAGCGCGATGGGGCAGCGCATCTCGCGCGCCAAGAAGACGCTGTCCGAGGCCCGCGTCGAGTTCGAACTGCCTACGGGTCCGGAGCGGACCCGGCGCCTCGACGACGTCATGGCCGTGATCTACCTGATCTTCAACGAGGGCTACACCGCCACCGCCGGCGAGGACTGGATGCGCCCCGACCTGGCGCACGAGGCGATCCGGCTCGCGCGCATGCTGTCCGCACTCGCACCGGACGAGCCCGAGGTGCTCGCGCTGCAGGCGCTGCTGGAGCTCCAGGGGTCGCGGATGGACGCCCGCCTCGATGAGGACGGCGCTCCGATTCTGCTGGAGGCCCAGAACCGCAAGCGTTGGGACCAGCTGCTGATCCGGCGCGGGATGGCTGCCCTGGGGGAGGCCGAGGTGCTCGCCGCGGGTGGGAAGCCGGTCGGGAAGTACTTCCTGCAGGCCTCCATCGCCGCGCAGCACGCGCGCGCCGGCAGGGCCGATGACACGGACTGGCGCCGGATCGCGACTCTGTACGACGTCCTGGCCGACGCAGCCCCGGGGCCGACCGTCGAGGTGAACCGGGCCGTCGCGCACGGGCGGGCGTTCGGCGCCGATGCGGGACTTGCCGTGCTGGAGGAGCTGGACGCGGGCGCCCTCGGCGACTCACCGCTCGTGCCGAGCGTGCGCGGAGACCTGCTCGAACGGGCAGGGCTTCACGCACAGGCCGGCGAGGCGTTCGCCGAGGCGGCCGCGCGCACCAGGAATGAGAGTGAGCGCGCAGTCCTGCACCGTAGGGCCGAACTCAACCTGACGCGCGTGTCGAACTCGAAGTGAAGGGCTCACCGTTCGCCATGTGAGCGCACGCCTTGCCGAGTTACTCCTGTCGGTGTCGGTGTCGGATCCAGTCCGGGGGTGGGTGTCCGGGTTTGGGTGGTGGCAGGAACTCGGGTTTGCCGTCGTCGGCGAGCCGGACCTGCCAGGGGGTGTGGTGGAGGGTGCGGTGAGGGTGGCCACACAGCAGCACCAGATTCTCCAGCGCTGTGGCGCCGCCGTTGATCCAGTGGCGGATGTGGTGGGCGTGGCCCATCACCGGTGGCCGGGTGCAGCCGGGGAAGGCGCAGTGCCGGTCGCGGGCGACCAGCGCGGTCCAGATCGCGGGGGTGACCAGCCGTCGGGTGCGGCCCACATCGAGCGGGCACCCCTCGGCGTCGAGCAGCACCCGGATCAGG
>NZ_DASUTK010000187.1:0-7561 GCF_036374615.1 Nocardioides sp.
GCCGAGCGGCTGGTGATCTCGCACCGGACCGTCCAGAACCACGTGCAGAACACGCTGCGCAAGCTGCAGATGCACAACCGGGTGCAGCTGACCCGGTACGCGATCGAGCAGGGGCTCGACGCCGACCAGGATGAGTGAGCCGACGGTCCGAACGGCCACGGACGCCGACGCGGCTGCGCTGGCGGCGCTGGAGCGCGACGCGAACCTGCCGGCGCTGGCGCATGTCTTCCCCGCCGACGAGCACCCGTTCCCGACCGCCGAGGTCGAGGCCCGGTGGCGCCGCCTTCTGACAGATCCCGACGTCACGGTCGAGGTCGTCGACGGCAGCAGCGGCGACCTGCTCGCCTTCGTCGCGTACGACGAGCAGGTGCTGCGCCACCTCGCCGTCCACCCGAGCCGCTGGCGACTCGGCTGGGGTCGGGCGCTCGTCGACCGGGCGGTGTCGCGGATGGGGCCCGAGCCGCGACTGTGGTGCCTGGTCGACAACCGGGCCGCCCGGTTGCTGTACGAGGGGCTCGGTTGGCAGGAGACTGGCCGCGAGCAGCCGGCCGAGTGGCCGCCGTACCCCGCCGAAGTCGAGTACGTCCGCAACGAACCCGACCGCCCTCTGACTGCGTCAGAGGAGTGAGAGCAACGAACGGGGAAGGACGGGCATGAGACCGGATCTCGAGGCGGAGTTCGAGAACTTCGTGGCGGCCACGTCGCAGCGGCTGTTCCGGGCGGCGTACGCCATCACCCGAGACCACCACCTCGCCGAGGACGCAGTGCAGTCGGCGCTGGGCAAGGCATATGCCCGGTGGGCGCGGGTCAACCGCAGCGACCAGCCGGAGGCCTACGTCCGCCGGATGGTGGTCAACGAGGTCCTCTCGTGGCGCCGGCGCAAGTCGTCGACGGAGCTGCCGACCGAGATCCCTCTGGAAGACGACCCGCGACGCGCCCCGACCTCGCACGACACGACGCTGGCCGACTCCGACGCGATGTGGCAGGCGCTCGGCCAGCTGGCGCCGAGGCAACGGGCGGTGGTGGTGCTGCGCTACTACGAGCACCTCAGCGAGGCCGAGATCGCCGAGACCCTCGGCGTCCGTCCCGGGACCGTCAAGTCGCAGTCTGCCGCGGCCCTCGCGCGGCTGCGTCTGTTGCTCTCCGAGACCACGACGGAAGGGGAGCGGGTATGAGCTTCGACGACACGATCACGCGCAGCATCGAGGACCACGTCGACGGGGTCGTCGCACCGCCGGCCGACCTCGCGGCCATTCGTCGCAGCGGTCGACGTCACCGCGCCGTGACGACCGCGGCGGCCTCGATCGGGGTGCTCGCGGTCCTCACCGGCGGCTTCGCCCTCGCCACGAGCGGCAGCGACCCGACAGGCACGCAGGTCGGGCCGAGCGAGCTGCCGGCGATGGACTTCGACCACGGCCTGCGCGCCTACTACGACGACATCAACGGCGAGCTGCACATGGGCGGGCAGGTGTTCGCGCTCTCGAACGTGCCGAACCTCGACACGAGCTCGTGGGCGACCCCGCACGGCGTGGCGTACGTCGACGACGGTGACGTCCGGCTGCTGACCGAGGACGGCAAGTCGAGGCTGCTGACGTCTGAGGGTGGAGCGCCGGGCGGGAACGGCGACGCGTTCGGAGCTGTCGTCTTCGACGCAGCGACTGAGCGGCTGGCGTGGCTGACGCGGCGAGAGGGCGAGGTGTTCCTGGTCGAGCACGAGTTCGTGGACGCCGCCAGCGAGACTCAGGTCTGGACGGAGGTGCCCTGCGAGGGGCGGGAATGCGAGATGCTCACCGTCGCCGGGTTCGACCAGGGGATGGCCTTCGTGGGCCGGCTCGACCGCGACGAGACGCTGGTGTTCGGCGGCGACGACGTCGTGACGCTCGAGGGGTTCCGAGTCGCCGACGCGCGCAACGGGGTCGTGCTCGGGATGGGCGCCCTGCCGGCCGGCGACCCGCTGGGGAAGGGATGGCGGTTCGCCGAGGCACAGGGGCCGGAGTCCCTGCTCACGTTCGACGGCGCGCACGAGCTCTACTGGAGCAGCACGCTGCGCAGCACCGCCGGTGGCGCGCCGCTCCGGCTCGACGTACCGGCGAAGGGCGCGGAGTTCGTCAACCTCGACTCCGACGGCTCGGTGCTGGTGGCCGTGACCTCGGGTGGGGGACCGCAGCGCTACTTCGACTGCGAGGTGCCGTCGGGGGAGTGCACGCCGATCGGCACGCTCAAGGGCACGTCGGGCGACCCGATCTTCCTCGGCAACGACATGTGACGCTCAGGTGCCGAGCACCCGGTCCAGCGTCTCGGGGTCCCGCGCGACCACGGCGGTGCCGTCGTCGAGCAGGATGATCGGGCGCTGGATCGCCCGCGGGTTGCTCGACAGCGCCGCCACCCAGTCGTCGCGGTGATCGGCGTCGCGCGGCAGGTCGGCGAACCCGGCGTCAGCACTCTCCTTCTCGCGGGCGATATCCCAGGGCTCGGCACCCAGCCGCCGTAGGACGTCCTCCAGCTCAGCCGGGGTCGGCGGCGCGTCCATGCAGGAGCGCGTCTCGTACCGCTCGCCGGCCCGCTGAATGCTGTCGAGTGCCGCTCGCGTCTTGCTGCACGCGACGGTGGTCCACACCTCCATGCCGGACAGCCTAGGCCGGGTACACCTAGGATCCGGAGGGTGGCCGACCAGGAGCTGGTGGAGATCGCCGACGAGCTCTACGCGCTCCCATTGAGCGATTTCACCCCGGCGCGCGACGCCCGCGCCAAGGAGCTCAAGGGCACCGACCTGGCCGCGCCGGTCAAGGCGCTGAAGAAGCCGTCCCTGGCCGCGTGGGTGGTCAACCTGCTCGTACGGCGCGACGCCGAGCAGGTCGACCAGGTGCTGTCGCTCGGCGCGGCCCTGCGCGATGCCGCGGCCGGCATGGACGGCGCCGAGCTGCGGAACCTGACCAAGCAGCGTCGGCAGCTCACCGCGGCGGTCACCACCGGCGCCCGCGCGCTGGCCGCGTCGGCAGGGGTGAAGGTCACCCAGGCGGTGGCCGACCAGGTCGAGGCGACGCTCACGGCCGCCATGGTCGACGAGCGGTGCGCGGAGGCCGTCCGAAGCGGGCTGCTCGTGACCGCCCTGGCGTCGACCGGCGTCGACGAGGTGGACCTCAGTGCCGCCGTCGCGACGCCGGAGGCGCTCGGTTTCACTGCGACCCCGGTCGAGCCGGGACCGCCCGACCTGCACGTCGTACCGGACCCGGATGCGGACGAGAAGGCGGTGGCGGCCGCGCAGGAGCGGGTCGAGTCCGCAGCCGCTGCGGTCGAGTCGGCCGAGAAGGCGCTGTCGGCGGCTTCACAGAGCGTCGACGAGCTCCAGGCGCGGAGCCTGCAGCTGCAGGCCGAGATCGACGAGCTGCGCCGCAAGCTGGCCGAGCTCGAGACGGCGTCCGAGGAGGTCGACGAGGAGCTCTCCGACGCCGAGGACTCCCGGGCCGAGGCGGAGGCTTCCCTCGCGGACGCGTCGAAAGCGCACCAGGAGGCGGTCGCGAAGCTGGCGAAGGTGCAGGGCTGACGGCGCCCGGGGCCGCGAACCTCGTGGGCGAGTCTGGTACTTCGTGACCTGGATTTCGCGCGCGAAGTCCTCATGTCCCCGCTCAGGCGGGGAAACCGGCACCCAGAGCCTCAGCCCGCCGGGCGCACCTTCACGCAGCACCACCCGTCCTCCGGCTCGAGGCAGGCAGTGGCGTCGCCGCGGTCCATGCCCTCTACGACCCCCTGCACGAACGTCCGGTTGAGGCCGCAGACCAGCTCGGTGTGCTTGCGCGCGAGGTCGTCGAAGGGGCAGTTGCGCAGCGTGACGACGTCGTCGTCCAGCCGCGCTTGGTACCCCTGGCCCGTCAGCACCTCGGCGACGGCCGGCAGCGTCGCCGAGTCCGGCACCGCAACGACGGCGCGCCCCAGGGCCAGCCCCTCCTCCCGAGCACTCGAGGTGAGTGATCGCTCCAGCGGCGCACCGTCCGCCGCACGGCTGACCGCCTCGGCCAGGATGTCGCCCACCAGGTCGTAGCGGCGGGGCGGCAGCGACACGGCGAACTCCCGCTCGGCGGGCCGGTACAGCTTGCTCGGGCGTCCCGCTCCGGGGCCGGTGCGCCCCGTCAGCCGCCGGAACTCCACCTCGAGCAGCCCCTCGGTCACCAACCGGTCGAGGTGGAAGCTCGCGGTGTGGAGGGGGAGGCCGACGGCGGTCGCGGCCTGCTCGCGCCCGACCGGGTCGGGCTCGCCCACGACGTACTCGTAGAGCGCTCGGCGGTTGTCGTCCGCGAGCGCGCCGATCGGAGCGGCGTGACTGAGGTCCACGAGCGAAGTCTAAAACAGAAAACCCTTGACACAAGAGCCTTTCGGGGGTTTTCTAAGACAAACACACATATTTTCTAGAAAGGAGTGGCCTGATGACGACCACCACCCACCCCAAGGTGCGGATCGGCTCCTCCAACGCCGACCTCGCCCGCGCGATGCTGCGCACCCTCTTCACGGTGGCCCCGATCGCCTTCGGACTCGACAAGTTCGCCAACCTGCTCACCGACTGGGAGCAGTACCTCGCCCCCTGGATCGACGACATCGTCCCCGGCAGCGCCCACGACGCGATGCTCGCGGTGGGTGTCATCGAGATCGTGGCCGGGCTCGCAGTCGCCCTCATGCCGCGCTACGGCGCGCTGCTGGTCGCCGCCTGGCTGGCCGGGATCATCGTGAACCTGGTGACCATGGGCGAGTACTACGACGTGGCCCTGCGCGACTTCGGGCTGCTGGTCGCCGCCCTGGCGCTCGCCGTCCTCGCCGCCCCCGAGCGCGACGGCGCCGGCCGCAAGGGCACCGCGTGACCGCCGAGACCCTGGCCGAACCGGCTGCCCTCGGGCACTGGCGGCCGCGGGTCGTCCACGCCTCCCCGCCGGCCGTCGACCCCGAGGCGGCCGAGCGGGCGGCCGCCGACCTGCTGACCGCGCTGGGCCTGAACCTCGCCGACGCCCACCTCGCCGACACCCCCGGCCGAATGGCCCGGGCGCTGCTCGAGATGACGACGGTTCCCGAGTTCGACCTGACCACCTTCCCCAACGACGAGGGGTACGACGAGCTGGTGCTCGTGCGCGACATCCCGGTCCAGTCGCTGTGCGAGCACCACGTGCTGCCCTTCGTCGGGGTCGCCCACATCGGCTACCTGCCCGCGGAGCGGATCCTGGGGCTCTCGAAGTTCGCACGGATGGTCACGTTCCACGCGCGCCGACCCGGCACCCAGGAGCGGCTGACCAAGCGGATCGCGGACGACCTCCACGAGCGGCTGCGGCCGCGCGGGGTCGGGGTCGTGATCGAGGCCGAGCACACCTGCATGTCGCTCCGCGGGGCCCGGGCCACCGGCACGCGGACCCTGACCTCGACGTTGTTCGGACAGCTGCGCGACGATCCTCGTAGCCGGGCCGAATTCCTCTCACTCACCAGGAGACAGCCGTGAACATCGTGATCGTCGGAGCAGGGCTCGCCGGAGCGAAGGCTGTGGAGGAGCTGCGCGAGCAGGGGTACGACGGGGACGTCACGCTGATCGGCGCGGAGCTTCACACGCCGTACGAGCGCCCGCCGCTGTCGAAGGGACTGCTGCTCGGCACCGAGGAGCCCGACAAGCCGTTTGTCCACGAGGCCTCGTGGTACTCCCACCACGGCGTCGAGCTGCTGACCGGCGACCCGGTCACCGGCATCGACCTCGACCGGGGCTCGGTCTCGGTGGGGGATCGGCGGATCGGTTACGACCGGCTGCTGCTCGCGACCGGCGCCCAGCCGCGGCGTCTCCCGATGGCCGACGAGTCGGGGCTGCCCGTCAGCTACCTGCGCACGCTTGAGGACTCGCTGGCACTCAAGGAACGGCTCTCCGGCCGGCTTCTGGTGATCGGCGCCGGCTGGATCGGGCTCGAGGTGGCGTCCGCCGTCCGCAACGCCGGCGGCGAAGTCACCGTGGTCGAGCTGGCCGACCTACCGCTCGCGACCGTGCTCGGCAAGGAGATCGGGGCCAGCTTCGCCGAGCTGCACCGCGAGCACGGGGTCGACCTCCGGCTCGGCACCTCGGTCGACTCCATCGACGGCAGCACGGTCCGGCTCAGCGACGGCCACGAGGTGACGCCGGACCTGGTCCTCGTCGGGATCGGCGCCGGGCCCGATGACGGCCTCGCCGCGTCCGCGGGGCTGCCCACGGACAACGGGGTGCTCGTCGACGCCCGGCTGCGGGCCGAGGACCCGCATGTCTTCGCGGCCGGTGACGTGGCCAACCACGACCACCCGTCGCTGGGCCGGATCCGGGTCGAGCACTGGGACAACGCCATCCAGCAGGGCAAGCACGCCGCTCGCGCGATGCTCGGCGACGACGCGGAGTACGACCGGCAGCCCTACTTCTTCACCGACCAGTACGACCTCGGCATGGAGTACGTCGGCCACGTCGGGCGCGACGGCTACGACGACGTGGTGATCCGCGGCGACCTGACGGGCTCACGCGTCTTCAGCGCGCTCTGGATCAAGGGTGGCCGGGTGGTCGCCGGCATGCACGCGAACGACTGGGACGCCATCGACCACGTACGCGCGGTGGTCGGGACCGACGCCACCGACCGGGTCAGGGACCCCTCCGTGCCGCTGGCTGATCTGACCGCGTAACGGCGCCGCGAGTGCGCTCCCACCCCGTTGCAACGGGGGTGAAGCGCAGCGCAGACACCGTTACGCACGACGACCGAGCCCGGACTAGCCCTCCGCGGCCCAGCCCTTGGAGCGGGACACCGCGTCGAGCCAGCGCGCGTGGGCGGCGTCGGCCGTCGTCCGGTCTGCTGACGGCTCGAAGCGGCGGTCGAGGGTCCAGGTGTCGCGCAGCTCGTCGGTGGAGGACCACACGCCCGTGCCGAGGCCGGCCAGGAACGCGGCGCCGAGGGCGGTGGTCTCGACGATCTGCGGTCGCTCGACCGGTACGCCGACCTGGTCGGCCTGCACCTGGCAGAGCAGGTCGTTCGCGGCGGCACCGCCGTCGACCCGCAGCGACGCGAGACCCGGCATCGTCTCGAGCACGTCGCGCACCTCGAACGCGATCGCCTCCAGCGTGGCCCTGACGACGTGCGCCCGGGTCGTGCCACGGGTGAGGCCGATCAGCAGACCGCGGGCGTGCGGGTCCCAGTGCGGGGCGCCGAGCCCGGTCAGCGCCGGGACGAAGACGACGCCGTCGGAGGAGTCGACGGTCGATGCGATCGCGGCCGTCTCGGCCGCCGAGCCCACGATCTGCAGCCCGTCGCGCAACCACTGCACGGCCGCGCCGGTCACGAAGATCGCGCCCTCCAGCGCGTAGGTCAGCTCCCCGTCGGGGGAGCGCCAGGCCGCGGTCGAGAGCAGGCCGGCGTCAGAGCGTGTGAGCGTGGTCCCGGTGTTCGTGAGGATGAACGACCCCGTGCCGTACGTGCACTTGGAGTCACCCTCGTCGAAGCAGGTCTGGCCGAAGAGCGCCGACTGCTGGTCGCCCGCGATCCCGGCGATCGGCAGCGAGAGCCCCACGAACAGCCGCGGGTCGGTCTCC
>NZ_DASUTK010000188.1:0-54897 GCF_036374615.1 Nocardioides sp.
GCGGGGCTCGAGGCGCAGCCAGCCTCGGGAGGCGAAGTCGGCCAGCGCCTTGTTGACGGTCTCGCGAGAGGCGCCGACCAGCTGGGCGAGCTCCTCCTGGGTGAGGTCGTGGTGGACGTGCACGCCATCGTCGGCGGTGCGGCCGAACCGGTCGGCGAGGTCGAGCAGCGCCTTCGCGACCCGGCCCGGTACGTCGGAGAACACCAGGTCGGCGTTGACGTCGTTGGCCTTGCGCAACCGGCTGGCGATCTGGGACAGCAGCCCGCGGGCCACCATCGGCCGGCCCTCGAGCCAGCGGAGCAGGTCGTCGTGGGAGAGCGACGCGAACGCCGCGTCGGTCACCGCGGTCACGGTCGCCGAGCGGGGGCCGGGATCGAAGAGCGAGAGCTCGCCGAACATCTGGCCGGGCCCGAGGATCGCGAGGAGGTTCTCGCGGCCGTCGCTGGAGGTGCGGCCCAGCTTCACCTTCCCGTCGAGGACGATGTAGAGCTTGTCGCCGGAGTCACCCTCGTGGAAGAGGACCTCGCCCCGCCGGAGCCGCGACTCGGCCATCGAGGAGCGCAGCGCGGTCGCCGCCTCGTCGTCGAGCGCGCTGAAGAGCGGCGCCTGACGCAGCACGTCGTTGTCCACGGATCCTCCCAAGGATCGGCCCGGGTGACGGATGTCGTTCGGTCGGTGTCGGGGTGACGCCGCTGATCCTAGCGAGTGGCCCACGTCACACGTGAATCCCAGCCTCGCCATCCGTGATCTCACTGTTCTCACGCGACGACGGCGACCAGGGCGGGGGTGGGTAGGTCCGCCTAGGCTTGCCGCATGTCGACGACGCGTGTCCCGCCCGTGCGCGAGCCCACCAGCCGCACCTCGCTGGTCCGCCGAGCCCGCAAGGTCGACCGGGTGCTCGCCGAGACCTACCCCGACGCCCGGTGCGAGCTCGACTTCGACGACCCGTTCCAGCTCCTCGTCGTCACCGTCCTGAGCGCGCAGACCACCGATCGACGGGTCAACGCCGTCCGGCCGATCCTGTTCGCGGCGTACCCTGACCCGGCCGCGATGGCCGCCGCCCCCCGCGAGCACCTCGAGCAGCTGCTCGGCCCGCTCGGGTTCTTCCGGCAGAAGACCGAGACCGTGCTCAAGCTCTCCGCCGCGCTCGTGGAGCGGTACGACGGGCAGGTGCCGCCGAAGCTCGAGGAGCTCGTCACGCTGCCCGGCGTGGGCCGCAAGACCGCCAACGTGGTCCTCGGCAACGCCTTCGACATCCCTGGCATCACCGTCGACACCCACTTCGGCCGGCTGGTCCGCCGACTCGGCTGGACCGAGGAGACCGACGCGGTCAAGGTCGAGCACGCGATCGGGGCGCTGTTCCCCAAGCGCGACTGGACGATGCTGAGCCACCACCTGATCTGGCACGGTCGTCGGCGCTGCCACGCCAAGAAGCCGGCCTGCGGCGCTTGCCCCGTGGCCCGCTGGTGCCCGTCGTACGGCACCGGGCCGACCGACCCCGAGGTCGCCGCCGCCCTGGTGCGCACGGAGGGGCCTGCGTGAGTCGTGCCGTCGCCGTGGCGCTCACGGTGCTGCTGGCCGGCGTCGGCACGCTGGTGGCCTGCGCCGGGGAGCAGGACCCAGGGCTGATGCCTGGTCCGGCGGAGATCGACGTCGACACTGCGGAGCTGCGGCGTCTCAAGGCCGATCTCGGCGTCGAGGACTGCCCGGAGGTCGAGCCGCAACCGGTAGCCGACGGGTTGCCCGACGTCACGCTGCCCTGCCTCGGCGGCGGCAGCGACGTGCCGATCTCCGGGCTACGCGGTCCGCTCGTCGTCAACCTGTGGGCGTCGTGGTGCGGGCCTTGCCGCACCGAGATGCCGGTGCTCCAGAAGTTTCACGAGAGGTACGCCGACCAGGTCGGGATCGTCGGGGTCGACTACGAGGACCCGCAGGTCGCCGGCGCGTTCGACCTCGTCCGCGCGAGCGGTGTGACCTACCCGCTGCTCGCGGACCCGCAGGCATCGCTGCAGGGTGCGGATCCCTTCCCGGGCCGGATGGGCCTGCCGATCTTCGCCTTCGTCGACGAGCAGGGCCGCGCCACCGTGGTCGCGGGCGGCGTCGACTCCGTGCGCGAGCTGGTCGACCTGGTCGACGTCCATCTCGGGGTCGAGCTGTGAGACCGCACCATGAGGCGCCCGGCATGAGGCCCCCACCATGAGACCGGAGTGGCTCCGCCCGATCGAGGAGGGCGCGCGATCGATCACGGTTCACGACCTGACGAGGTTCCTGCCGCCTGAGGACTCCGACCCACGGCGTGGCGCCGTCCTGATCCTCTTCGGCGAGGGTGAGCACGGGCCCGATCTGCTGCTGACCGAACGGGCGCACCACATGCGCAGCCATCCTGGCCACATCGCCTTCCCAGGTGGGGCCATCGACCCGGGCGAGACTCCGCGCGAGGCAGCGCTGCGCGAGGCGCAGGAGGAGACCGGCGTCGATCCGGCGGGGGTCGACGTGTTCGCCGAGCTGCCCGAGCTGTGGCTGCCGCCGAGCAACTTCGCCGTCACGCCGATCCTGGCGTGGTGGGAGAACGACTGCGAGGTCGGCGTCGTCGACCCCGACGAGGTGCACGCCGTCTACCGGGTCCCGATCGACGACCTGGTGGGGCCGGACCACCGGATCCGGGTCGAGCACCCTTCCGGCTGGGTGGGACCCGGCTACCTGATCGGCGAGCAGAAGGACCGGGTGCTCTGGGGCTTCACGGCGGGGATCATCGCCCGGCTCTTCGATTTCGTCGGTTGGGCAGAGCTCAACGAAGATGCTCCTTTGCGTGCGCTGCCGGCGCACATGCTGCAGGGTGACCCCACGCGGGCCGTCCCGCCGCCCGACCAGCGATTCGGAGATCGTCGGTGAACCTGCTCGACTGGCTGCTCGTCGTGCTGGTCCTGACCTACGCGCTGTCTGGCTACTGGCAGGGGTTCATCACCGGCGCGTTCGCCACGACGGGGCTGCTGCTCGGCGGTCTCTTCGGGGTCTGGTTGGCCCCGACCGCGCTCGGCGACGCCGAGCCGTCGGTCTTCGTCTCGCTCGGCGCTCTCTTCATCGTGATCCTCTGCGCGTCGCTGGGTCAGGCGCTGTTGCAGTTCGCAGGGGCCCGGATCCGCGACCGGATCACCTGGCAGCCCGTGCGTGCCGTCGATGCCGTGGGTGGTGCAGCTCTCAGCGCGGTCGCGGTGCTGCTGGTGGCCTGGGCGCTCGGCGTGGCGATCTCCGGCTCGGGCATCAAGGGCATCACCAGCCAGGTGCGCAGCTCCACGGTGCTGGCCCAGGTCGACCAGGTGCTGCCCGCGTCCGCCGACACCGCCCTGGGGGCGTTCAACGACGTCGTCGGATCAGGGTTCTTCCCGCAGTACCTCGACCCGTTCGCGCCGGAGCGGATCGTGCAGGTGGGGCCGGGGCCGCCGCGGCTGCTCACGGACCCGGATGTCGAGGCGGCCCAGGCCGCCGTCGTCAAGGTGCGTGGTACGAACCGGTGCGGCCGGGGGGTCGAGGGCACCGGCTTCGTGTACGCCGACGGCCGGGTGATGACCAACGCGCACGTCGTCGCGGGCGTCAACGACCCGGAGGTCGAGGTCGGCGGCGATGCCGTTCCGTCGGAGGTCGTCCACTACGACCCCGACCTTGACATCGCCGTGCTCGCTCTCGACACCAGCAACGTCCCGAACCTGTCCTTCGACACCGGGGCGGAGCCGCGTGAGGGCGTCGCGATCGTCGGCTACCCGCTCGACGGCCCTTACGACGTCCAGACCGGCCGGATCCGCTCCGAGCAGCGGCTCCGCTCGCCGGACATCTACGGCGACGGCAGCGTCATCCGATCGGTGTTCTCGCTGCGCGGCCTGATCCGTCCAGGCAACTCCGGCGGACCGATCCTCTCCTCGGGCGGTGACGTCGTCGGGGTGGTGTTCGCGGCGTCCGTCACCGACCCCCAGACCGGCTACGCCCTGACCGCCGAGCAGGTGGGTCGGAGTGCGGTGACCGGCGTGTCCCGCTCCGACGAGGTCGGCACCGGGGACTGCGCAGGGTGAGCTGGCCGGTGAGCTGGGCGGTCAGCTGGGTCGAGGCAGCTCGGGGGCGCTGGACGTGGGCTCCGGGTTGCCCTTGAGCGCCCGCGGGATCTCCTTGCCCTGGCTGATGGCCTTCTCGGGCCCGCGAACCTGCTTGACCTTGCGCACACCGATGTACGTCAGCAGCGCCGCGATCAGCACGTAGGCGCCGAACACGATCAGGAACGCCCAGTGGAGGCCGAGGCCGGCCCAGTGGATGAAGTAGGCGATCGCCACCGACAGCATGACGATGGCGAGCACGACGACGAACGCGGCCGCCGCGAACAGCCCGACTCCGATCCCACCAGCCCTCACGCTGACCTTGAGCTCGGACTTCGCGAGCTGGATCTCCTTCTGGATCAGGCCGGAGATGTCGCGGCTCGCGTCGGTGACCAGACGGCCGATCGTCGGGTCGGTGTCCCGGACTGGTTCGGGGGCCATGCGTGGGGTACCTCCGTGCTGGTCCGCTCGTGGGAAGGCTCGGCCCGACCCTACCGTCCCGGTACGATCGCCCAAGGTGTGCCGGGAAGTCTGGTCGGCTCGTCGGCGGAAGCCGGCGGAAGCACTCCTCGTCGACCGAGAGGCCGTACCCCATGTCTCACCAGTCCAACCCCCCTGACCTGCCGGGACGCAGGGACGCGCTGTGGCGGCGGGGGCCTGTCTACACCGAGAGCGACCGGACGATGGCCCGGCTGGTCGCCAGGCCGGTCCGCGAGTTCCTCCGGGTCGAGTACGCCAGCTCGGTGCTGCTCCTGACGGCCGCCGTCGTGGCACTGGTCTGGGCCAACTCACCCTGGTCGTCGACGTACGACGACCTCTGGCGCACCCACATCAGCCTCGACCTCGGCGTGCTGCGTCTCGACGAGTCGCTGCAGTACTGGGTCAACGACGCACTGATGGTCGTCTTCTTCTTCGTCGTGGGACTCGAGATCAAGTACGAGCTCGTCCACGGCGACCTGCGCGACCCCCGGTCCGCCGCGCTCCCGATCGTGGCGGCGATCGGTGGCATGGTGGTCCCGGCAGGGATCTACGCGGTCGTGGTGGGAGGCGGCGACGGCAGCGCGGGCTGGGGCATCCCGATGGCGACCGACATCGCGTTCGCGGTCGGAGTGCTCGGCCTGCTGGGTCGGCGGATCCCGGCGCCGGCACGTCTCTTCCTGCTGACCCTCGCGGTCGTGGACGACATCGGGGCGATCCTCGTGATCGCGGTCTTCTACACCGCTGACCTGGACCTGGTCTGGTTGGCGATCGCGGTCGGACTGCTGCTGGTGATGCTCGCGATGCGGGTGCTGCGGATCTGGGCGGTGCCGGCCTACGTCCTGGTCGGTGGCCTGGCCTGGCTGGCGACGCTGGAGTCGGGCGTGCACGCCACGCTGGCAGGAGTGGCGATCGGCCTCATGACGCCGGCCCGGCCGCTGCTCGAGGAGCGGGTGGCCCGCGAGTACGCCCGGGAGGCGATCTCGGACCACGAGCTGGACGCCGACGAGCTCGCCCGGATGCGGTTCCTGCTCGACGAGTCGGTGTCGATGGTGGAGCGGCTGCAGACGCGGCTGCACCCGCTGTCGGCGTACGTCGTGCTGCCGGTGTTCGCGCTCGCCAACGCGGGGGTGGAGCTCGGCGGTGGGGTGCTCGGCACAGCGGCGGGTTCCGCCATCGCGCTCGGCATCACCCTCGGCCTGGTCGTCGGCAAGCCCGTGGGGATCGTGCTCGCGGCGCTGGTCGCCGTGCGGCTCGGCCTCGGGCGGCTGCCCGACGGCACCAGCTGGCGGATGCTGACCGGGCTCGGTGCGGTCGGAGGCATCGGGTTCACCGTCAGCCTGTTCATCGCCGGGCTGTCGTTCCCGGGCGACGAGCTGCTGACCGGCGAGGCGAAGATCGGCATCCTCGCCGGCTCGCTGCTGTCCGCTCTGCTCGGCGTGACCCTCCTGCTCCTGGCCACGCGCCGCCCAACCCGCTGACCCGGCAGTTGTGCACGCACCAGAAGCGCCGACCCGGCACTTGTGCATCGACCAGAGGTGCCGACCCGGCAGTTGTGCATCCACCAGAAGCACCGACCGGGCACTTGTGCACCCACCAGAGGTGCCGACCCGGGCAGCTCGGCACGCAACTGCCCGGTCAGCGGGTTGGGTGGGTGCACCACTGACGGGTCAGTCCTCGTCGGCGGAGCCGCTGCCCTCCCGCTGCTTGATCAGGTCCATGACCGTGGAGTCGGCGAGGGTGGTGACGTCGCCGACCTCGCGGTGCTCGGCGATGTCCTTGAGCAGCCGGCGCATGATCTTGCCCGACCGGGTCTTCGGCAGCTCGGGCACGATCATGATCTGGCGCGGTTTGGCGATCGCGCCGATCTCCTTCTGCACGTGCGCGCGCAGCTCCTGCACCAGGTCCTGGCCCTCGCCCTCCTCGTCGGCCTCCTCCACCGCGGTCTCGCGCAGGATCACGAACGCGCAGACGGCCTGACCGGTGGTCTCGTCGGTCGCGCCGACCACGGCGGCCTCGGCCACCTTCGGGTGCGACACCAGAGCCGACTCGATCTCGGTCGTGGAGAGCCGGTGGCCGGACACGTTCATCACGTCGTCGACCCGGCCGAGCAGCCAGATGTCGCCGTCGTCGTCCTTCTTGGCGCCGTCGCCGGCGAAGTAGTAGCCCTGCTCGGCGTACCGCGACCAGTAGGTGTCCTTGAAGCGCTCGTCGTCGCCCCACAGCGTGCGCAGCATGCCCGGCCACGGCTTCTTCAGCACGAGGTAGCCGCCGGACCCGTTCGGGACCGATTCACCCATGTCGTCGACCACGTCGGCGGCCACGCCCGGCAGCGCCTTCATGGCGGACCCGGGCTTGCCGTGGGTCACGCCCGGCAGCGGGGAGATCAGGATCTGGCCGGTCTCGGTCTGCCACCAGGTGTCGACGATCGGGACCTTGCCGCCTCCGATGTGCTCGCGGTACCAGACGTAGGCCTCGGGGTTGATCGGCTCGCCGACCGAGCCCAGCAGCCGGATCGAGGACAGGTCGAACTTCGCGGGGATGTCGTCACCCCACTTCATGAAGGTCCGGATCGCGGTCGGCGCGGTGTAGAAGATCGTCACGCCGTACTCCTGGCAGATCTCCCACCAACGGCCCTTGTGGGGGCTGTCGGGCGTGCCCTCGTACATCACCTGCGTGGCGCCGTTCGCCAGTGGCCCGTAGACGATGTAGGAGTGGCCGGTCACCCAGCCGACGTCCGCGGTGCACCAGAAGACGTCGGTCTCCGGTTTGAGGTCGAAGACGCTCCAGTGCGTGTACGACGTGCCGACCAGGTAGCCGCCGGTGGTGTGCAGGATCCCCTTGGGCTTGCCGGTGGTGCCGGAGGTGTACATCACGTACAGCGGGTGCTCGGAGTCGTGGAGCTCGGCCTCGTGGTCGCTGGACGCGCCGTCGACGGCGTCGTGCCACCAGACGTCGCGGCCCTCGTCCCAGCCCACGTCCTGGCCGGTACGACGGACCACCAGCACCCTGTCGACCTTCTGACCGTCGTCCGCGGCCTTCGCGATGGCTTCGTCGACGGCCGGCTTCAGCGCCGAGGGAGCCCCGCGACGGTAACCGCCGTCGGCCGTGATGACCACGGCCGCGCCACAGTCGACCACCCGGCTGGCCAGAGCGTCCGCTGAGAACCCTCCGAACACGACTGTGTGCGGGGCGCCGAGTCGGGCACAGGCGAGCATCGCGATGGCGGTCTCGGGGATCATCGGCATGTAGATCGCGACCCGGTCGCCCTTGCCGACCCCGAGCTCGGTCAGCGCGTTGGCGGCTTTGCAGACCTCGTCCTTCAGCTCGGCGTAGGTGATGTCGCGGGTGTCGCCCTCGGGCTCACCGACCCAGTGGAAGGCGACCTTGTCGCCGTTGCCCGCGTCGACGTGGCGGTCGACGCAGTTGACCGCGGCGTTCAGGGTTCCACCCACGAACCACTTCGCGAACGGTGGGTTCGACCAGTCGAGCACCTGGTCCCACTTCTGGCCCCAGTCGAGCCGTTCGGCGGCCTCGGCCCAGAACGCCTCGGGATCGGACTCGGCCCGGGCGTAGGAATCCTCCTTCACGTTCGCGTTCTCCGCGAGCTCGGCGGGCGGCTCGAAGCGGCGGTTCTCCTGCATCAGGTTCGAGAGCGTCTCGTCAGCCATGGCGTTCAACTTACTCTTCGCGGGTCGGGTGCAGAGTGGCGCGACCCCCGGCTGGCCGGGGATCGCGCCACCCCACTGAGGGGGGTTGTGCGGTGGTGCTTCGTGCCTGGTAGGTCAGTGCTGAACCGCGCGCTCGGCGCCGGCGCCGGTCAGCGAGCGGACCTCCAGCTCGGGGAAGGCGGCCTCCGCCTCCGGCTCAGGTGCAGTCATGGTCCCGATGTAGCCGAGGATGAAGCCCACCGGGATCGAGATGATGCCCGGGTTGGCCAACGGGAACCACGACCAGTCAGACCCCGAGAAGAGGGCGGTCTCGGAGCCGGACACGACCGGCGAGAAGAACACCAGTCCGACACATGTGATCAGGCCGCCGTAGATCGCCCACACCGCGCCACGGGTGTTGAACTTGCTCCAGAACAGGTTGTAGATCAACGACGGCAGGTTGGCCGACGCGGCCACCGCGAACGCGAGCGCCACGAGGAAGGCGATGTTCAGCGACTGGGCGAAGATCGAGAGGATGATCGCCACCCCGCCGATCCCGAACGCCGCGATCCGGGCGACCCGGACCTCGTCCTTCTCCGACGCCTGGCCCTTCTTGATGACGTTGGCGTAGATGTCGTGCGCGACCGACGACGCCGACGTCAGCGTCAGGCCCGCAACGACCGCGAGGATCGTCGCGAACGCCACCGCGGCGATGAACGCCAGCAGGATCGCGCCACCGGAGGTCCCGGCGCCTCCGCCGACCTCCTCGGCCAGCAGCGGCGAAGCGAGGTTGCCCGCCGAGTCGGCGACCTTGCTGCCCTCGCCGGTGTTCAGCAGTGCCGCGGCACCGAAGCCCAGCACGAGGGACATCAGGTAGAAGGCGCCGATCAGCGTGATCGCCCAGTTGACCGACGTCCGCGCATCACGCGAGGTCGGGACGGTGTAGAAGCGGATCAGGATGTGCGGCAGTCCGGCGGTGCCGAGCACCAGAGCCAGCGACAGGCTCACGAAGTCGATCTTGGTGGTGAGCGACTCGCCGTACTTCAGACCCGGCTGGAGCAGGGCGTCTCCCTTGCCGGTGTTCTGCGCCGCGGCGCCGAGCAGCTCGGACAGGTTGAAGTTGAACTGCGCCAGCACCAGGATCGTGATCAGGATCGTGCCGCTCATCAGCAGCACGGCCTTGACGATCTGCACCCAGGTCGTGCCCTTCATGCCACCGACCACGACGTAGAAGATCATCAGCAGCCCCACGACCACGATGGTGGCGCGGATCGCCCACTCACCCTCGACGCCGAGCAGCAACGTGACCAGCGCGCCGGCGCCGACCATCTGGGCCAGCAGGTAGAAGATCGACACCACGACGGTGGAGGTCGCGGCCGCGGTGCGGACCGGCCGTTGCCGCATGCGGTAGGCGAGCTGGTCGGCCATCGTGAAGCGACCGGAGTTGCGCAGCAGCTCGGCCACGAGCAACAGGGCCACCAGCCACGCGACGAGGAAGCCGATCGAGTAGAGGAAGCCGTCGTACCCGGAGAGCGCGATCGCGCCGGAGATGCCGAGGAACGATGCTGCCGACATGTAGTCGCCCGAGATGGCGAGGCCGTTCTGGAAGCCGCTGAAGGAGCGGCCGCCGGCGTAGTAGTCGGCCGCGCTCTGGGTCTGTCGGCTCGCCCAGAAGGTGATGCCGATCGTGACGGCGACGACGGCCAGGAAGAGGATCGTGGAGAGGCTCTCGGAGCTCATCGCTGCGCCTCCCCGGTTGCGTCGTTGTAGCGGCGATCGAGCTCACGCGCCAGCGGGTCGGTGTGCTTGTTCATGTAGCGCCCGTACATCCAGGCGATGAGGAAGGTGGAGGCGAACTGCAGCAGTCCGAAGATCAGGGCGATGTTGATGTTGCCGATGACCTTCGTGCTCATGAAGTCGTGCGCCCAGTTCGACATCACGACGTAGAGCAGGTACCAGACCATGAAGGCGATCGTCGCCGGGATGACGAACCGTCGGAACTTGCTGCGCAGCTCGTGGAACTCCGGAGAGGCGTGGAGCTCGGCGTACACAGGATGCTCGGACCGTTGATGGACCCGATGGTTGTTCTGGGGGGTGGGAGTGGACACGTGCTGCCTCCGAATCGTCCGATGTGATCGCACGGGTGTGACAGCCGTCACCGTGGCACCGGTGCGCAGACGGCCGGGAGGGGCGCGGTCGGGTCCGGCGACGAACGGAGGCGTGGTTTCGCCGAACGGTCGATCTCGTACGACGAGCGGCAGCTGCTATCCCCGTTCGAGCTCCACCGCTTCCGGGGTGTGAAGCCGGACCATGAACCGGTCGGCGTGAGCAGGCCGGCGGTCGCGGGTCAGCCGGCTGACCACGACCATCGTCAGCAGGGCCGCGGGCACGCTCCACGCCGCGGGCTGGCCGAGCAGCACGCCGGCCCAGCCACTGGTGGTCGCGGTCGACATCGTCCAGACCACCGCCGTGCCCGAGCCCAGTCCGCCGACCAGCAGTCCGGCGGCGGCTCCGGCGGCGGTCAGGCCGCGCCACCAGATGCCGAGCAGGAGCAGTGGGCAGAACGTCGACGCGGCGACCGCGAACGCCAGCCCGACCGTGCGGGCGACGCCGACGTCGGGCGAGAGCAGGGAGACCAGGCACGGCACCACGACAGCCACGATCGCGGCGAGCCGGAAGGCAGTGACGCCGCTGAGGCGGCGACCGCCCCAGCGACGGCCGATCACGTCCTGGCTGATGACCCCCGCCACGGCGATGGAGAGCCCGGAGCTGGTCGACAGGAACGCCGCGAACGCGCCGGCGGTGACCAGCCCGGTGAGGACGTCGCCCAGCACCCCGGAGACCATCAGCCGCGGGAGCTCGAGCACGATCGCCTCGCGGGCTGCGTCGGTCGCGAGCTCGGGTGCGTAGATCCGGCCGAGCGCGCCGTACACCGGTGGGAGCAGGTAGAAGATCCCCAGCAGCCCCAGCACCACGAGCGTGGTCCGGCGGGCGGCGCGGCCGTCGGGGTTGGTGTAGAAGCGGACCACCACGTGGGGGAGCCCCATGGTGCCGAGGAAGGTCGCGACGATCAGCGAGTACGTGATGTAGAGGCCCTGGCCACCACCGGGGGCCACCGGCAGCGACCACGCCTCGGGTGGGGTCGCCGAAGCCGAGACGGTGGCGGCAGTGGTGGGGTCCGGGGCGCCGTCGCCCACCCAGATCATCAGCAGCACCATCGCCGGGATCAGCAGCGCCGTCAGCTTGAGCCAGTACTGGAAGGCCTGCACGAAGGTGATGCTGCGCATCCCGCCGCCGCTGACCCCGGCCAGGACCACCAGCGCGACCACGACCGGACCGAGCCACTCCGGTGCACCGAGCGTCGAGCGGAGTGTGACACCGGCACCGAGGAACTGGGGGAGCAGGTACAACCACCCGATCAGGGCCACGAGCAGCGAGCAGAGGCGGCGTACCGCCATCGAGTCCAGCCGCGCCTCCGCGAAGTCGGGCAGCGTGTACGCCCCGGACCGGCGTAGTGGGGCGGCGACCAGCACCATGAGCACCAGATACCCGGCGGTCCACCCGACCGGGTACCACAGCATCTGTGCTCCGAACGTGAGGATCAGACCGGCGACGCCGAGGAAGGAGGCCGCGGACAGGTACTCGCCGCCGATCGCCGACGCGTTGAGGCCTGGGCGCACCGTGCGCGAGGCGACGAAGAAGTCGCTCGTCGTCCGGGAGAACCGGACCCCCCAGGTGCCGATCGCCAGGGTCGCGATCGCGACCAGGACGACGGCGACCGCGCCCGGGACCTGGGAGGCGTCCGGGTTCACTGCCGCTCCTCGCCGACCAGCGCTTCGAAGTCGGACTCGTTCTGCTCGACCTGCCGCAGGAAGCGCCAGCCGAGGAAGACCAGCCACGGGTAGACCAGGACGCCGAGCACCACCCACGCCACCGGTACGCCGAGAAGCCGCTCGGCCGCCAGCGACGGCCACGCGCGGAACAGCAGCGGCAACCCGCCGACGCTGACCGTGAGCAGCGCCAGCACCCGGATCGCCAGCCGCCGCTGCTCCCGGAGCAGCGAGCGCATGTAGACCTCGCCGACCTCGGTGCCGGCGTCGATCTCGCGCGTCCCGGTGGTCCGGCCGATCGACACCGGTCGTCGCGGAGGCCCGGTCACGCGGACCCGGGCCGGGCGCTCCTCGCTCATGTCGTTGTCCCGGTGAGCAGCTCGCGCAGCTCCCGGGTGTGGCGGCGCGCGACGACCAGCTCCCGGCCGCCGACCAGGACCACGTAGCGGCCGCCGTCGGACCGCAGCTCCTGGACGTGGGGCAGCGCGACCAGCATCGACCGGTGGATCCGCACGAACCCTGCCGGGGCCCACTGCTCGGCGAGCGACGACAGCGGCGTGCGCACGAGGTGGGAGCCCTCGGCCGTGTGGAGCCGGGCGTAGTCACCCTCGGCCTCGACATGCGTGATGTCTGACCGGTCGACGAACCGGGTCACGCCGCCACGCTCGACCGGGATCCGGACGTCCTCACCCGGCATCGGCCCGCGGGCCTCGACCACCCGGCGGACCGCCTCACCGAGCCGCTCGGCGCGCACCGGCTTGAGGACGTAGTCGACGGCGCGCAGTTCGAACGCGTCGACGGCGTGCTTCTCGTGTGCGGTCACGAACACCACCGGGGGCGGTGCCTTGAACCGGGACAGCACCTGGGCGAGGTCGAGTCCGGTGAGGCCGGGCATCTGCACGTCGAGGAAGACCGCGTCGACGTCGGACTCCTGGAGCACCCGCAGCGCCTCCGCGGCCGAGTCGCAGCTGCGCACCGTCGCGACCCGCGGGTCTCGCTCGAGGAGGTAGGCGAGCTCGTCGAGCGCGGGCTTCTCGTCGTCGATGACGAGGACGTCGAGCCGTTCGGTCATACGTGGACTCCGGGAGCGAACTTGGGGACACGGACGATGACCTTGGTTCCCGCACCCGGAGCGGTCTCGACCACCAGCCCGTACTCGTCACCGTAGGCGTTGCGCAGCCGGGCGTCGACGTTGCCCAGCCCGACGGCATCGAGCTCCGTGTCACCGGCGAGGGCACGGCGTACCCGTTCTGGGTCCTCGCCGACCCCGTCGTCCTCGACCTCGATGAGACACTCCTGGTCCACGTCCCGGGCCTCGATGGTGAGGCGTCCGACGCCGTCCTCCTTGTCGGCGCTCGCCTCGAGCCCGTGCCGCACTGCGTTCTCGACGAGCGGCTGGATGCAGAGGAACGGCACCGCGACCGGCAGCACCTCCGGCGCGATCCGCAGCGTGACGTGCAGACGGTCGCCGAAGCGCGCCTGCTCGAGCAACAGGTACCGCTCGACCGAGCGCAGCTCCTCGGCCAGGGTCGTGTACTCGCCGTGGCGACGGAACGAGTAGCGGGTGAAGTCGGCGAACTCGAGCAGCAGCTCCCGGGCGCGGTCCGGGTCGGTCCGCACGAAGCTGGCGATCGCGCCGAGCGAGTTGTAGATGAAGTGGGGGCTGATCTGTGCTCGCAGCGCTCGCACCTCGGCCTCCATCAGCTCGGTGCGGGAGGCATCGAGCTGGGCGAGCTCGAGCTGGCCGGACACCCACACCGCGACCTCGTCGGCGGCCCGCACCAGCCCGCCGGTCGCCTGCGGTGCCCCGGCGACCAGCGTGCCGACGAGGGTCTCGGACACGACCAGCGGGCTGATGACCAGCTGGCGGACCGAGCAGCCCGGGTCGTCGCACGGCAGGTCGGCGCGGCTCACGACCCGGGTCCGACCCTGCTCCACCACCGGAACGATCAGGCCAGGGACCTGGGTGCGATGGTGGCCGGCGATCCCGTCCCAGTGCAGCACCCCGCTGGTGTCGGTGAGGGCCGCCGCCGGCGTGCCGAGCAGGGTGCGCAGGTGCCGGAGCCCGCGCTCGGCGCTGCTGGTCGTGAGACCTCCACGCAGCGCCGGGGAGGCCAGGCTGGCGGTGTGGAGGGCGCGGTAGGTCGCACGGTCGACCTCGGTCCCGAGGTGGGTCCGTCGCCAGGGACGCAGCCGCGCGCGCATCACCCTCGCCTGTTCTAGGGACGTTTCTGGAGGACTGTCTAGCGGAAGTCGATGAGGAGCATCTCCGTGTCGGTGCCGTCGCTGGCCCCGCCCGGGTCGTCCCCGTCGCGGTTGCCGTCCCCGCTGCCGTCCTCGTCGGAGGGGTCGCTCTCGGCCCGGTCGGCGACCACGGCCCGGAAGCACTCGCACTCGTAGGCGAGCTGCATCCCGTCCATGCCTCGGCCGTAGTCGTCGTAGAAGTCGAGGACCTCGGCGAGCTTGGCGGCGCGTGCCGGCTCGTCGAGCGCGGCGACGTAGGACCGCGACGCGACCAGGTCGACGATCGAGGAACGGTTGATCTCCTGCCAGTGTGAGAACGTCGAACGGTCGACGTAGCCGAACAACGGCGAGGTGACCAGCGCGTCGACCGCGCTGTCCGTGCGCTCCTTGACGGTCGGTTGCTCACCCAGCAGCGCCCAGAGCTTGCGCACCCAGGGGATCTTGGCGTCGCGGTTGTTCCAGGCCACTGCCACCGCGCCACCCGGCTTGAGCACCCGTGCGATCTCGGGCAGTGCCCGGTCGGTGTCGAACCAGTGGAACGCCTGCCCGGCGACCACCACGTCGACGGAGCGGTCCGGCAGCGGGATGTCCTCGGCAGTGCACTCGCTGGTGGGTACGTCGGGCAGGTGCCGCTTCAGGACGGCGAGCATGCCGGGGTCCGGGTCGGAGGCGTGGACGTCGTGCCCCAGGGCGACCAGCTCGCGGGTGAGCTTGCCGGTGCCGGCGCCGAGCTCGAGGACCGTGGCGGCGTCGCGGCCGACCAGCCACCGGGCCGCGTCGGCCGGGAACGACGGCCGCCCCCGGTCGTAGGCCTCGGCGAGCGGACCGAACGCGCGCGAGAGCCGGCTGACCTCCGGGCGCTCTTCGCTGCTCATCACGGGCAGGCTACCTGCTCGAATCGCCCCGTCCCCGCGACGCGTCCGGTGACGTCCTAGCCTGGGCGCACGATGCCTCCGAACTTCCCGGTCTCCGCGACCGACACGGCCGCGCTGCTCGACCGGCTGCACGCTCTCGAAGGGGTGCCGTCGGCGCTGGCGGCGGCCCTCGACGGGATCGACGCGGTGCTGAGAGACCGCGGACTCCGTCGTACGGCACCCGACGTGACGGGGGAGTCGTTGCTGCGCGGTGCCCACGCCAGCGCGGTGCTGGAGGGTTCGTCCTCGACGCTGGACGACGTCCGCGAGGGCTCGTGTGACGAGGTCGCGGCCGCCTCGGTCCGGTTGTCGACCGAGCTGTTGTCGCTGGCGCCGGTGCTGCGGCGCTCGCCGCTCCAGGCGCTGGCCCGACTTCACACGCTGGCGGGAGCCGGCGCCGTCCCGGACGACCAGCTCGGCCGGCCGCGCGACGCCGAGTCCGCTCAGCTGCTGCGGACGGTCTCGCAGGTGCTCTCGTACGACGGGCCCGCGCTGCTCGTGGCGGCGGTCGTCCACGGCGAGCTGGTCTCGGCGTCGCCGTTCGCGTCCCACAACGGGCTCGTCGCTCGCGCCGCGGAGCGGCTGGTGCTCGTCGCCCGGGGGATCGATCCCACCTCTCTGATCGTGCCCGAGGCGGGTCACTTGGCGTTGCGGCCGGCGTACGAGGCGAACAGTGCGGGCCTGCGGGACGGTGGGCAGCAGGGGGTCCACCGCTGGCTGCTGTACGCCGCCGAGGCGTACGCCGCCGGCGCCGAGGCCAGCCCCCTCGGCCGTTCCCGACCCTGACCGTGCGATCTCGCATGCGAGCGGCACCCGACTCGAGATGGACTCGGGTGCCGCCGCTGACACGTGGGCCGTGGCTACCAGGCGTGCATCTCTGGAGTTGCTGCCCCGGGCATTTCCCGGCGACAGGCGCCCTGTAGGAAGGGTGGATCGCCGCGTGGGTACCCAGCTCACGTGCGGGTCTTCAGATGTGTGTCTCCTGTGTACGCCTGCCGGCGCGACACTTCAAGACTTGATTTCCTGACCCCGGGATGCGTCCGACGTGCTCAGGAGGCGGTGCGCCGGCGCCGCGCGTTCCACATCAGTCCTCCCACCGCCAGGACCCCGCCGACCGCCAGGGCGGCGAGGGTCGGCTTGGCCGGAGGCAGCGGCACCCGGCTGCGCAGCGTCACCGGCTTGGTGAACACCAGCACCGGCCAACCCTTCGCCGCTGCGACCCTCCGCAGCTCCTTGTCCGGGTTCACCGCGTGCGCGTGCCCGACCGCCTCCAGCATCGGGACGTCGGTCACGGAGTCGCTGTAGGCGTAGCACCGCGGCAGGTCGTAGCCGACCTGCTCGGCGAGGTCCCGGATGGCGCGCGCCTTCTCCTCGGCGTAGACGTAGTGCTCGATCTCGCCGGTGTAGCGGCCGTCCGCGATCTCCATCCGGGTCGCGACAACCCGGTCGGCCCCGAGCATCTCGCCGATCGGTCCGACCACCTCGGCCCCCGACGTCGAGACGATCACGATGTCGCGGCCGGAGAGCCGGTGCTCCTCCATCAGGCTCACCGCCTCGTCGTACACGAGCGGGTCGACGATGTTGTGCAGCGTGTCGGCCACGATCTCGCGGACGGTGGCGACGTCCCAGCCGGCGCACAGCTGCGACATGAACGCCCGCATCTTCTCCATCTGGTCGTGGTCGGCGCCGCCCACGAGGTAGACGAACTGGGCGTACGCCGAGCGCAGCACGGCTCGCCGTGAGATCAGACCGCCCGCCTGGAACGGCTTGCTGAAGGCCAGCGTGCTCGACTTGGCGATGATCGTCTTGTCGAGGTCGAAGAAGGCCGCAGTGGGGCGGGTCACGCGCCCCATCGTAGGGGCGGCGGGTACTCCGTTCTGGGACCACCGAACCTCCACAGTCCCGGGCTGGTCCTGCTCCTCCACAGGTGGCTGCGGCGACGGTTCCGGACGACGGCGGGGCGGGAAAGGCTCCGGGCCATGAACGCACCACTCATCATCACGCGCGACGACGACCTGCTCGACGAGCTGCTGCGGCTCGGTGCCGCGGCCGGGGTCACACCCGTGGTCGCGCCCGACGGCCTCGGCGGGCTGGCTGGCTGGTCGGCCGCACCGTTGGTGCTGGTCGGGGTCGACGTCGCCCGAGAGCTGGCCGACCTCCGACCGGTCCGGCGTGACGGCGTGCACGTCGTCTCCTGGGGCGGGTTGCCGTCCGAGGCGATGGCGACCGCGCTCGCGCTCGGGGCCGAGAACGTTGCGGACCTGCCCCAGTCCGGGGAGTGGGTCGTCGAGCAGCTGACGGACCTCGGCGACGAGCGGCCGCGGCGCGCCTGGTGCGTCGGCGTCACCGGCGGCTCGGGTGGCGCCGGGGCGACGACGTTTGCCGCCGCGCTCGGACAGGTCGCGGCGGTGGACGGCCCGACGGTCGTGCTCGACGCGGACCCGCTCGGCCCCGGGCTCGACCGCGTGCTCGGCATGGAGGAGCGGGCCGGTGTCCGCTGGGACGAGCTGTGCCAGACGACCGGGCGGCTCGGTGCTGCGTCCTTCCGGGAGAGCGTGCCGCGGCGCGACGGGCTGGGGGTGCTCACGTGGTACGCCGGGCGCCGGGGCACTCTCCAGCCGTTCGCGGTCCGCGAGGTGCTGTCCGCCGCCTGCCGTGGCCACGAGACCGTGGTGATCGACCTGCCGCGCAGCCGTGACCCGCTCCTCGACGAGGTCGTCGCCCGCTGCGACCTGATGCTGGTGGTCGCCCGCCCGACGGTCCTCGGGCTCGCCGCGGCAGGCCGGGTCGTGACCGGCCTCCCGGAGGGACGCGCGGTCCTTGTCCTGCGCGGGTCGGGCCTCGACGACGTCGACGTGGCTCGGGTCGTCCCGGCACCCGTCGTCGCGCGGATGGGGGACCAGCGCGGGCTCGCCGAGTCCGTCGACCTCGGACTCGGTCCGGTCCGTACCCGGCGGTCGCCACTGGCCCGCGCGGCCCGCCAGGTCATGGCCCAGGGCGAGGGTGCCTCGGCCGCCGTCGCATGACCGCGGCTGCTGCCCCGGCCGACCTGGTGGAGGTGGTCCGTGACCGACTCGCCAGCACACCCGGTGAGCTGACGCCGCACCGGGTGGCAGCGGCGCTGCGGGCCGCGGGTCGGCCGGTCGGTGACGCCACCGTGCTCGCCGTCCACGAGGCGTTGCGCCACGACGTCGTCGGTGCCGGCCCGCTCGAGCCCCTGCTGCGGATGCCCGAGGTCACCGACGTCCTGGTCAACGGGCCGGACCAGGTCTTCGTCGACCGCGGCGCTGGGCTGGAGCGGGTCGACCTGCGGCTGCCCGACGACGACGCGGTCCGGCGTCTGGCGCAGCGGCTCGCGGCGACGGCCGGCCGCCGGCTCGACGACGCCACCCCGTTCGTCGACGCCCGGCTGGCCGACGGCACCCGCTGCCACGCCGTCCTCGCTCCGGTGGCCCGCCCGGGAACCACCGTGTCGCTGCGCGTCCCGAGCCGGCGACCACTGTCGCTCGACGACCTGGTCGCGGCGGGCACCGTCACCGAGCACGGCGCCCGGCTGCTCGGTTCGATCGTCCGGCGACGTCTCGCCTTCCTGGTGACCGGCGGCACCGGCGTCGGGAAGACCACGCTGCTCGCCGCCCTGCTCTCCCTGGTCGACCCGGGGGAGCGGATGGTGCTGGTCGAGGACATGAGCGAGCTCCGGCCCGATCATCCGCACGTCGTCGGGCTCGAGGCGCGACCGCCGAATGTCGAGGGTGCCGGGGAGGTCACGGTCCGCACGCTGGTGCGGCAGGCGCTGCGGATGCGACCCGACCGGCTCGTGGTCGGCGAGGTGCGCGACGCCTCGGTCACCGACCTCCTGGCAGCGTTCAACACCGGTCACGACGGGGGTTGCGGCACCCTGCACGCCAACTCCGCGGCCGACGTCCCGGCCCGGGTCGAGGCGCTCGCGCTGGCCGCCGGCTGGAGCCGGGAGGCGACGCACAGCCAGCTCGCCGCCGCGCTCGACGCGGTGGTCCAGCTCGGGCGGCGCCGCGACGGCACCCGTGTGTTGCGGGAGGTCGCGGTCCCGAGCCGAGGCGCCGACGGACTGGTCCTGATGCTGGCGGCCGTGACGTTCGACGACGACGGCGAGGTCGTGCTCGGCGACGGCGCGACCGACCTCGACAGCCGGCTGTCCCGGTGACAGCGGTGGCCGTGGTTCTTGCCGGCGCTGCGGCCTGGTTGGTGATCAGGCCGCCGCCGGTGGTGGCCGCCGGTTCGAGGGCGGGCCGCGCCCCGGGCTGGCCGCCGACCGTCGTCTCTGTGGCCGGGGTCGCCGGCCTCGCCGCTGTCGTGGTCGGCCCGGTTGCCGCGGTGGCGGTCGCAGCGCTGATGGCGGCGCGGACGCTGGTGCGGGCTCGGGAGCGGCGCCGTACCGCCGCCGAGGCGGGGTCCCAGGTCCTCGACGCGTGCGAGCTGATGTCGGCCGAGCTCGCAGCCGGTCAGCCGCCGGGCCACGCCTTGCGTCGCGCCGCTGAGGCCTGGACACACCTCCTCCCCGTCGCCGAGGCGGCCGAGCTCGGGGGTGACGTACCACTCGCGCTGCGCCGGGCGGCCGCCGAGCCGGGGGCGAGTGACCTGCGGGCGGTCGCCGGCGCGTGGGTGCTGGCGCACCGCACCGGCGCGGGCCTGGCCGAGGCGCTCGACCGGGTCGTCTCCGGCATCCGCGCCGACCGGGCGCTGCGCCGGGTCGTCGAGAGCGAGCTCGCCTCGGCCCGCGCGACGGCACGCCTCGTGGCGGGGCTCCCGCTCGTGGTGCTGCTGCTCGGCAACGGCGGCGGCGGTTCGGCGGTCGAGTTCCTGCTGGGCAGCCCGTTGGGCCTGGCGTGCCTGGCAGCCGGACTCACGCTGGGGTTCGCCGGCCTGTGGTGGATCGAGCGGATCGCCGCTCAGGTCACGCGCTGATGCTCTGGGCGGTGGTGACCCCTGCCCTGCTGGCCGGGCTTGGGACCGCTCTGTGGTTCTCGCCCGCACCCGAACGCCCGCGCCGCGACCTGGCGGCCGCATCCGAGCCTCCGGCGTCACCCCGGCCGGAGCGGGTACGACGGGCGCGGCTGGTCTGGCCCGCCTCGTGCCTGGTGGCGGGCTGGCTCCTGTGGCCCGGCTGGGGCGGCGTCGTGCTCGGAGCCGGCGCGGCGGCGATCGTGCACCGCGTCGTCGCCGGAGCGGAGCCCCTCGAGCAGCGACGCGAACGCGCGGCGGTGCGCGCAGACCTGCCACTGATCGTCCTGTTCCTCGCCACGGCGCTGCGAGCCGGCGCCTCCACGACGTCCGCCGTCCGGCAGGCCGCTGCTGCGCTACCGGGTCCGGCCGCCGACCGGCTCCTGGTCGCCGCCGACCGCCTCGCCCTCGGAGTGCCTCCGGAACGCGTGTGGGAGACGCTGGCCGGCGACACCGAGCTGGGCGCGGTCGGCCGCGCCCTTGCCCGGGCCGAACGCACCGGGGCCGCGGTGGCGGCGGTCGTCGAGCGGCTGGCAGACGACCTGGCGGGGGCCGCCCGCGCCGAGGTCGAGGACCGGGCACGCGCGGTCGGGGTGCGGGCGGCGGTGCCGCTCGGTGTGTGCCTGCTCCCGAGCTTCCTGCTGCTCGGGATCGTCCCGTTGGTGGCCGCTCTGGTCGATGGGCTGGGCCCCTGACGCCGAGCCACTCACCGTCCACATGTCGCCGTCAAGAGCCGCCTTCCACAGCATCCGCGCCACCGCTCGCGCGACGTCGGCGGTCCGCGCGAGAGTCGACGCAGACGGCCGCAGGGGGCGGCCGTCACACGAGGAGGCAGGCATGAGACACCACATCGTTCGGACCGGCGGGCACCGTGACGCAGGCATCACCACGGCGGAGTACGCGGTGGGCACAGCCGCCGGCGCGGGCCTGGCCGGCTTGCTCTACAAGCTGCTGAGCGGTGGCTTCGGCGAGAAGCTGCTTCGCACCCTGTTCGACCACGTGCTCGGACTGCTGGGCCTCGGATGAGTCGAGGGGTCCGCGCCGAGCGGGGGGCGGTGACTGCTGAGCTTGCTCTCGGTCTGCCCCTCCTGCTGGCCGTGACCGTCGGCCTGGTGTGGTTGCTCGCGGTCGGGGCCGCCCAGGTGCGTGTGGTCGACGGGGCGCGCGAGGCCGCTCGCGCACTCGCGCGTGGAGACGCCGAGGGGTCCGCCTTCGCGCGCGCGGCGGAGGTGGCCGGGCCCGGCAGTCGCGTGGCCGCGTCCTACGGTGACGGCCGCGTGAGCGTCACCGTCGACCGCCGGGTGTCCGGGCCCGGCGGGCTCTTCGACGCCTGGCCCGAGGTCGGTCTGCACGCCGAGGCAGTGGCAGCGGCGGAGGCGCCATGATGTTCCACCGCCGGTCCGAGCGGGGAGCAGCCTCGGTCGTGATCGTGGCGTGCGCCGCCGTGCTGCTGCTCGTGGGGTGCGGGCTCAGCACGGTGGCCGCGACCGTGGTGGCTCACCGACGGGCGCAGCTCGCCGCCGACCTCGCAGCACTGGCGGGGGCCGGTGACGTCCAGCGTGGAGGCGACGGCTGCACCGAGGCCGGCCGCGTCGCCACCGCGAACCAGGCAGCGTTGCGGACCTGCCGGTTGGTCGACGCCGACCTGGTCGTCGAAGTGAGCGTCACGGGCCCGCGCTGGCTCGGGCTGGGCGCCGACCTGGACGGTCACGCGCGGGCCGGGCCGGGTCAGAGGTGCGGTGCTTCCGTGGGTGTCCCGTGCTGAGACCGGCAACCCGTCAGGGGTTCTCGTCCCGCTCGTCGTGCTTGCGCTCGGCCTCGACGCGGTCGAGCTTCTGGGAGAGCTCCTCGAGCTTCTTGGACTCCCGACGCCGCTGGAGTGAGCGCTTCGTCCCGAACCTGAGGATGCCGAAGCCCCAGAGCACGGCCACCCCCGCGGCGACGCCGAGCAGGAAGACCGTCACGGCGCTGAGGTCGATGCTGAGCAGCGCCGCCGACCCCTGGAGGTCGAACACCGCTGCGACGATCACCACCGCACCGAGCGCGATCAGCACGACTCCGAGGATCACCATGCTCGCAGGCTACTCGCGAGAGGCCGGTGCGTGTGCGAGCAAAGCGTCGAGCAGGGTTCGGGCCCCGCCCTTGTCGAGCGGGTGGTTCTGGTTGCCGCACTTGGGCGACTGGACGCACGAGGGGCAGCCCTCCGTGCAGGTGCAGTCCGCGATCGTGTCGCGGGTCGCCCGTAACCACTCGGCAGCGGCGCGGTAGCCGCGCTCGGCGAACCCGGCCCCGCCCGGGTGGCCGTCGTGGACGAACACGGTGAGCTGGCCGGTGTCGGGGTGCAGGGCGGTCGACACACCGCCGATGTCCCAGCGATCGCAGGTCGCGACCAGAGGCAGCAGGCCGATCGAGCAGTGCTCGGCCGCGTGCGCCGCCCCGGGGACGTCGGCGTGGGCGAGTCCGGCGGCCTCCACGACGTCGTCGGGAACCGTCCACCAGACCGCCACCGTGCGCAAGGTGCGCTCGGGAAGGTCGAGCGGCTCCTCGCCGATGACCTCACCTCCGGGGTGGCGCCGTTTCAGGTACGACACGACCTGCTGGGTGACCTCGACATCACCGAGCGACAGCCGGCACGGTCCCCACCGGATGTGCTCGCGCTCGTCGAGGACGGAGACGGAGGTGATCTCCCGGGCCGACGTCGACCAACCCGGGTCGTTCCGCTCGAGCAGGGCGACCCGGTCGTCGAGGTCGAGGTCGGTCACCAACCAGGTCTCGCCGCGATGGAGGTAGACCGCGCCGCGATGGGCCGTCCCGTGGCTGCGCGCACCGTCGACCGTTCCGACGACTCGACCGGTGCCGGCCTCGAGCAGCTGGACCTGCGCACCGCCGGCCGACCGGATGTCGGCCAGCTCCGACGCCGGGCGGCGGTCGGTCCAGAACCAGCCGCGCGGGCGGCGGCGGAGCAGTCCGGCCTCGGTGAGCTGGTCGCGGACCGTGGCCGTGGTCGGCCCGAACAGCGCGTCGTCGGCCGGGGTCAGCGGCAGCTCCTGCGCAGCCGCGCACAGGTGAGGCCCGAGCACGTACGGGTTGTCCGGGTCGAACACGCTCCCTTCGACCGGCTGCCCGATCAGCGCGTCCGGGTGATGGACCAGGTAGGTATCGAGCGGGTCGTCGCGCGCCACCAGCACCCCGAGGGCGTCGCGAGCGCCGCGGCCGGCGCGCCCCAGCTGCTGCCACAGCGCCGCCCGGGTGCCGGGGAAACCGACCATCACCACGGCGTCGAGTCCGGAGATGTCGATGCCGAGCTCGAGCGCGTTGGTGGCGGCGAGCCCGATCAGGTCACCACGCCGCAGTCGCTCCTCGAGCTCGCGCCGCTCCTCGGGGAGGTAACCGCCGCGGTAGGCGGCGACCTTCGCCGGCAGCGAGTCGTCGACCTCTGCCAACAGCTCCGCAGACGTGAGCGCCACCTGCTCCACACCGCGGCGCGAGCGGACGAACGCCAGCGTGCGCACGCCCGCCACGACCAGGTCGGTCAGGAGGTCGGCTGCCTCCGAGGTCGCGGCGCGGCGTACCGGGGCTCCATGCTCGCCGAGGTACGACGTGAACGGCGGCTCCCACAGCGCCAGCGCGACCTGGCCGCGGGGCGACCCGTCATCGGTCACCGCGCGCACCGGCAGGCCTGTGAGTCGGCTCGCGGTCACCGCCGGCTCGGAGATCGTCGCCGACGCGAGCACGAACGTCGGATCCGCGCCGTACCGGTCACAGATCCGTCGCAGGCGTCGCAGCACCTGACTGACGTGGGCTCCGAAGATGCCGCGGTAGTGATGGGCCTCGTCCACCACGACGTAGCGCAGGCTCGCGAAGAAGCGCGACCAGTGCGCGTGGGCGGGCAGCAGCGAGCGGTGCAGCATGTCGGGGTTGGTGAGCACGTACTCCGCGTGGTCGCGGGTCCAGTCCCGCTCCTCCCGCGTGCTGTCGCCGTCGTGGGTCGACAGCCGGACGTCGAGACCCAGCGAACGCAGCGATGCCCACTGGTCATGGGCCAGTGCCTTGGTCGGGGCGATGTACAGCACGGTGGCGCCGCGCTGGCCGCGGTCGCCGCGCGCCGCCTGTGCCCCCGCCAGTGCCGGCAGCTGGAACGCGAGGGACTTCCCGGAGGCGGTGCCGGTCGACACGACCACGTGCGTCCCGGCCCACGCCGCCTCTGCGGCTTCCACCTGGTGCGACCAGGGTCGAACGACGCCGCGCTCCACGAAGGCCTTGCACACCGACGCAGGCGTCCAGTCCGGCCACTCCGACGATCGGGCCTCCCGGGGCGGCAGCAGCTCGAGGTGGGTCAGCCGGTCGTCGCGGCCCCGGGCGACCGTGAGGTCGTCGAGCAGCGCGGTGGCCCACGAGTCGTGCTGGGGGTCCGGCGCCGTCACTCGGGCAGTCTCCCAGGGGGTCCCGTCAGGTCGCCGCGGATCCCTGTGGACGAGGTGTTGAGCGAGCGTATGCACCCATGGATAGGGTCGGCGTGCTTTGATAGGGCCGGCAGACGGAACGAAGGGCCCGTGACCCGGGCCGACCGAGCCCGGGACGGCGGGATCTTGGGGAGAGCAGACGTGGACCTGACACTGACGACGCGCGAGGCGGATGGGAAGACCATTGTCGCTGTCGGTGGGGAGATCGACGTCTACACGGCCCCCAAGCTGCGCGACAAGATCACCGAGCTCGTCGGCTCCGGCTCCTACCACCTGGTCGTCGACATGCAGGAGGTCGAGTTCCTCGACTCCACCGGTCTCGGCGTCCTGGTCGGCGGCCTGAAGAAGGTCCGCGCCCACGACGGTTCGCTTCAGCTGGTCTGCAACCAGGACCGGCTGCTCAAGATCTTCCGGATCACCGGCCTGGCCAAGGTCTTCATGATCCACGAGTCCGCCGACGAGGCGCTCGCTGCCGGCTGACTGCCCGCTGGCTCACCCCCCGGACGGCGCTCCGGCACCGCCGTGGTCCGGCTCGCACCCCCGTGCGGTGAGCCCGGAGGCCGTGCGTAGACTCCGCACGTTCATGCGACTTGAGTCACTCCCAGGAGGAATCACATGACCGGGATCACTCCCGCTGTCGTGGAGGTCTCCGGTGGCAACCTCGTCCTGGTCCTGATTGTCCTCGCGATCTCGCTCGGCGCGCTCGCGATGGCCTACAAGTTCCGCCAGGAAGTGCTTGCTGCCGGTGAAGGCACCGACAACATGAAGAACATCGCCCAGGCGGTGCAGGAGGGCGCGAACGCCTACCTGCAGCGGCAGTTCAGGACGCTGGGCGTTTTCGCCCTGATCGCGTTCTTCCTGCTGCTGGCGCTGCCCGCCGACGACTGGGTGATCCGGGTCTTCCGGTCGGTCTTCTTCCTGCTGGGTGCCTCGTTCTCCGCTGCGATCGGCTACCTCGGCATGTCGCTCGCAGTGCGCGCGAACCTGCGGGTGGCTGCGGCCGCGGAGACGCAGGGTCGCGACCCGGCGATGAGCATCGGCTTCCGCACCGGAGCGTTCGTCGGCATGGCCACGGTGGGCCTCGGCCTGCTCGGCGCCAGCGTCGTGGTGCTGCTGTTCCAGGACGACGCACCCGAGGTGCTCGAGGGCTTCGGCTTCGGCGCCGCGCTGCTGGCGATGTTCATGCGAGTCGGCGGTGGCATCTTCACCAAGGCCGCCGACGTGGGTGCGGACCTGGTCGGCAAGGTCGAGCAGAACATCCCGGAGGACGACCCGCGCAACGCCGCGACCATCGCCGACAACGTCGGTGACAACGTCGGTGACTGCGCCGGCATGGCGGCGGACCTCTTCGAGTCGTACGCCGTGACGCTGGTCGCCGCGCTGATCCTGGGCTCGATCGCCCTCGGCGACGCCGGGCTCGTGTTCCCGCTGCTCGTCCCGGCGATCGGCGCCCTCAGCGCCGTGGCCGGTGTCTACCTCATGCGGCCGCGCGCCGGTGAGAACGGCCTGGTCACCATCAACCGGGCCTTCTACCTCTCTGCCGCCTTCGGCGCCGTCGCGTCGTTCGCGCTGGCGTTCATCTACCTGCCGACCGACTTCTCCGAGCTCAGCGGTGCCGGGGACAGCGCGCTGGACCAGCTGATCGGGGTCACGCCCGAGGGCAACCCGGCCCTGATCGCCGGCGTGGCCGTGGTCATCGGCGTGGTGCTGGCCGCCGCCATCCTCGGGCTCACCGGGTACTTCACCGGCACCGACTACCGCCCGGTCAAGGACGTCGGGCGCACGTCGCTCACCGGTCCGGCCACGGTGATCCTGTCCGGCCTCGCGGTCGGATTCGAGTCGGCCGTCTACACGACGGTCGTGATCGCCGCGGCGGTGTTCGGGGCGTTCCTGCTCGGAGGCGGCTCGCTGTCGATCGCGTTGTTCGCCGTGGCGCTCGCCGGCTGCGGTCTGCTGACCACCGTCGGCGTGATCGTCGCGATGGACACGTTCGGTCCGGTCTCCGACAACGCGCAGGGCATCGCCGAGATGTCCGGTGACGTCAGCCCCGAGGGGGCCCAGATCCTGACCGAGCTCGACGCGGTCGGCAACACCACGAAGGCGATCACCAAGGGCATCGCCATCGCCACCGCGGTGCTCGCAGCCAGCGCGCTGTTCGGCTCCTACATCGGCACCGCGATCGAGGCGGTCCGGGAGGCCGGCCCCGAGCAGCAGGAGTTCGCCTCGTTCATCTTCGGCTTCTTCGTGTTCGACCCGGCCGTGCTCGTGGGCGTGCTGCTCGGTGTGTCCGTGGTGTTCCTGTTCTCCGGTCTTGCGATCAATGCCGTCGGCCGGGCTGCCGGCGCAGTCGTCATGGAGGTCCGCCGCCAGTTCCGGGAGATCCCCGGGATCATGGAGGGCACCGGCCGTCCGGAGTACGGCAAGGTCGTCGACATCGTGACCAAGGACTCGCTGCGCGAGCTGGCCACGCCCGGCATCCTCGCCATCCTGTCGCCGATCGCCGTGGGCTTCGGCCTGGGCGTCGCCCCGCTGGCCGGGTTCCTGGCCGGCGCGATCGGCTCCGGCACTCTGATGGCAGTGTTCCTCGCGAACTCCGGTGGCGCGTGGGACAACTCCAAGAAGCTGGTCGAGGACGGCCACCACGGCGGCAAGGGCTCGTTGGCCCACGAGGCCACGATCATCGGCGACACGGTCGGTGACCCGTTCAAGGACACCGCCGGTCCGGCCATCAACCCGCTGCTCAAGGTGATGAACCTGGTGTCCCTGCTGGTCGTGGGCGCCGTGGTCAGCATGACCCTCGGCGAGGACGCCAACCGTCCGCTGTCGATCGTGATCGCGGTCGTGGCGGCTGCCGGCATCGTGGCGGCGGTCGTCGTCTCGAAGCGGCGGAGCGCGGTCATCGGCGACGACGACCCGGGCACGCCCGCCGAGCCGCCGGCGGCACCGCCGGCACCGGCCGCGGAGGCTCCGGACACGGTCACGCCCGAGGACGAGCCCGCCCCGACCCAGCAGTTCGAGCCGACCGAGTCGCGCTAGGCACGATCCGCACCTTCAGGTAGCAGCACCTCGACCCCGTCCGGTCCCGGGCGGGGTCGAGGTGCGTCCGGGCGCCGGTGCGAGGATCGCCGGATGACCGATCCGAACTTGGTCGTCCGGCTGCGCGCCGCGCTGGTCGGGGCCGGGTACACCCACGACGCCGTGGTCGACCAGATCGGCCCGGAGGCGCACGCCGCGCTCGGTCGCAACGAGACCACACCCGCCCGGCGGCGTACCCGGGACGGATCGCCGCTCTCCACCCTGGTCCGGCTGTTCCTGCTCCAGACCGCAGTCTCGCGGGCCGCGGCCGACGCAGCCCTCCCCGACCTCGTGCAGGACCTGCGCGCCGAGCGGCTGGTCGAGCACAGCGCAGGTGAGGTCACGGCGCTCGTCGACTGCCGGCCGTACGCCGACGACGACCGCGACCTGTGGGTGCTCAGCGACCTGACGCCCGGCCTGGACGGCAGCCCGCATCGCGTCCGCGCCGACCACGTGCTGGGCATCAGTCCGGCGTCGACGTCGCTCGCCCAGCTGACGCTGCGTCACGACGTCGACCGGTCCTTGGATCTCGGCACCGGCTGCGGCGTCCAGGCCCTCCATCTCGCCCGCCACAGCCGTCACGTGGTCGCCACGGACGTCAACGCCCGCGCTCTGTGGCTGACCCGGCTGAACGCCGTGCTCAACGAGACCGACCCGATCGACGTCCGCGCCGGCTCGCTCTTCGAACCGGTCGCCGGCGAGCAGTTCGACCTGGTCACGACCAACCCGCCGTTCGTGATCAGCCCGCCCGGCGGCGAGGTCCTCACCTACCGCGACAGCGGGCTCCCGGGCGACCGCGTCGTTGAAGAGATCGTGCGGACCGCTCCGACGCACCTGACCGAGGGCGGCTGGGCCCAGGTGCTGGCCAACTGGGCGATCGTGCGTGACCGACCGTGGGACGAGCGGCTCGCCGGCTGGCTCGACGACGGCACGAGCGCCTTGACCGTGCAGCGGGAGGTGCTCGACCCGGCGGCGTACGTCGAGCTGTGGCTCAAGGACGCCGGGCTCCACGGCGCCGCCGACTACCTGGCGCGCTACGACGCGTGGTCGGGCTGGTTCGAGGAACAGCGGATCGAAGGTGTCGGGTTCGGTTGGATCAACGTGAGGAACGCCCCGGGACCGCACACCTTCCTCGACCACCCGTACGCCGTGGAACAGCCGATCGCGCCCGCGGTGGCGGCGTGGGGCGAGGCGGTCGCGACCCTCGAGGCGCTCGACGACCAGGCGCTGCTGTCGGCCTACCCCGTTGTGGCGTCTGACGTGCGACAGGAGACCGACGGCCGCCCGGGCGAGCCGGACCCGCAGACGATCGTGCTGCGGCAGCAACGCGGGCTGCGGCGCGCCCGCACCGCCGACACGGTGCTCGCCGGGTTCGTCGGTGCAGCCGACGGTGACCTGCCCACGGGTCGGCTGCTCGAGGCGCTGGCCACGCTGGTGGGTCGCGACCCGGTCGAGGTCCGAGCGGCGTACCTGCCAGAGGTGCGCGCCCTCGTCGCGGAGGGCTACCTGCGCCTCGACCCTGCCCCCGGGTGATTGAGGGGGGATTGACAAGTCGCGCTACCGTGATCCGCCGTCGGCCCGTCTGGCCGGCCGAGCACGCCCCGGAACGAAGAGAGAAGCACGCCTGTGCCCCACAAGCTGGTGATCGTCGAGTCGCCCGCCAAGGCCCGCAAGATCGCGGAGTACCTCGGCTCGGGCTACGTCGTCGAGTCCTCGATCGGGCACATCCGGGACCTGCCGACCAGCGCCGCCGACACGCCCGCCAAGATCAAGGACCAGCCGTGGGGCCGGCTCGCGGTCGACGTCGACCACGGATTCGAGCCGTACTACGTCGTGCCGCGGGACAAGAAGGCGCACATCTCGAAGCTGAAGAGCCTGCTGAAGGACGCCGACGAGCTCTACCTCGCGACCGACGAGGACCGCGAGGGCGAGGCGATCGCGTGGCACCTGCTCGACGAGCTGAAGCCGAAGGGCATCCCGGTCAAGCGGATGGTGTTCCACGAGATCACCAAGCCCGCGATCCTGGCCGCCGCGGAGAGCCCACGCGAGCTCGACATGGACCTCGTCGAGGCGCAGGAGGCACGCCGGATCCTCGACCGCCTCTACGGCTACGAAGTGTCGCCGGTGCTGTGGAAGAAGGTCATGTCGGGTCTCTCGGCCGGGCGCGTGCAGTCGGTCGCCACCCGGTTGGTGGTCGACCGTGAGAAGGAGCGGATGGCGTTCCGGTCCGCGTCGTACTGGGACCTCGAGGGCACGTTCGACGCCGGCGCCGGTCACGAGCAGCGGATGTTCCCCGCGCGCCTGCACAGCATCGACGAGCGGCGGGTCGCCCGTGGCGCTGAGTTCGGACCCGACGGCGAGCTGACGGAGAAGGCGGTGCGCGCGGGAGTCGTGCACCTCGACCGCGGCCGCGCCGAGGCGCTGGCGGCCGGGCTGCGCGACACGACCTATGACGTGCGGTCGGTCGAGTCCAAGCCGTACCGCCGCTCGCCGTACGCGCCGTTCCGCACCACGACCCTGCAGCAGGAGGCGTCCCGCAAGCTCGGGATGAGCGCCTCGGTGACGATGTCGGTCGCGCAGCGGCTGTACGAGAACGGCTTCATCACCTACATGCGGACCGACTCGACGACCCTCTCCGGCGCCGCCGTCGGCGCGGCCCGCTCGCAGGTGCGCGAGCTGTACGGCGCCGACTACCTCCCCGACCAGCCGCGGGTCTACGCCAGCAAGGTCAAGAACGCGCAGGAGGCGCACGAGGCGATCCGGCCGGCGGGTGACTCGTTCCGTACGCCCGCCCAGACCGGGCTCACCGGCGACCAGTTCCGGCTGTACGAGCTGATCTGGATGCGCACCGTCGCCTCACAGATGAAGGACGCCGTCGGCCAGTCGGTCACGATCCGGGTCGGCGGGGCGGCCGCCAGCGGCGAGGACGTGGTGTTCACCGCCAGCGGTCGGGTCATCACGTTCCACGGCTTCCTCAAGGCCTACGTCGAGGGGACGGACGAGGGCGGCCAGAAGGACGACGCCGAGACCCGGTTGCCGAACCTCGACGAGGGCGACCGCGTCAGCGCCGCGTCGGTGAGCGCCAACGGTCACGACACCAAGCCGCCGCCGCGTTACACCGAGGCGACCCTGATCAAGGAGCTCGAGGAGCGCGAGATCGGTCGGCCGTCGACGTACGCGTCGATCATCGGCACCATCCTCAACCGCGGGTACGTCTACAAGAAGGGCAGCGCGCTGGTCCCGGCGTGGCTGGCGTTCTCGGTGACGCGGCTGCTGGTCGAGCACTTCCCGCGGCAGATCTCCTACGAGTTCACCGCTCGGATGGAGGACGTGCTCGACGACATCGCGGGCGGCCGGCGCGACCGCAACAGCGAGCTGGCGGAGTTCTACTTCGGGTCCGGCGACGTCGAAGGGCTCAAGACGCTGGTCAGCGAGCTCGGCGAGATCGACGCCCGCGAGCTCGCGACGTTCCGGATCGGCGCGCCAGAGGACGGCGTGAAGCTGCGGGTCGGCCGGTACGGGCCCTACCTCGAGGGCGACGACGACGGGCCGTTCGCCGGGAAGCGGGCCAACGTGCCTGACGACCTGCCGCCCGACGAGCTGACCGTGAGCAAGGCGCGCGAGCTGTTCGAAAACCCCGCGGGGGAGGAGATCGAGCTCGGCGAGCACCCCGAGACCGGGCTCCGCGTCGTGGCCAAGAACGGCCGCTACGGCCCGTACGTCACCGAGCAGCTGCCCGAGGACGCCCCGAAGAAGGACAAGCCGCGCACGAGCTCGCTCTTCAAGTCGATGAGCCTCGACACCGTGACGCTCGAGGACGCCGTGAAGCTGCTCTCCCTGCCACGGGTGGTCGGCACCGACCCGGAGTCCGGCGAGGAGATCACCGCCCAGAACGGGCGCTACGGCCCCTACCTGAAGAAGGGCACGGACTCGCGCTCGCTGGAGTCCGAGGAGCAGCTCCTCACCGTCACGCTGGAGGAGGCGCTGGCGATCTACGCCCAGCCCAAGCAGCGCGGACGTGGTGCGGCCACGGCCCCGCTCAAGGAGCTCGGCAACGACCCGGTCTCCGGCCAGCCGGTGGTCGTGAAGTCGGGTCGGTTCGGCGAGTACGTCACGGACGGCGAGTACAACGCGACGCTGCGCCAGGCCGACTCCGTCGAGTCGATCACGCTGGAGCGGGCGGCCGAGCTGCTCGCCGAGCGGCGCGCGAAGGGGCCGGCGAAGAAGACCGCCAAGCGCGGGGCGAAGAAGACGACGAAGAAGAGCCCGGCCAAGAAGACGGCCAAGAAGACCGCGAAGAAGTGACCGGGCCGCTGCGGATCGGCGGCGGTGACGGACTCGTCGTCGAGGTCGCTCCGCTCGGAGCTCGGATCACCTCGATCCAGCTGCTGGCCCCCCGCGCAGGCGTACGCGAGGTCACCCGAGGCATCGCCTCCGACCAGGAGTACCTCGCGTCGTCGACCTACCAGGGCTGCACCGTGGGCCGGGTCGCGAACCGGATCGCCGGCGGCGACCTGCCGCTCGACGGGCGGCGGTATCCACTGGCGACCAACGACCTCGGGAACACCCTGCACGGCGGGCCCGACGGGTTCGACCGCAGGACCTGGGACGTCGTCGAGCACGCAGCTCGTCGGGTGGCCCTCGCGCTGGTCAGCCCCGACGGCGACCAGGGCTTCCCCGGGACGGTCCGGGTGCGCGCCACGTTCGAGGTGGACGGACCGGTGCTGCGCACGTCGTACGACGCCGAGACGGACGCGCCCACGGCCCTCAGCCTGGCCAGCCATCCGTACTTCTCGTTGACCGAGTCGGTGGCCGACCACCGGTTGCGAGTGGTCGCGTCGTCGTACCTCCCCGTCGACGCCACCGGCGTCCCGACCGACATCGCATCGGTGGCCGGCTCGGCCTACGACCTGCGCGAGCCAGCACGGGTCGACCCCGCCTTCGACCACTGTTGGCTCCTCGACGGCACCGGGTTCCGCGAGGTCGCCGAGCTGACCGGGGGCGGGCTCTCCGTCACGCTCGCGACGGACCAGCCGGGACTGCAGGTGTACGCCGGGGGCGGTGAGGTGTCCGGGATCGCGCTCGAGCCGCAGGGCCTGCCGGACGCGGTCCATCATCCCGAGTGGCCCTCGGTCGTCCTGCGCCCCGGCGAGCAGTACCGGTGGCGCTCGGAGATCACCGTCCGCCCCGTCACCACCCGCCCGTAGGGTGAACCCGTGACCGACGGGACCTTCAGCGAGACCGGGGTCTTCGTCTGCTTCGAGGGTGGCGAGGGCGCCGGCAAGTCGACCCAGGCGCAGGCGCTGGCCGCGTGGCTGACCGACGAGGGCTACGCCGTGCGGCTCACGTTCGAGCCTGGGGACACGCCGGTCGGCAAGCAGCTGCGGGCGATCGTCCTCGACCCCGCCACCGGCGCGCTGTCGCCGCGGACCGAGGCGCTCCTCTACGCCGCCGACAAGGCCGAGCACGTCGACACCCTGGTGCGGCCCGCGCTCGACCGGGGTGAGGTCGTCATCACCGACCGGTACGTCGACACCTCGCTCGCCTATCAGGGTGCCGGCCGCGTGCTCGACCTCGCCGACGTGACCGCCGTCCAGCGCTGGGCGACGGCGGATCTGCGGCCCGACCTCACGATCGTGCTCGACGTCGATCCCGCCGACGGGTTCGGCCGGTTCGAGGGACGCGACAGGATCGAGGCCGAGCCGCTCGAGTTCCACCGCCGAGCCCGCCAGGCGTTCCTCGACCTCGCCGCCGCCGACCCCGACCACTACCTCGTGCTCGACGCGCGCTCCCCGGTCGACGAGATCGCGGCCGCGGTGCGCGAACGGGTCCGACCGCTGCTCACCAAGGCGGCGCGATGACGATCACCGAGTCCCGGACGGTCTGGGAGGGCCTGGTCGGCCAGAACCGGGTCGCGGAGTCGCTGCAGGCGGCCGTCGGGGGCCGCGGCATGACCCACGCCTGGTTGTTTACCGGACCGCCCGGCTCCGGGCGGTCGAACGCGGCGGTCGCCTTTGCGGCCGGGCTCCAGTGCGAGGACGGCGGGTGCGGCGCCTGCCACGCCTGTCACACGGTGCTGAAGGGTACTCACGCCGACGTCACCGTGGTGCGCACCGAGAAGCTGTCGATCGGCGTCGACGAGGTCCGCGACCTGGTGCGGCGCTCCGCGCTGGCGCCGGTCGGGCGGCGCTGGCAGGTCATGATCGTCGAGGACGCCGACCGGCTCACCGAGCAGGCGTGCAACGCGCTCCTCAAGGCGATCGAGGAGCCCACGGACCGGACCGTCTGGGTCCTGTGCGCCCCCACGATCGAGGACGTGCTCCCGACGATCCGCTCCCGGTCCAGGTTGGTGTCCCTGACCACGCCCCCCGCCGCCGACGTCGCCGAGTTCCTGGTCCGCACCGAGGGCGCGTCGGCCGAGCGGGCGTCGTACGCCGCCAGGGCCAGCCAGGGCCACATCGGACGGGCCCGGGCGCTGGCCCGCGACGACGTGGTCCGCGACCGCCGCGACCGCGTGACCGCGATCCCGGCGACCCTGACCTCGCTCGGAGCCTGCTTGCAGGCAGCGTCCACGCTCGCCGACGAGACCAAGGCGGAGGCCGACGAGATCACCGGCGACCTCGACACCCGCGAGCGGCAGGACCTCGCGGAGGCGTACGGCGTCGTCGAGCGGGGCCGCCGCCCACGGGAGTACGGCCCGGCCCTCGCCGCGCTGGAGCGGTCGCAGAAGACACGCGCCAAGCGCCGACACCTCGATGTCGTCGACCGCGGCCTGATGGACCTCGCCTCGGTCTACCGCGACGCGATCGCGGTCGCCGCGGGTGCCCCCGGTGAGCTGATCAACGAGGAGCGCCGCGCCGAGATCGAGCGACTCGCCGCCGGTTCGAGCGCCGAGCTCAACCTCCGTCGGCTGGGCTGGATCTTCGAGGCCCGCGAGCAGATGCTCGAGTTCAACGTGCCCGTGGCGCTCGCGCTGGAGTCGATGATGGTGGCGTTGAAGCTGCCCGACGGGGCGCGGCGGTGAGGCGGATCCTCGTCGCGGTCGTGGTCCTCGCGCTGCTGGGTGCCGGCCTGGTCGCTGCCGGACTGCTCGGCGGCCAGCGGGACGATCCCGAGCGCACCTACCCACCTGCTCCGCCGGAGGCAGGGTCCGAGCAGCCGCCGTCAGCGCGGTTGGCGGCGTTCTACGGGCAGCAGCTCGACTGGCAGCCGTGCGGTGACGAGGAGTGCGCGCGGCTGACGGTGCCGCTCGACTACGACCGACCAGAGGGCCGCACCATCGAGCTCGCTCTGCTGCGGGTGCCCGCCCGGGCCGAGCGGCTCGGAGCCCTGGTGGTGAACCCCGGCGGGCCCGGAGCACCCGGCACCGAGTACGCCGCGGCCGCGGGCGCCGCATTCGGACAGCCGCTGCTCGAGCACCTCGACGTGGTCGGCTTCGACCCGCGCGGGACCGGCGACAGCGTGCCGGTCGACTGCCTGAGCGACGACGAGCTCGACGCCCGCATCGCCCTCGACCCCAGTCCCGACGACGCGGCCGAGCGGCAGGCCCTGGTGCGGAGTGCGGTCGACTTCGGCCGCGGCTGCGTCGCCGACGACGCCGATCTCGCGGCTCACGTCTCCACCATCGAGACCGCTCGCGACATGGACGTGCTCCGCTCCGCGCTCGGTCGGGCGGAGCTCGACTACTTCGGCGCGTCCTACGGCACCTCGCTCGGTGCGACGTACGCCGAGCTCTTCCCCGAGCGGGTGGGCCGGTTCGTGCTCGACGGAGCGGTCGACGTGTCGGCGACCGCGCGCGAGGCGAACCTGGGCCAGGCGCGTGGCTTCGAGACCGCGCTGCGCGCGTACGTCGAGAACTGCGTCGACACGGTGGACTCCTGCTTCCTCGGCGACTCCGTCGACGAGGGCCTCGGGCGGATCACCGAGTACCTCGAGCAGGTCGACGCCGAACCGCTTGCCGCCGGCGACGGTCGACAGGTAACGGTCGGGACCTCGTTCTACGGCATCGTGACGCCGCTCTACGTGCGCGAGTACTGGCCGATCCTCAGCGTCGCGCTGCGGCGCGCGTTCGACGGCAACGGCGGAGCGCTACAGGCCCTCGCCGACCTCTACACCTCGCGCGACCCGGCCGGTGGCTTCACCGACAACAGCTCCGAGGCGAATCTCGCCATCAACTGCCTCGACGATCCCACCGCGATCCCGCCGCGCGCGGTCGCCGACGAGCTGCCGGCGTTCCGCAAGGCCTCGCCGACGTTCGGTGACGTCTTCGCCTGGAGCCTGATCACCTGTGCGGGCCAGGTGGCCGAGTCCACCGAGGACCCGATCGAGATCGACGGCTCCGGGGCCGCCCCGATCGTGGTGATCGGGACGACCCGCGACCCGGCCACGCCGTACGAGTGGGCGCAGGCGCTGGCCGACCAGCTCGACTCCGCCGTCCTGGTGACCCGCGACGGCGATGGCCACACCGGTTACCACGCCGGCAACGACTGCGTCGACGACGCGGTCGAGAGCTTCCTCCTCGAAGGCACCGTCCCCACCGAGGGCCTTACCTGCTGACCCGGCAGTTGTGTGCACTTCAAACCCGCTGACCCGGCACTTGTGTGCACTTCAAACCCGCTGACCCGGCAGTTGTGCGCGCGTCGAACTCGCTGACCGGGCAGTACGGCGACGTGGTCAGCGGGTAGGGATCGGCTCGGCGACCGACTGGATCCGCTTGGTAGCCAGCTCGATCATCAGCCGGGCGGCAGGGGAGAGGGTGCCGCCGGCCCGGTGCACCACGGCGAACATGTCGAACTGGCGCGGCCGCAGCGACACCATCCCGGCGCCCGGGGCCAGGCGGGGGATCAGCTGCTCGGCGGCACCTCGGGGGATCACGGTGTCGGCGAGCCCCATCCCGACCAGCTCGACGGCCGTCTCGACGTCCTCGACCTCGATCCGCGTCTGCGGGTTGTGGCCGGCCTCGTGGAGCAGCTGGCGCAGGATGATCCGGGTCGAGTCCTCGGCCCGCCAGGTCGTCTCGGGCATCACCAGCGCGGCGCGCGCCAGCCGCTGCGGCGTGACGGGGGAGGAGACCCGGTCCGGGTCGAGGCTGACGTACATGAGCTCGTCCCGCGCCACCGGGATCACGGTCATCCCCTCGCTGTTGACGGTGGGCACGGCGATCATCGCCGCCTCCAGGCGGCCCCGACGCAGCTCGTCCTGGACCTCGTTGGAGTTCTGACCGATCAGCTCGACCCGCAGGCCCGGGTGCTGTCGCAGGACGTCTGCGACCAGCTCGGCGCCGGCGTACAGCCGGGCGGTGCCGAACATGCCGAAACGGATCGTGCCGGTCTCGAGCGCCGTCACCTGCCGCATCGCCCGCCGTGCGTCCTCCGCCGCGGCCAGGGTCCGCTCGGCGTGCGGACGCAGCGTGTCCGCGACCGTCGTCGGCACCACCCCACGGCCGACGCGACGGAACAGCTGCGCGCCACACGACTTCTCGAGCGACCGGATCTGCTCGGAGATCGAGGGTTGCGCGTATCCCAGCTCCTCCGCGGCGGCGGTCAGCGAGCCGTGCTCGTACGTCGCGAGGAAGCAGCGCAGCTGATGCAGTGAAAACATAGGCATCTCCTTGAGGTCCTGCTGGAAAGTGAGGCTACCTCTATGGGCCGCAGGAGCCCACCATGGGAGGACCAGCCAGGACAGGACCACGAGGAGGAACCGTGTTCGCCCACCACTGCACTGCCTGCGACCGCCGACAGCTCGTGCTCTCCGGCCAGGTCGACGGGATCGTCAACACCGATCACGGGATGATCGTCAGCTTCCGCTGCTGGTGCGGTGCGGAGCAGACGATGGTGACCGGCCGCACCGCCCGGCGCCGCCCGCTCGTCTCGCACGCCGCCTGAGGCGACGTGCCTGGTCGCCTCGCCGGAGAGGTGAAGGCGGGGTCATCGCTGGTTTCGCGGCGCGCTGCCACGCTCCGTATACTCACCCGGGTTGCCCGGGCGAGCCCCGGGCAGCGCGCCGCCTTAGCTCAGTCGGTAGAGCGATTCACTCGTAATGAATAGGTCGTCGGTTCGATTCCGACAGGCGGCTCCCCGTTAGGTTTCTCAGTTCGTCGTCACCATCGCGGTGCCCAGACCGATCATCATCAAGCCGCCCGTGGCGCCCACAGTGTCAAGGCGCCGGGGTCGACTGGCCATCCACATCCGAGCTCGGCCGGCGAGCGCTGCCCACACGCTGTCGGAGACGAGCTCCATCAGCGCGAACACCAGTCCCAGCAGGACGATCTGTGGCGCAGTCGGCGCCGAGGGTGAGGTGAACTGCGGCAGGAACGCCACGAAGAAGAGAACGGTCTTCGGGTTCGTGACCCCGACGACGAAGCCGGTCGCCACGGCCGCGCGAGCACGCTCGGGAGGGCGCTCACCCGAGAGCAGCGCGAGCCTCGCGTCCCCGCGGTGACGGATCGCCTGGACGCCCAGCCACACGACGTACGCCGCCCCCACCACCTTGACGACCGTGTAGGCCGTGGCGCTGGTCGCCACGACGGCGCCGAGGCCGACCGCGACCAGCATCGCCTGCACGGCGAGCCCGGTCGCGTTGCCGACCACCGAGAGCAGCGCCTCGCGCAGGGTCACTGTGAGAGCCCGTCCGAGCATGAAGAGGAGGCTCGGGCCCGGGACCTGGATGAAGAGGAAGGACGCGATGAGGAAGGCGGCCCACTGTCCGGACGTCGGCATGGCTCTCAGCCCTTGACCAAGCGGTAGGTCACGTGGGTGACCGTGCTCGCTGCGCGCGCCCGCACCTGCTCGAGGCCCAGGGGAGGGACGCCCTCGAACAGCCGCGCACCGGCGCCCAGTGTCAGCGGCGAGATGTGCAGCCGGAGCTCGTCGATCAGACCGGCGGCGAGGTACTGGTTGACCGTGTTCGCGCCGCCGATGATCGCGACGTCGCCGTCACCGGCGGCCGCCTGGGCCTGCGCGAGTGCCGACTCGATCCCGTCGGTGACGAAGTGGTAGGTGGTGCCGCCCTCCATCGGTTGCGGGGCGCGCGGGTGGTGGGTGAGCACGAAGACCGGCGCGTGGTACGGCGGGTCGTCGCCCCACCAGCCGTTCCACTCCCGATCCCACTCTCCCCGGACCGGGCCGAACATGTTGCGGCCCATGATGAAGGCGCTGGCCGCGATCATCTCCGCGATCTCGGCTTCGTTCTCCTCGGCGGCCTCGGAGTACCACGCGTGGAGCCGGTCGCCCCAGCCGTCGCCTCGGTCGTCACCGAAGGGTCGTTCCTCGGTCTGGTTCGGACCCGCGACGTAGCCGTCGGCGGAGATCGTGATGCCGCAGACCACCTTGCCTGTGTTCTCGGACATTGCTGCTCCTGCTGGGTCAGTTTCCGGGTGTGATTTCTGGACTGCTTCCAGCATGGAGCGGTTCTGACATGACGTCTAATGCCAAGTCGTGACAGGTCGCATTGATAAAGTTGATCAATGCTCAACCTCACACATCTCAAGGTGCTGCACGCCGTCGCCCAGCACGGCTCGGTGACCGAGGCGGCCCGCGCGCTTCACTACTCCCAGCCCTCGGTGAGCCACCACCTGTCCCGGCTCGAAGCGGCGACCGGGGCGAAGCTCGTCCAGCGGGTGGGTCGCGGGATCCGGCTCACGCCCGAGGGCCAGCTGTTGGCTCACCGGGCCGCCGAGATCGTCGGCCGGGTCGATGCCGCCGCCAACGAGCTCGCCGCGCAGGTGGGCCTGCAGTCTGGGCGGGTGCGCGTCGCCGCGAACGCGTCGGTCCTGAGCACCCTGGTTCTGCGCGCCGCCGACGCGCTCGACAGCGCGCACCCCGGCATCGAGCTGGGCCTGGTCGACTGCCACCCGGTCGAGGCACTGCAGATGCTGCGACACGGCGAGATCGATGTCGCGCTCGCCTTCCGGCACGTCGACGCGACGGACCAGCACGAGGACGTCCGCACCCTCGATCTCGTCGAGGAGCCCGTCTACCTCGTCACCCAGCGACCCGGTGAGTCCTTGGCCGACCACCGGCGGTCCGCGTGGATCGGTGGGTGCGACCACTGCCAGCAGGAGCTCTTCGCCATCTGCCGCCGCGACGGCTTCGCGCCCGACATCGGCTCGCTCAGCGATGACATAGTCGTGGTGCAGGCCATGGTGGCCGCCGGCGTCGGCGTCGCCACCCTGCCCGGCCTCGCCCTGCAGGCCCATCGCCATCCCGGCGTCCACACCACCGAGCTCGTCGGATGCGAACGCCAGATCTACGCCGCGACGTACGGCGAGCCACCCGACCCGCCGGCCGTCGCCGCCGTGCTGTCCGCTCTCGCCGCAGCGGCACCGACCTCCGGAAACGACAGCGCGTGACCCCCACCGCCGTGGCACGCTTGGGCGTCATGAACGACCCGCCCGTCGTCGTCCTCGTCGAGGGTCACAGCGACGTCGCCGCGCTGGAGGTGCTCGCGCAGGCGCAGGGCGTGCGCGACCGGCTCGAGCTGGTCGCGATGGGCGGCGTCACGAACATCCGGCACCACCTGGGCGTGCTGGCCGCGCAGCGTCCCGAGGCGATCGTGCTCGGCGTCTGCGACGCGGGCGAGCGGCGCTACCTCGAGCGCGCTGACGGGCTGGCGGGGGTGTTCGTCTGTGACCGGGACCTGGAGGACGAGCTGATCCGGGCGGTCGGGCCGGAGCAGGTCGTGGACCTGCTGGACGAGCTGGGTGAGCTGCGCAGGTTCCGCACGTTCCAGGACCAGCCGGAGTGGCGCGGGCGGGAGCTCGTCGACCAGCTGCAGCGGTTCGCGGGCACCAAGTCAGGGCGCAAGGCGGTGTTCGCGCGGAGCCTGGCGCAGGCGATCGACGGCGGCCGCGTCCCGCTGCCGCTGGCCCAGCTGTTCGAGGCGGTCCAGATCCGCGCCTGAGGTCAGGGCGTGAGCTCGGTGCGCTCGGCGGCGAGCTGGACGGCGCCGACCAGGCTGGCGCGCTCACCGAGCTGGCTGACGACGATGGGTGTCTGTGCGACCGAGTCGAGCGCATGCCGGCGCAACCCGGTGCGGGTCGGCTCGAGCAGCAGGTCACCGGCGCGTGACATCGCACCCCCGACGATGACGATCCCTGGGTTGAGCAGGTTGAGGACGCTCGCGAGAGCCCAGCCGAGGTGCAGCCCGGCATCCTCGAGCACCCGGGTCGCCGCGACGTTGCCGTCGGTCGCCGCCGCCACCAGGTCGGTGAACGTGGCGCCGGGGAGGCTCGGGTGGAGCAGTCGCAGCATGTGCTCGCTGGAGGTGTAGGTCTCCAGGCAGCCGCGACTGCCGCACCGGCACATCGGCCCCTGCTCGTCGACGGTCAGGTGCCCGATCTCGCCGGCGGTGCCGTCGGCACCGTGGAACAGCTGGTTGTCGATGATCAGGCCCGCGCCGACGCCGCTCGCGATCTTCACGAAGACCGACGTGCTGTAACCGCGACCGTGACCCTGCCGGTGCTCGGCGAGGGCGCCGAGGTTGGCGTCGTTCTCGACCTGCGCCGGCGCGCCGAAGACCGCCTCGGCAGCGGCTCGGGCGTCGACGCCCTCCCAGCCCGGGAAGATCGCGGAGGACTTGACCACGTTCTTGACCACCGGCGCGGGCAGGCCGAGGCTCACGCGGCGCAGCGGGCCGACCCCCGGATCGATCCGGGCGAGCACCGACGCGGCGAGCCCGAGCCCCGTCTCGTGCCCCTGCGGCTCGACGCTGACCCGCTCCTCTGAGAGAACCCGGCCGGTGAGGTCGCCGACGGCGACCGCGACGTGCCGGTGCCCGAAGTCGACGCCGGCGACGATCCCGGCCCGCGCCGACAGCCGTACGGCGGAGCCGCGGCGGCCACTGCCCGGCTCGATGTCGAGCAGCCCGCCGGCGGTGAGGTCGCGCACGATGTTGGAGACGGTGGCGGGGGCGAGACCGGTCACCCGTGCGATCTCGGCCTGGGTGTGGGCGACCCGCTCACCCTGCTCGCGCAGGACCGCCAGCACCCGGTGCTGGTTCGCGGTACGCAGCGACGACGTCGAGCCCGGGGCCGCATCGGTCGCCATGCCGGAACCATGCACCGTGCCTCACGTTGTCGTCAAGAGATGACCGTTAAAGCGCAGGCACACCGGAATTGTCTCACTTCGTGTTCAACTCTTGACGACAAGCGGGTGACGCCCGACACTCGTTCCATCCGCACAGGGCACTGGCCAGCCGGCGCCCCGATCCCCGAAGGAGACCCATCGTGACCAAGTCAGTCACGCGTCTGTCCGTCGTCGGCTTGTCCGCCGCGCTCGCGCTCGGGGCCACGGCCTGTGGCGCCAACGAGGCCGAGCCCGGCAGCGGGGACGGCGACGGCGGCGACGCGACCCGCATCGCGCTGCTGCTCCCCGAGTCGCAGACCACTCGCTACGAGACGTTCGACAAGCCGCTCTTCGAGGCGCACGTCGCCGAGCTCTGCGCCGACTGCGAGGTGCTCTACTACAACGCCGACCAGGACGAGGCCAAGCAGAGCCAGCAGGTCGACACCGCGATCAGTGAAGGTGCAGCAGTCATCGTGCTCGACCCCGTCAACGGCGCAGGCGCCGGCGGCATGGTGACGGCGGCGCAGGACGAGGGCATCCCGGTCATCGCCTACGACCGCTTCATCGCCGAGGCCGACTACTACATGTCCTTCGACAACGAGACCGTCGGCCGGATGCAGGGCGAGGCCTTGGTCGAGGCCATGGGCGGCTCCGGCGGCATCCTGATGCTGAACGGCGCGCCCAGCGACCCGAACGCCGCACAGTTCAAGGCGGGCGCCCACAGCGTGATCGACGAGAGCGACCTCGAGATCCTGGAGGAGTTCGACAACCCCGACTGGACGCCCGAGAAGGCCCAGCAGTTCGTCACCGACCAGCTGAGCAACTTCGACGCCTCGGAGATCGAGGGCGTGTACGCCGCGAACGACGGCCAGGCCGGCGGCGTGGTCGCCGCGCTGACCGGCGGCGGCGTCCCGGAGGACCAGCTGCCCCCGATCACCGGCCAGGACGCCGAGCTCGCGGCCGTGCAGCGGATCATCGCGGGCCAGCAGGCCATGACGATCTACAAGCCGATCCCGATCGAGGCTGAGACCGCGGCGGAGGTCGCCGTGAAGCTCGCGCAGGGCGAGGACATCAGCGGCACCAGTGACACCGGCGTCGAGCTGACCGAGTACGAAGGCGTCCCGTCGTTCATCTTCGACCCGATCGCCGTGAACGCGGACAACGTCGCCGACACCGTGGTGGCCGACGGCTTCTACGCGGTCGAGGACATCTGCACCGAGGAGTACGCCGACGCCTGCGCGGCGGCCGGCATCAGCTGATGACGCAGACGGCGGACGCTCCGGTCAGGGACAGCGTGCTGTCCCTGACCGGGGTGAACAAGCGATTCGGTGCCGTCCAGGCGCTGACCGACGTCTCGCTCGACGTGCGCCCCGGCGAGGTCGTCGCGCTCGTCGGCGACAACGGCGCCGGCAAGTCCACGCTGGTGAAGATCATCGCGGGGGTCTACCAGCCGGACGAGGGCGAGATCGTGTTCGACGGCCGCAGGGTCGAGGTGCACGGTCCCTCCGACGCGCAGCGGCTAGGGATCGCCACCGTGTTCCAGGACCTCGCACTGTGCGACAACCTCGACGTGGTCGCCAATCTCTTCCTCGGGCAGGAGCGCACGCGGGGCGCCGTGCTCAACGAGGTGGAGATGGAGAAGGAGGCGTGGCGGCTGCTGCGCACCCTGTCCGCGAAGATCCCTTCGGTGCGGATCCCGATCGCCTCGCTCTCGGGTGGTCAGCGGCAGACCGTCGCGATCGCGCGCAGCCTGGTCGGCAGGCCCAAGGTCGTGCTGCTCGACGAGCCCACCGCCGCGCTGGGCGTCGCCCAGACGGCCGAGGTGCTGAACCTGGTCGAGCGGCTCCGGGAGACCGGGCTCGGCGTGATTCTGATCAGCCACAACATGGCCGACGTGCAGGCGGTCGCCGACCGGATCGTGGTGCTTCGGCTGGGCCGCAACGCCGCCGACTTCACGATCGAGGAGGCGACCACCGAGGAGCTGGTGGCCGCCATCACCGGCGCCTCCGACAACGTCGTGTCCGAACGGGCCGCCCGGCGCACCTCCCACGAAGGGCCGGTCGATGACTGACACCACCGACACCACCGACACAGCCGACGCCGCGCAGGCCCGGGCCACCGCGGTGGCCGCCGACCTCGCCGACGAGCGGTTGATCCAGACCCAGGGGGTCCTGGGATACCTACGGCTGCAGGTCAACCGGTTGCGCTCCGGGGACCTGGGCAACCTCCCGGTGATCATCGGGCTGGTCGTCATCTGCCTCGGGTTCTACCTCGAGAACGCTCGCTTCCTGTCCTCGCGCAACCTGGTGTCCATCACGCAGTACGCCGCGCCGATCGGCATCATCGCGCTCGGCATCGTGCTGGTGCTGCTGCTCGGCGAGATCGACCTGTCCGTGGGCTCGGTGAGCGGCATGGCGGCCGCGGTCATGGCGGTGCTCATGGTCCACGAGGGGCAGTCGACGATCGTGTCGCTGATCGCGGGAGCCCTCGTCGGCGTCGCCGTCGGCATCTTCTACGGCGTGCTCTACGTCTGGATCGGCGTCCCGTCGTTCGTGTTCTCGCTGGCGGGCCTGCTCGGGTTCCAAGGGGTGCTGCTGTACGTGCTCGGCGACACCGGGACGATCAACCTGCCGAGCGAGTCCTACCTCCTGGAGTTCACCCGGTTCAGCTTCGTCACCGGCTGGCAGTCCTACGCGATCGTCGCTCTTGTCGTGGTCGTCTACCTGGCGGCGCAGTGGCGCACCGCCGCGACCCGGCGAGCCGCCGACCTCGCGCCACCCTGGTGGCCACTCGTGCTCACGAAGGCGATCCTGCTCGCCGCCGGGCTGGGCTTCGTGACCTACTACGTCAACATCGACCGCGGCTTCAGCTACCTGTGGTGGCTGTTCTTCGGGCTGGTCGTGGTGGTCGACTTCGCACTGCGACGCACGCTGTGGGGCCGGCACGTCTACGCGGTCGGCGGCAACGTCGAGGCCGCACGTCGGTCCGGCATCAAGGTGAACCGCGTCTACGTCACGGTGTTCGTGTCGACCTCCCTGCTCGCCGCCGTCGGTGGCCTGCTCGGGGCCGGCCTGCAGACCAGCGTGTCCCAGGCGACGGGCACGACCGACACGAACCTGACCGCCATCGCTGCGGCCGTCATCGGCGGCACCAGCCTCTTCGGCGGTCGCGGCTCGGCCTGGTCGGCGTTGCTGGGGATCCTGGTCCTCCAGGCGATCACCAGTGGCCTCAACCTCGCCGGGGTGGAGTCCGAGGTCCGGTTCATGGTGACCGGTGCGGTGCTCCTGATCGCGGTCGCGATCGACTCGGTGTCCCGCCGGGCGCGGTCGTCGAGCGGGCGCGGCTAGCGGTCGGCGGCGTACGTCCCTCGCCACCGCCCCGGGACCGGAAGCACCGGTCCCGGGGCGGTTCCGCACGCGGGCCCACGGGTCGGAGCCTGCTGGGCGAGTCTGGCGGTCAGCGGGGGAAGTCTCCCGTGGGAGGCGCGAGTTTCCCGCTCAAGCGGGGAAACCGACACCGCGCCGCATCGGCACGTGCGGGATGCCGTCCTCGAGGAACTCCTCGCCGACGACCGTGAACCCGAACCCGGCGTACCAACCGGCCAGCGGCGTCTGCGCGTCGAGCACGACCGGGCGGCCGGCGCACACCTCGAGGGCGGCGTCCAGGAGCCGGTCGGCGAGCCCGCGCCCCCGCCCGGAACGAGCCAGCACCACGCGGCCGATCCGCCACTGGTCACCCTCGTCGAGGACCCGGCCGTAGCCGATCACGTCGTCTCCCTCGCGCAGCACGACGTGGACCGTGCCGGGCTCGGTGTCACGGCCGTCGAGGTCGGGGTACGGGCACTCCTGCTCGACGACGAAGACATCCTGCCGCAACCGCCAGACGGCGTACGACGTGGCAGCGTCCAGCTCGACGAACGGCAGCGCCGTCACCGTGATCGGCGGCGGAGTCATCGCAGGAACTCCAGCGTGACGCGGCGGGCGACCCGCGCCTCGGGGATGAACGGCAGCAGCGCGAAGACGTGCAGCAGGTCGGGCCGCTCCACATAGGTGAGGTCCCAGTCGGTGGCCGCGGCCCGGTCGGCGAGCAACCGGCAGCCGGGCACCAGCAGGTCGCGGCTGCCGCAGAGCATGAGCGCCCGCGGGAGGCCCGACAGGTCGCCGAGCGCGGGGCTGACCTCGGGGCGGCCGAGATCCTCCGGCGACCCGGCCCACCACTCGGCGTACGCGTGGACCTTGCCGAGGAACAGCCAGGGGTCGATCTCGTCGTACGACGCGGTGTCCGGGGTCGACGTCGAGAGGTCGACCCACGGGGAGAGCAGCAGCAGCTCGCTCGGCTGCTTGCCGCCGCGGTCGCGGAGCGCGAGTGCCAGCGCGAGCGCGTAGCCGCCGCCGGCAGAGTCGCCGGCGAGGGTCACCCGCGACTGGCCCGCCAACCGGGCCACCAGGTCGGTGAGCGGCTCGAACGAGTCCCGCCAGGTGTGCTCGGGAGCCAGCGGGTAGTCGGGCAGCACCACCCGAGCGTCCAGCGCTGTGGCGAGCCGCGTGACGTAACGGACCTGGAACGGGTCGATCGGCGCCATGAACCCGCCACCGTGCACGTAGAACAGGGTCCGGTCGGGGTCGCGGTGCCGTGGCGTGACCACGTGCACGGGGAACCCGGCGAGCTCCTCGGTCACCACCGAGAACCGGCGCCCGAAACCGGGCACGAGGCGCGTCGGAAGGGAACGGTCGAGCGTGGCGTGCCACCGCTCGACCCGGGCGCGCTCGGTGGGCTCGTCGTCGAGCTCGCGCGACTTCCTGACGCGGGGGATGACGTACGCCAGCAGGTCGTGGCGTCGGCTCGGCATGCCCGGAATCTAGCCGCACCCAGCGAGGGGATGTCACACGGTGGCCGCGGTCGGTGTCTTCATGCACGAGTGAGTGAAAGAGATCAGAGGAGGAGAGATGTCCAGCACGTTCCGAGTTCCCCGGGCCACGATCAGCGGCGGGTACGGCCGGATCCTGGAGTGGTACGCCCGGCGTACCTTCGGCCAGGTGCCTGACACTGCCTACGTGCTCTGGCACAACCGGCCGCTGCTGAAGGCGGTGTTCGGCTTCGAGCAGAAGGTGGCGAAGCTCGACGCCCTCGACCCGCACCTGAAGACGTACGCCGTGATGGCCAGTGCCGCGTCGATCGGCTGCTCCTGGTGCCTCGACTTCGGCTACTACCTCGCCCACGAGGACGGGCTCGACGAGGCGAAGGTCCGCGAGGTGCCGCGCTGGCGCGACTCGGACGCCTTCACCGACCTCGAGCGCGAGGTCATGGCGTACGCCGAGGCGGCGACCGCGACACCACCGACCGTGACCGACGCGCAGGTGGCCGCGCTGCGCGAGCAGCTCGGCGACCCCGCGGTCGTGGAGCTGACGATGATGATCGCGGTCGAGAACCAGCGCTCGCGCTTCAACGCGGCGATGGGCCTGGCCAGCCAGGGGTACTCGGATGTGTGCGAGCTCCCGCTCGCCGTACCCTCGACGGCGTGACCTCGGGCAACGACGCGACCGTGGACCCCACGGGACCGTTCGTGGAGCACCGAAATCTGCTGTTCACGGTCGCCTACGAGATCCTCGGCTCGGCCGCCGACGCCGAGGATGTCGTGCAGGAGACCTGGCTGCGCTGGTCGGAGCGGACCGCGGGAGCCGGCGAGGAGATCCGGGATCCGCGGGCGTACCTGGTGCGGATCGTGACCCGGCAGTCGCTGAACCGGCTGCGCACTCAGCAGCGTCGCCGGGAGACCTACGTCGGCCCGTGGCTGCCCGAGCCGCTGCTGACGGCGCCCGACGTCGCCGAGGACGTCGAGCTCGCCGACAGCGTCTCGACCGCGATGCTGCTCGTGCTCGAGACGCTCGGCCCTACCGAGCGCGCGGTGTTCGTGCTGCGCGAGGTGTTCGACGTGCCGTACGACGAGGTCGCGGAGGCCGTGGGGAAGACTCCGGCCGCGGTACGGCAGATCGCGCACCGGGCTCGATCGCACGTGCAGGCCAGGCGCCCCCGGCAGGACGTCACCGCTGCCGAGCGGGACCGGGTCATCGAGCGCTTCCTCTCGGCGGCCGCGACCGGCGACCTGCAGGCCTTGATGGACGTGCTCGCCCCGGACCTGGTGCTGGTCTCCGACGGCGGTGGTCTCAAGAAGGCGGCGCTGCGACCGATCGAGGGCCGCGACAAGGTGCTGCGGTTCCTGGCGGCGACCGGCCAGCGTCAGGGCCCCATGACCGGTGAGGTGCTCACGATCAACGGCGGTCCGGCGGTGGCGCTCAGCATCGGAGGCGAGCTCGACACGGTCGCGACGTTCGTGATCGAGGACGGCCTGGTCACGACGCTCTACCTGCTGCGGAACCCCGAGAAGCTGCGGCGGCTCGGGGAGGTCGTCGACCTCACCCGGTAGCACTCTAGGATGGACGACGTACAGACAGGGGAGCCCGGCGCGATACCGGGCTGAGAGTGCGGGCCAGCCGCAGACCCTCCGAACCTGATCCGGGTCGCACCGGCGTAGGGAGTCATCGACCATGTGGCGTCTACCCACCGTGCTGCTGACGCTTGCCCTGACGGGCACTGGCTGCAGCCTCATCTCCACCGGAGGCGACGACGCGGCGTCGCCGTCGACCACGAACGGCGCGAGCGACACCGTCGTGCTCGTCACCCACGAGTCCTTCAACCTGCCCAAGAGGCTGGTGCGGCGGTTCGAGGACCGGTCCGGCCTCGACCTCGAGGTGAGAGCGGCGGGCGACGCCGGCCAGCTGACGACGAAGCTCGCCGTCACCCGCGACAACCCGATCGGCGACGTCGCCTTCGGAGTCGACAACACCTTCGCCTCGCGGGCCCTGGAGGAGGACGTCTTCGACCCGCTCGAGGTCACCCTGCCCGAGGGGGTCGAGGAGTACGTCGTCCCGGCCGACGACGGCGAGCGGCTGGCGCCGGTCGACGTGGGGCATGTCTGCGTCAACGTCGACAGCACCTGGTTCGCCGAGCGCGACCTGGACCCGCCGGCCACGCTCGACGACCTCGCCGACCCGGCATACGAGGGTCTGTTCGTCACGCCCTCGGCGCTGTCGAGCTCGCCCGGACTGGCGTTCCTGCTGACGACGGTCGCGGCGTACGGCGAGGACTGGCCGGACTACTGGGAGGACCTGTTGGCCAACGACACGTTGGTGGTGGACGGCTGGAGCGACGCCTACTACGGCGACTTCACCCAGGGCGGCGAGGGTGGTGAGCGGCCGATCGTGCTGTCCTACGACTCCTCGCCCGCCTTCACCGTTCCCGAGGGCTCCGACACGTCCTCGACCGCGGCGCTGCTCGACACCTGCTTCCGCCAGGTCGAGTACGCGGGGGTGCTGGCCGGCGCCGCCAACCCCGACGGTGGTCGGCAGCTGGTGGAGTTCCTGCTGACCCCCGAGGTGCAGGCAGCGCTCCCGGGGTCCATGTACGTCTTCCCGGTGCGTGACGACGTCGAGCTGCCAGCTGACTGGGCCGCCCACGCCGAGCAGCCCGACAACCCCTACGTCGTCGATCCCGACGAGATCGCCGCCAACCGCGACACCTGGCTGCAGGAGTGGCGAGACCTGGTCACCCGGTGAGTGCCCCGTGAACCGCCGGTTGCTGGGGCTGCTCGCCCTGGCCGTGGTCCCGGTGCTGGTGCTGGGTGTGTTCTTCGTGGTGCCGGTCGGCGGCATGCTCGCACTCGGCTTCTGGCCCGACGGGGACTTCGCGCCCGGCGCAGTGCTGGAGGTCCTGACGCGGGGTCGCACGGTTCGGGTGCTGGCCTTCACGCTGTGGTCGGCAGCGGTGGCGACCGCGGTGGCAGTGCTGCTCGGCCTGCCGGCGGCGTACGTGCTCCACCGCACGGCGTTCCCGCTGCGGCGGGTGATCCGAGCCGCGCTGCTCGTGCCGTTCGTGCTTCCCACCGTCGTCGTCGGCGTCGCGTTCCGCCAGGTGCTCGGCGACGGCGGACCGCTTGGCTTCCTCGGCCTCGACGGAACGCCGACGGCGATCGTGCTGGGACTGGTGTTCTTCAACCTGGCGGTGGTGATCCGGGTCGTCGGCGGCGCTTGGGAAGGGCTCGATGCCCGGGCGGGACAGGCGGCGGCGACCCTGGGAGCCACGCCCGCCCAGGTCTTCCGGACGGTCACGCTGCCCGCGCTGCGACCGGCGATCGCCTCCTCCGCGACCGTCGTGTTCCTCTTCTGCGCCACCGCCTTCGGGATCGTGCTCACCCTCGGCGGCAGCCGCTACGCCACCGTCGAGACCGAGATCTACCTGCTCACGGTCCAGGTCTTCGACCTGCCGGCCGCGGCGGCGCTCTCGGTGCTCCAGCTGGTGGTGGTCGTCGCGCTGCTCGCGCTCGCACAGCGGGTGCGCGTGGTCGCCCCGGCCGGTCGCACACCGGGTCGTGCGAGCCGGCTGACCCGGGCCGACGGCGTACCCGTCGCGGCGACGCTGCTGGTGATGGCCTTCGTCGCGATCCCGATCGTCTCCCTCGTCTCGGGGTCGCTGCAGGCGGAAGGCGAGTGGAGCCTCGCGAACTACACGGCGCTCGGCACCACCGGCGACCGCGACGCACTCCAGGTCACGGTCACCGACGCGCTGGTGAACTCGCTGCGGACAGCGGTCGACGCGACCTGGATGGCGCTGGGGACCGGCCTGCTGGTCGCACTCGTCGTCACCCGCCGATCGCGCACGCCGGTCGAGCGCCGGGTGCGCGGCTTGCTCGACGGGTTCTTCATGCTGCCGCTCGGCGTGTCCGCCGTGACGTTGGGGTTCGGGCTGCTGATCACCCTGGACGAGCCGCCGCTCGACCTGCGCGACAGCGCGCTGCTGGTCCCTGTCGCGCAGGCACTCGTGGCGCTGCCACTGGTCGTGCGCACCCTGGTCCCGGTACTGGCCGGCATCGACGACCGGCAGCGACAGGCGGCCGCCTCCCTGGGCGCGGGTCCGCTGCGGACCGTGCTGACGGTGGACGTCCCGGTCCTGTGGAAGCCGATGCTCGCCGGCGCCGGGTTCGCGTTCGCGACCTCGCTCGGTGAGTTCGGCGCGACCTCCTTCCTGGCGCGCGAGGACTTCCCGACCCTGCCGCTGGTGATCTTCCGGCTCCTCGGCCACCCGGGCGAGCTGAACTACGGCATGGCGCTGGCCGCCTCGGTCCTGCTCGCCGGCACCACGGCTCTCGTGATGCTGCTCGTCGAGCGGCTGCGGGTCCCCAGCGTGGGAGCGTTCTGACGTGATCCGCGTGCGTGACCTGACCGTCGTCTTCGACGGCAAGCGGGCGCTCGACGACGTCTCCCTCGAGCTGCCGGACGGCGAGGTCCTGGCGGTGCTCGGGCCGTCGGGGTGCGGCAAGTCCACCCTGCTTCGCGCCATCGCGGGGCTGGAACAGCCGCAGACGGGGAGCGTCGCGTGGGACGGGCAGGACCTCGGTCGAGTCCCGACCCACCGGCGCGGCTTCGCCCTCATGTTCCAGGACGGGCAGCTCTTCGAGCACCTGACCGTCGCCCGCAACGTCGGCTACGCGCTGCGGCTGCGCCGGGTCCCCTCCCGCGATCGCCGGGTCGCCGAGCTGCTCGACCTGGTCGGTCTCCCGTCATACGGCGACCGGCTGCCACGGACTCTCTCCGGGGGCGAGCGGCAGCGGGTCGCCCTGGCCCGGTCGCTCGCCGTCGAGCCTCGGCTGCTGCTGCTCGACGAGCCGCTGTCGGCCCTCGACACCGGGCTGCGCGCGCGGTTGGCGGCCGACCTCCGGACGATCCTGGTCGAGTCCGGGACCACCGCGCTGCTCGTGACGCACGACCACGAGGAGGCGTTCGCAGTGGCCGACCGGCTGGCGGTGATGCGGTCGGGCCGGATCGTCCAGCACGGCCCGATCGACGAGGTGTGGCGCCGCCCGGTCGACGACGAGACCGCGCTCTTCCTCGGGTACGCCGCCGTGCTCGTCGGCGAGCCAGCGACCCGGCTGCTGCGGTCCGCCGACCTCGAGGACGCGCCCGCGGTGGCGCTGCGCCGCTCGGCCCTGTCCGTCGCCGCCGACGGACCGCTGCGGGGACGGGTCGTGTCGTCGAGGCTGACCCCCGAGCAGGTCCGGCTGCGGGTCGACGTACCGGGGCTCGGCGAGCTCGACGCCGTTGCCCCGCTCGACCGGCACCCCGGGCCGGGAGTCGAGGTGGCGCTCCGGGTGGACCGCACTCGGCTGGCGCCGATCTACGCCCCCGTGACCGGTCAATAGACTGGCGCGCGTGTACCGCCGCGCCTACGTCCTGCTCGTCGGCTGCGCCGTCGTCATGGGTGGGCTGGCGGTGATCACGGCGCTGCTCCTCGACAAGCGGCTCGCCGACCCCGAGGGCTTCCTCGGCCCATCGTGGTTGCGGCTCCCGCTGCTGCTGAGCGGCGCATTCCTCGGCGACGTCGTCCCGCGGACGCTGTGGGTCTCCCGCGGCAACCCGGCGCGCTGGGCCACCGTCGCCCGCGATCGGGTCCGCAGCCACTGGACCCGCGAGCGGTTGACGCTGGTCGTGATGGGCATCGCCTGCTTCTACATCACCTACGTGAGCTACCGGAACCTCAAGTCGTTCCTGCCGTTCGTGCGCGAGAAGAAGTACGACTACGAGCTCCACCTGATCGACCTCGCCCTCTTCCTCGGCAACGAGCCGGGCGTCGTGCTGCACGACCTGCTCGGCACCGGCGTCGCAGCGCACTTCCTGTCCTACATCTACCTGTGGTTCCTGCCGCTGGTCCCGCTCGCCGTCACCGCCTGGCTGGTGTGGTCGCGCAACATCTCCTACGGCTACTGGTTCGTGACCAGCCAGTGCATCGCGTGGTCGCTCGGGACGTTGTCCTACTACCTGCTGCCCACCCTGGGGCCGGGCTTCTTCGCCCCCTGGCTCTACAAGGACGTGGTGGACGCCGGCACGCCGACGTCGGCCCTGATGGAGGCGCTCGCCAACGCACGGGCCCGCGTCACGATCGAAGGGGTCGAGGGGGCAGTGCAGTCGACCGCCGGCTTCGCCAGCCTCCACGTCGCGATCACGCTGCTCGTCGCACTGATGGTGCAGTACACCGTCCGCTCCCGGATCGTGCACTGGGTGTTCTGGGTCAACTTCGCGGTGACCGTCGTGGCGACCATCTACTTCGGTTGGCACTACCTCGCCGACGACGTCGCCGGGATCCTGATCGCACTCGTCGCCTTCTACGTCGGGGGCCGAGCCAGCGGCCAGGTGTTCGAGCGACACGGCCTCGCGTCGCACCCGACGACGGACAGCAGCGCCGTCCCGGTCGACGCCGACCGCTGATCTCGCGGCGGGTTCTCGCCCGGACTCGTGAACTACATTGTTGTAGTTCGCAAGCCGACACGCCGGTGACCCCTGCGAATTCTGAGATTTTTGTGGCTTTTGTGACGAATGAGCACTAGCGTTCCGCGAGTTGCCCCGTGGGGCAGCGACGACCACGCAGCCCAGCCGGGCGGCGGGACCGGATGACGGAATGCAGGAGGAATCGCGACGTGCCTCGCGCGATCGGTGTCGCAGTAGCCCTCGGCCTCGCCGTGAGCCTGACCATCCCCCCGGTGTCAGGGCTCGCTGGAATCGAGGCGGCGCTGGCCGACGAGGCCGACACCCCGTCCCGGCAGGACGTCCGCGACGCGCGGACCGCTGCCCGCGACAAGGCACGTGATGTGGACGCCGTCCAGGCCGACCTGGCCGCGGCGAACCACCGACTCCAGCAGTCCGCCATCGAGGCCGCCCAGGCGACGGAGGCGTGGAACGGAGCGCGGTACCGGCTCGAGCAGGCGCGGCAGGCGGCTGCTGCCGCGGATGAGCGAGCCGGTATCGCGCACACCGACGTGGATCGCCAGCAGGACGCCTACGCCGACGCGCTTGTCAGCTCCTACCAGCTCGCCCCCACGCTGACGGCCGTCGCCTCCATGGTGCAGGCGGACGGGATCGGGACGGTCCTCGAGCAGAGCACGACGATGCGCGCGGCCGAGTCGGCGCTCGACAGCCGGTACGACGGGTTCGTCGCGGCCTCGACGCTGGCCTCCGTCGCGCTCGACCAGGCGGAGGCGGCTCGCGCGGATGCCGCGACGGCGCAGGTCGAGGCGCGAGAGGCGCGGGACCAGGCTCGGGTGGCGGCCGAGGCCGCCGCGGCGGAGGCCGACGCGATCGCCGCCCGCAAGGGCGAGCTGATCGAGGAGCTGGCGGAGCTGCAGGACATCAGCGTCGAGCTCGCCGAGGAGCGGCAGCAGGCGCTCGACGAGCAACGCGCCCAGGCTGCCGCGGCCGCTGCGGCCGAGGAGACCGCCCAGCAGGCGGCTGCCCAGCAGGCAGCGGAGCAGGCGGAGCAGGCGGCGCAGGAGGCGGCCCAGCAGGGGGACCGGGCCGAGGAGCAGCAGCCCGCGGCGCCGGAGCCCGAGGAGCCGGCCACCGAGCCCGCGCCTCCGCCCCCCCAGCCCGACCCCCCGGCACCCGGTGGTGGGGCCAGCGCGGCGATCGCGTTCGCCCGGGCGCAGCTCGGTGAGCCCTACGTCTGGGGAGCCGCCGGACCGGGCTCGTGGGACTGCTCCGGCCTCACCATGGGTGCCTGGGGCGCCGGTGGGAAGTACCTGCCGCACTACTCCGTGGCCCAGTACGAGCAGTCGACCCCGATCTCGGCGAGCAGTCTCCGGGCCGGTGACCTGGTGTTCTGGGGTTCCTCGAGCAGCCCGTCGTCGATCTTCCACGTGGCGCTGTACGTCGGGAACAGCCAGATCATCCACGCGCCGCGGACCGGACGACCGGTCAGCCAGGAGTCCATGTACTACTGGACCACGCCCAACTTCTACGCCCGCCCCTGACCGGTCAGTAACGTCGGGGCCATGGCCCCCGACCCCAGCCCAGCCGTCACGAGTCCTGTCTCCGCGCCGGAGCCGGTGGGCTACCGGCGGCCCGAGATCGACGTCCCGGCGTTCACGCGGCTGCTCGACGGTCGGTACGGCGAGGTCCGCGACCTCGTGCGCAGCAACCTGGCGGCGTACGCCTCGGTGCTCGAGGAGGCCGAGCGGCTCGGCACCGACGAGTTCCGCGACAGGGTGCGCGACCTCGTGGTCGAGATGGCCGCCAC
>NZ_DASUTK010000189.1:0-3372 GCF_036374615.1 Nocardioides sp.
CGCGACCCGCTGCGGGTCGCGCAGGGCGTCGAGCTCCATCCGCAGCGTCTGCTCGCGAGCGTTCAGGGTCGCGGCCTGCTGCTCCATCGTGGTGGCCGTGAAGGCCGCCTGCTGCATCGAGGTGTTGAACATCAGCAGCCCGACCACGCCGGCCAGCAGCACGAACGACACCAGCGTCACGAACGGCAGGTGGCTGGTGCGGGTCCTGGTGCGGGGGACGACGGTCAGCCGCGCCCGGTGGAGGGCCGCACCGGCGAGACCGGAGACCCGGCCTGGGGCACCGGCGGCTCGGATCCGGCCGGACCTGATCTGGAAGGCGGGGCTGCTCATCTCTTATGCGACTCCTGTGCTCGGGGAAGGGGCGAGTCGTTCGAGGGCGCGCAGCCGGACGCTGGCGGCGCGGGGGTTGTGGTCGACCTCGGCCGGGTCGGCCTTCTCGGCGCCGCGGGTCAGCAGCCGGAACGCCGGCTCGTGACCGGCGGGGACGAACGGGAGGTCCTCGGGGACGTCGCTGCGCGTCGCCTCGACGAACGCCCGCTTGACCAGCCGGTCCTCCAGCGAGTGGTAGGACTCCACGACCACGCGACCACCGACGGCGATCGCGTCGATCGCGGCGGGCAGCGCCCGGCGGAGCACGGCGAGCTCGTCGTTGACCTCCATGCGCAGGGCCTGGAACGTGCGCTTGGCCGGGTGACCGCCCGTACGTCGTGCGGGCGCCGGGATGACGTCGTACAGGAGCTCGACCAACCGCGCCGACGTGGTGAAGGGCGTCGTCTCGCGGGCGCGGACGACCGCGTTGGCGATCTGCCGGGCGAACCGCTCCTCGCCGTACTCCCGCAGCACCCGGGCCAGGTCCGGGGCCGAGTACGTGTTGAGCACGTCGGCGGCCGTGGGACCGCTCGTGCCGTCCATGCGCATGTCGAGTGGGGCGTCCTCGCGGTAGGCGAAGCCGCGCTCGAGGACGTCGAGCTGGAGCGAGGAGACGCCGAGGTCGAACAGCACGGCGTCGACGGCGTCGAGCCCGAGGTCGGCCAGGACCTCGGGGATCTCGTCGTAGACCGCGTGCACGCCGGTGAAGCGGGTCCCGTGGGCGGCCAGCCGCACGCTCGCCTGGGCCAGGGCGTCGGTGTCGCGGTCGATGCCGACCACGCGGGCGAGTGCACAACGCTCGAGCACGGCCTCGGTGTGCCCACCGAGGCCGAGGGTCGCGTCGACGAGGACCGCGCCCTCGTGGTCGAGGGCAGGCGCGAGGAGGGCAACGACCCGGTCCAAGAGGACCGGGACGTGGGAGGGACTCGTCATCGTCCCGGCTCAGCGTCCCCAGTGGGCGAGCAGGACGAGGGCCCCGGCGATCGCCACTGACGTGGCGGCCGAGAAGGCCATCAGTGCGGCGGCCTCGCGGGCCTGGTGGCGCACGCGGCGGACGGGTCCCGCGTCCGCGACCGGCGTGATGCTCATGAGTCTCGACCCTCGTGTTGGTGTTCCGGTGGAGCGAAGTGGGGGTGTCGTGGTGGCGGTAGGGATGAGGTGCGTGGAGCGGTGATCGTCCGGCCAGGCCCCCGCCCGCTGGTGCTGGAAGGGAAGTCACCGTCTGGAACCGGGGAAGGTGCTACAGAGGGTGGGCGTCAGCGGGCTGAGACCTCGCCGGACGATCGCTGTGGACTTGTGGGCGGTGCGGGTGGCGGGGGTGGAGCTGGCCTAGAGGCCGGGGAAGACCTCTTCGCTGATGTCGGCGAAGGTCTCCTGGTTCTGCTGGTTGTAGGACTCCCAGCGAGCGGGGTCCCAGATCTCGATCCGGTTGATCACGCCCAGCACCATCACGTCCCGGGTGAGCGCGGCGTAGTCGCGCTGCATGGGCGTGATGGTGATGCGGCCCTGCTTGTCCGGGGTGTCCTGGTTGGCGTTCGCGCCGAGGAAGCGTCCGTAGTCACGGGCGCCCTTCACGGTGATCGGGGCGGCCTGGACGCGGGCGGCGATCTCGGCGAAGTCGCCGAGCTTGTAGACGGTGAGGCAGCGCTCCTGCCCCGTCGTCACCACCAGCCCTGCCATCAGTTCCTCCCTGAACTTCGCGGGGAGGAAGAGCCGGCCCTTGTCGTCGAGCTTGGGGGTGTAGGTGCCCAGGAACATCCCGTGCCCTCCACTTTCCCTCCGCTGTCCTCCACTTTGCGCCACTGTACTCCACTTTGCCCCACGGTCAACCACTTCCGCTCCATGTCGCCCCCCGATGCGAGTGCCCTGCTGGACAGGTCCCCGGCGAGGTGGGGTCGGTTACGCTCGGAACCCGAACGGGGGAGAATCCGCAACCAAACCGTGATCGCCTGAGTCAGAGGCAGGAACGGGTGCGGCGCGTAGGTTTCTCCCAGCGCTCCACCCGACCTCCGGTGGGGCGTTCGCGACCTCACGGCAGGACGCATGGATGGGGCTGAAGAGCAGCAACCGGAAGGACGGCACGTGACAGTCACGGAGACGGGAACGACCTCGAGCGGCGGGGCCGATCTGGAGACCCTGAGCCGGGTCGTGGAGCGGGTCCGCTCCAACGTCAAGAAGGTGATCGAGGGCAAGCCCGACGTGATCAACACGGTCCTCATCGGCCTCCTGGCCGAGGGCCACATCCTCATCGAGGACGTGCCTGGCGTCGGCAAGACCATGCTCAGCAAGTCGCTCGCCCGCAGCATCGAGTGCACGGTGCGCCGGATCCAGTTCACGCCCGACCTGCTGCCGTCCGACGTGACGGGCGTGTCGATCTTCAACCAGAACACCCGCGAGTTCGAGTTCCGCCCGGGCGGCGTCTTCGCCAACATCGTGGTCGGTGACGAGATCAACCGCGCCTCGCCCAAGACCCAGTCCGCGCTGCTGGAGTGCATGGAGGAGCACCAGGTCACCGTCGACAACTCGACGTACTACCTCGAGGCGCCCTTCATGGTCATCGCGACCCAGAACCCCATCGAGATGGAGGGCACCTACGCCCTCCCCGAGGCCCAGCGCGACCGCTTCATGCTGCGACTGTCGATCGGCTACCCCGTCGAGGCCTCCGAGATCGCGATGCTCGACAGCCACACCCAGCACAACCCGCTCGACGACCTCGAGCCCGTGACCGACGCGGCCGAGATCCGCAAGCTGATCGGCATCGTCAACCAGATCTACGTCTCCGACGCCGTCCAGCGCTACGCCGTGGCGTTGACGTCCGCGACCCGGCGCTCCGACGAGCTGACCCTCGGCGCGTCCCCGCGCGCCACCCTGCACCTGGTGCGTGCGGCCAAGGCGAGCGCCGCCATGGCCGGCCGCGACTACGTGCTCCCCGACGACCTGCGCGGGCTGGCCCGCCAGGTCCTGACCCACCGGCTCCTGCCGAGCGTCGAGGCGTCGATGAGC
>NZ_DASUTK010000190.1:0-27252 GCF_036374615.1 Nocardioides sp.
CGGCGGTCGCCGCCTCGTCGCCGGTCTCCCAGTCGAAGCAGTGGTTGTCCGTCTTGCCGGCCACGTCGTCGCGGATCAGTGGCGCGTCGGCGTCGAGCGCTCGGCGGACGTCGACGACCGGGTCGAGCACGTCGTACTCCACCTCGATCAGCTCCAGGGCGTCGCGCGCGGCGTAGCGGTCCTCGGCGACCACGAACGCGACCTCCTGGCCCTGGAACCGCACCTTGTCGGTCGCCAGCACCGCCTGGACGTCACCGGAGAGGGTCGGCATCCAGGCCAGCCCGCGGGCGGCGAGGTCGGCGCCGGTGACGACCGCCTTCACCTTCGGGTGTGCTTCCGCGGCGAGCGTGTCGACCGACAAGACCCGTGCATGCGCGACCGGCGAGCGCAGGACCGCCAGGTGCAGCATCCCGGGCAGGGTGACGTCGTCGAGGAAGCGGCCGCGACCGCGCACGAACCGGCGGTCCTCCTTGCGCAGCATCCGGCCGTGGCCGATCGGCGCGCGGTCGTCGGTGTGCGCCGTCATGCTTCGATCCTGCCGTCGGGATGCTCTGCAGCCCAGCGCACCGACCTCACAATTGATGCATACCCGGTGCACCGGCAGATCTGGCCGGAGATCGCCTCCCGGATGTCGGCCTCTCTGGGGTCCGGGTCTCGGTCGAGCAGCGCCCTCGCCGACATCAGCATCCCCGGGGTGCAGAAGCCGCACTGCAGCCCGTGGCACTCCATGAAGCCCACCTGCACCGGGTCGAGCTCGCCGTCTGTCTCCAGGCTCTCGACGGTGCGGACCTCGTGGCCGGCCGCCATCGCGGCCAGCACGGTGCACGACTTGACCGGCTCGTCGTCGTACAGCACGACGCAGCTGCCGCAGTTGCTGGTGTCGCAGCCCCAGTGCGTCCCGGTGAGACTGAGCTCGTCGCGCAGCAGGTGGACCAGCAGCAGCCGGGCCTCGACGTCCCGGGTGACCTGCTCGCCGTTGACCGTCAGGGTCACCTCCATCAGGCCACCCGTTCCCAGGACGTGCGCAGTGTTCGACGCGTCAGCTCCGAGGCGAGGTGGCGCTTGTACGCCGCCGTACCGCGACTGTCCGTGACCGGGCTGCACTGCTCGGCCGCGATCGTGCCGGCCAGCTGCCAGGCCTCCTCGGACGGCGGTTGTCCCCGCAGCGCGGCGGAGATCTCCGGGATGCCGGTCGTGTTCGGTCCGACCGCGGCCAGCCCGACCCGGGCGTCGGCGATCATCCCGTCCTCGGCGAGCCACAGCGCGGCTCCCGCTGCCGTCACGGCCCAGTCGCCTGCCCGCCGGTCGACCTTGGCGTAGGCGCTGCTGCCACGCGGACGGACCGGGATGCGCACCTCGGTCAGCAGCTCGTCGTGACCGACGACGGTCTGGTACGGGCCGAGGTGGAAGTCGTCCATCGACACCACGCGCTCCCGGTCCGGGCCACGGATCACGCAGCTGGCGTCCAGCGTGGTGCACACCGAGGACAGGTCCTCGGAGGGGTCGGCCTGGCAGAGCGCACCGCCGAGCGTGCCGCGGTTGCGCACCGGCGGGTCGGCGATCACCTGCTCGGCGTCGCGGAAGATCGGGCACACCCGGGCCAGCTCCTCCGACTCCAGCAGCTCGCGGTGCCGGGTCAGGGCGCCGATCCGTACCTGCGTCGGCTCGACCCGGATGTACCCGAGCTCGCCGTGCAGGTCGTTGATGTCGACGAGATACTCCGGGTTGGCCAGCCGCAGCTTCATCATCGGCAGCAGGCTGTGCCCCCCGGCGATCAGCCGCGCCTCCTCACCGAGTCGCTGCAGGAGCGCGATGGCATGCGCCACGCTGGTCGCCCGCTCGTACTCCAGGGGCGCCGGGACCTGCACCTGCCAACCTCCTGCCTGCCGATGCCGTCATCGTGGAGGGTACGGCGCTGGTCCGCCACCCCGCGTCCAGACGGCCGTCGTGGCGATCCGACGAGCGAGGTTTGCTTCAATCGACCCGTGGACGCCGAGGAGTGGGACCAGCGGTACGCCGACCAGGAGCTGGTGTGGTCGGCAGAGCCGAACCAGTTCGTCGCCGCCGAGTGCGCCGACCTCCCGCCAGGCCGTGCCGTCGACCTCGCGGCCGGGGAGGGCCGCAACGCGATCTGGCTGGCCCGGCGCGGCTGGCAGGTGACCGCGGTCGACTTCTCCCGGGTGGCTCTTGACAAGGGGCGCCGGCTGGCGGGTGGCACGGAGGTGGACTGGGTCCGTGCCGACGCGATCACCTGGCACGGGGAAGGCTTCGACCTGGCCGTGGTGGCCTACCTGCAGCTGCCCGAGGTCGAGCGCCGGGCGGCCGCACGCGGGGCGGTCGAGGCGCTGCGGCCGGGCGGCACGTTCCTGTGGGTCGCGCACGACTCGAGCAACATCGAGGACGGCAGCGGTGGGCCGCAGGACCCGGCGGTGCTGATGACCGCGGCCGACGTGGTCGGGGACGTCGAGGACCTCGGCGTCGAGGTCCAGCGAGCGGAGCGGGTCGCGCGCGTCGTGGCACCGGGAGGCGACCACCGGATGGGTGACACCGGCGAGATCGCTTGGGACTGCCTGGTACGGGCCGTCCGCGTGTGAACGCTCAGAGCGGGCGCCACCGGAACGTCGCGCGGTGGAGCCGGTGGTCGCTCACCTTCACCGGCTCGGCGCGGTAGTCCCGCCAGCCGAACCGCCCCTTGCCCATCATCCAGTCGACCGACATGTGCGGCGGTGGGGAGCACGAGTCCTCGGTGACGGAGCCGCCGGTGGCCGCCCACGCGCCGGTACGACGGGACACCCAGCAGAACCACTCACGGCGCTCGTTGGCGTCACCGAGGAGGAGCACCGGACCGATGCGGCGGCTCAGCCGGTTGAAGAGGCGGATCTCCTTGCGGGTGGCGGAGTCGCGGTCGGCCTCCTGGTCGCGCGGGGAGTTGTGGATGTCGATCACGAACAGCCGACGCCCGGTCGCCTCATCGCGCAGTCGCACCCACGGCACCGGCCGCTCCCGGTAGCTGAAGGTGGTGGTCAGCGTGCCGTGGTCCACGAGGTCGAACCGAGCCGGACGCCACGCGATCTGCAACCGGAGACCGCTCGGACCCAGCGTCGTCGCCGGCCAGAACCGGTAGTGGGGCAGCCGCTTCCGGAGGCCACGCAGCTGATCGGCCTGCACCTCCTGCAGCGCCACCAGCTTCAGGTGCTGGCGGCGGATCAGGCGGGCGGTCCGTTTGGTACGTCGGTGGTCGCGGCCCTCGGTGTGGTTGCTGCCCAGAACGTTGAGGGTCGCCACCGAGAAGGTGCGGTCCACCCGTGGCTGGTCCTCGGACGGCACCTCAGCAGCGGGCGCCGCCGAGGCGGGCGGGGCGACCGCGAGCGTGGCGGCCAGGAGCAGTCCGGTGAGCGATGCGGACGCCGGCGCGGGGGTCACTCGTCGTCGTGGCATCGAACCACCATACGGAAGTGGCGGACGTGACGGGAGTGACGGCTGGTGTCCCGGTCGACGGCTCAGTCGGTGCCGCGGGGCTCCTCGGGCGAGACCGGCGCGTCGCCGTAGACCCCGGCGTCCTTGGCGGCCTGGGCCTTGCGCAGCTGCTTGACCAGGCTGAACGCGAGGAACACCACCGCGACGGCGAGGCCCAGGAAGACGAGGAGCGCTACCCAGCCGGCCTTCACGTCCTCGGGCTCAGGACCCTTCTCCACCTGGTCCGCGACACGCACGAGGAGGGGGGCCACCACGGTCGTCAGCAGCATTGATCCAGTGTCTCAGGTGGGCCGGATCAGCTCGGCGCCGGGATGCCCGCGAACAGGTCGTCCTCCGGGATCGGGGAATCGACGTGCGAGACGACCAGCTCGTAGTCCTCGGTCGGCCAGATCTTCTCCTGCAGCTCACGCGGGATCGCGAACCACATGCCGTCGGGATCGATCTGGGTCGCGTGCGCCAGCAGCGCCTGGTCGCGGACCCCGAAGTAGTCCGCGCACGGCACGCGGGTCGTGATCCGGGCGTCCCACTCGGGCTCCGGCTTCCACTCCTTGAGCCGCTCCCCGTACGGCGACTCGAGCCCGTGCTCCAGCATCGCGTCGTGCAGCGCCTGCATCCGAGGTCGGTTGAAGGAGTGGTGGTAGTAGAGCTTGAGGGGCTGCCACGGCTCGCCCGCGTCGGGGTAGCACTCCGGGTCGCCGGCTGCCGCGAACGCCGCAACCGTGACCCGGTGGCACGCGATGTGGTCGGGGTGCGGGTAACCGCCGCGCTCGTCGTAGGTCGTGACGACGTGCGGCCTGAACTCCCGCATCAACCGCACCAGCGGCTCGGCAGCCTCCTCGACCGGCACCAGTGCGAAGCAGCCCTCGGGCAGCGGCGGCTTCGGGTCCCCCTCCGGCCAGCCGGAGTCGACGAAGCCGAGCCAGTCCTGGCGGACCCCGAGGATGTCGCGAGCCCGCTCCATCTCCTGCCGGCGCACCTCCGAGATGTTGGCCAGGATGTCGGGTCGGTCCATCTTGGGGTTGAGGATCGAGCCGCGCTCGCCGCCGGTACAGGTGGCCACGTGCACGTCGACACCTTCGGCGACGTAACGGGCGGTCGAGGCCGCACCTTTGCTCGACTCGTCGTCGGGGTGGGCGTGGACGTGCATCAGCCGGTAGCCGGTCCGGGGTCGCTGCGCCATGGGGTGATCCTAGGATCAAGGCATGACCGACCTCGCCGCGCGCTACGGCACCCCGTCGCCGGTCCGGCGGCGGGTGGTGCTGGTGGTCGTGGCGACCGCGAGCGCGGCGCTGGTGGGGTGGCTGGCCTGGGCGGCGCTGTTCCACGGCAGCCCGGAGGTCGAGTCAGGCCTCTCGTCGTACGAGATCGTGAGCGACAACGAGGCCGCGGTCGTGGTCGAGGTGTCCTTGACCGACGACGTCGTCGCCAGCTGTCGGGTCCGCGCCCTCGGCGACGACCACTCGACCGTGGGGGAGCTGGCGTTCGAGCCGGTCGACGGGCGCAACGAGGTCACGGTACGCACCGAGCGGCGCGCCACCTCGGTGACGCTGGTGGGGTGCACGGCACCGGGCCAGCCGCGCCCGCGCTGAACACTCGCGACCGCGTGCCCCCCGGCAGCAGCCGAGGTGGCTGCTCGACCTGCTTTCCGCGGCACGAGTTGCTAGAGTTGTCACCGATCACCCCGCAGGGCACACCGACGCATCCCGACGCTTGGAAGCGCCCGGCGGGTTTTCTTTTGTTTCCGCAGGAGTTGACACACCCATGACGCAGCCCGCCCAGCCGACCACGATCTGGTTGACCAAGAAGACGTTCGACCGGCTCTCCGCCGAGCTCGAAGACCTGCGTGGCCCCAAGCGCCAGGAGGTCATCGAGCGGATCAGCTCTGCCCGCGACGAGGGCGACCTGAAGGAGAACGGTGGCTACCACGCCGCCAAGGACGAGCAGGGGAAGATCGAGGCCCGGATCCACCAGCTGGAGGACATGCTCCGCTCGGCGACGACCGACGTGCCCGAGGACGACGGGATCGTGTCTCCGGGCAAGCTCGTGACCTACCGCTACGCCGGCGACGACGAGCACGAGGTGTTCCTGCTCGGTGCTCGCGAGGTGGACGACGACCACGAGGACGTGGAGGTCTTCTCACCGCAGTCGCCGCTCGGCTCCGCCATGCTCGGCGCGACGAAGGGCTCGACGATCGACTTCGACGCGCCCAACGGCAAGACCCTCAAGATCGAGATCATCGACGCGGTCCCGTTCCACGAGTGACCTGAGGTCCGGACCGGCGTCAGCTCGAAGGAGCGGACGCCGGTTCGTTCATTCGTGGACGCTGTACCCGCACTCGCGGAGTCGGGTGACCACCCGCTCGGCGTGCGCTTCGCCACGGGTCTCCATCTGCAGCCGCACCTCGACCTCGTCCAGCGCCAGGTTCGGGGAGATCCGCTCGTGGGTGACGTCGAGGATGTTGGCGCCGGCCTCGCCGAGCTCGGTGAGCAACCGGGCCAGCCCGCCAGGCAGGTCCGGGATGCAGACCCGCAGGTAGAGATAGCGACCGGCCGCCACCATGCCGTGACGGATCACCTTGCCGAGCAGCAGCGGATCGATGTTTCCGCCCGACAGCACCGCCACGACCGGGGTCTCGTACGCCGTCGGGTCGTCGAGCAACGCAGCGACCGCGGCCGCACCGGCCGGCTCCACCACCATCTTGGCCCGCTCGAGCAACGCGACCAGCGCCTGTGACAGCGACTCCTCGGAGACCGTCACGACCTCGTCGGCGTACTGCTCCACCAGCGCGTAGGTGACGTCCCCGGGCAGGCCGACCGCGATGCCGTCGGCCATGGTCTGCATCTGCTCCAGGCGCACCGGCTCGCCCGCCGCGAGCGAGCCGGGGAACGCGGCCGCCCCTTCCGCCTGGATCCCGACCACCCGGACGCCCGGTCGCGACTGCTTCACGGCGAGCGCGACTCCCGCGAGCAGCCCGCCGCCGCCGGTCGGCACCATCACGGTCCGCACGTCCGGCGCCTGCTCCAGGATCTCCAGACCGCAGGTCGCCTGGCCGGCCACGATGTCGAGGTGGTCGAACGGGTGGATCAGCACCGCCCCGGTCTCTTGCGAGAACGCACGTGCCGCGGCCAGTGCGTGCTCGAGGTAGCGCCCGTGGAAGACCACCTCGGCGCCGTACCCGCGGGTCGCCTTCTCCTTGGGGATCGGCGCGCCCTCGGGCATGAACACCGTGGCCTTGATGCCGAGCATCTGCGCGGCGAGCGCCACTCCTTGCGCGTGGTTGCCGGCAGAGGCTGCGACCACCCCGTGGGAGCGCTCGTCGGCGGACAGCCGTGACATCCGCACGTACGCGCCGCGCGCCTTGAACGAACCGGTGCGCTGGAGGTTCTCGCACTTGAGGCTGACCGGTCCGCCGGCGAGAGACGAGAGCCAGCGCGAGTCCTCCATCGGGGTCAGCACGGCGACCCCGTCGAGCAGCTCGCGCGCGGCGCGGAGGTCCTCAGGCGTCAGGCCGGTCATCGTCGCCTCCCTCCGGCTCGGGCGCCGCGGGCTCGGCGGCTTCCGTGGTCGCCACTTCGACCCGATCCTCATCCAGCTCTTCCTCTGGGTCGTCGGAGCCGACCGAGGTGTAGGACGCGAGGTGCTGCACCACGGCGTTGAGAGAGGCGATGAACGGAACCGCGATCAGGGCGCCGACAACACCTGCGACGATCACCCCGCAGCCGATCGCGATGATGACGCCCAGCGGGTGGACCGAGACGAACCGCCCCATCAGGAACGGCTGCAGCACGTGGCCCTCGATCTGCTGCACGAGGATCACGCCGCCGAGCATCAGCAACGCCGTGATCGGGCCCTGGTCGACGAGGGCGACCAGCACCGCGACGGTGCCGGCGATGGTCGCACCCACCATCGGCACGAATGCACCCAGGAACACCAGGACGCCGATCGCCAGCACGAAGGGGACCCCGAGGATCAGCGCGACCAGCATGATGCCGATGGCGTCGACGGCGGCAACCAGCACCGTGGCCCTGACGAACTGGGTGAGGCTGCGCCAGGCGACCCGGCCGCTGTCGTCGAACCGCTGTCGGGCGACGCGCGGCGCGAGCCGGACGGTCCAGGCCCAGATCCGCTCACCATCGGCGAGGAAGAAGTACGTGGAGAACAGGATGATGAAGAACCCGGCGACCACGTGACCGATCGCGGTACCGACCTCGAGCGTGCTGCTGAGCACGCCGTTCTCGCTGGTGCCCTCGGTGATCGCCTTCTGCATCGCCTCGAGGGCGTCGTTGATCTGGGTGTCACTGGCGTTGAGCGGGCCGTCCTTGAGCCAGTCGCGGATCCGGCCGATGCCCTCCACCACCGAGTCGGCCAGGTCAGTTGCCCCGGCCGCGACCTGCTGGCCGACGAACGTCAGCAGGAGCCCGACGATCGCGATGCCGCTCAGCATCACGAGCCCGGCTCCGAGCGCGACCGGCACGCCGCCCGCATGGAGCCATCGCACGACCGGACTCACGAGCGCCGCGATCAGGAGCGCGATCGCGACCGGCACCATGATCACGGCGAAGAACGACAGCAGCCAGAGCACGAGATAGCTCGCCGCCGCGATCACGAGGAAGCGCCACGACCACGCGGCGGCGAGGTCGACGCCCCAGGGGACCTGCGCTCGCGAGAGGTTGGAGGGTCCGGCCCGCACCGGCGCCGGCGGCTCGGCCCGGCGCTCTGCCCGCGCCTGCGCCCACTGGTGGGCGAACCGCTCGGCGAACCGGTGATGCTCGGTCGGCCCCTCCTCGCTGGTCACGGACGCAAGGCTACTTCCCGGGGAGGTGCGACTCTGCGAGGCGACGCGAGAGGTCGTACGCCGCCCGCGGGTGCGGCCCGGCGAGCAGCCCGATCGCGCAGAGGGCGTAGTCGTGGTCGACCACCACCCGCGGCGCGCGCGGCAGCTGCCAGCCGCCCTCGAGGTCCGGCCCGACACTGCCGCCGAGCACGCGGTCGGCGACGCCCGGGCGGCCGTTGCGGAGCACGCCTCCGGAGCCGATCAGCAGGTCGATCTCGCGCAGGTCCTTGCCGCTGCGCTCGACGACGCGGCCCTCGGGACTGACCACGACCCGGGATCGGCCGGCGTGGCGACGCAGTGCCAGCCCGACCGCTGCGCGGGCGATCTGCTCGTCGATCTCGGCCTGTCGGTCGTCCTCGGGAAGGTAGCCCGGCTGGTCCTTGCGGCGGCTCGCCTCGGCGGCGAGGTCCGAGAGGCCGGCCGCTTCGACGGTCGACAGTGCGGACCAGCGCATCCCGAGGTCTCCCTCCACGGTCCGGGTGACAGGGGTGACCGCCACGACCTCGCGGGACAGCCCGCCCCCCGCGTCCGGCACGGTCTCGGGGTCGAGGGAGACCACGCTGTGCACGTCCGTCGTGGCACCGCCGACGTCGACCACCGCCACGTCACCGGCACCGGGCCGGTCGTCGTCGAGACCCCGCGCCAGCAGCTCGACCCCGGTCAGCACGACGTCAGGGGTCGCCCCCCGCACCATCGCCTGGAAGTCGTCGCTCGCGCTGAGGTGCTTGCCGCCGATCACGTGCGCCAGGAACATCTCGCGGATCGCGGCACGGGCACTCTCCGGGGCCAGCACGCCGATCCGCGGCACCACGTTCTCGGCCAGCACGTACGGTGCCCCGCCGTCGGCCAGCAGTGCTCCGACCTCGTCGCGGGCGTCGCGGCTCCCCGCGACCACGACCGGGCCGGCCCATCCGGCGGCGACCAGGCCCCGGGCGCCCGACACCACGGACTCGGCGTTTCCGCCGTCGGTCCCCCCGGTCAGCAGCACCACGTCCGGCGCCGTGTGCCTGAGAGTGCGCTCCAGCGCACTCTCAGGCACACGGGACGCCAGGGAGTGGACCGCGACGACCTTGCCGCCGCTGGACAGCGCGACCCGGCGTCCCGCCTCCGCGGTGACCAGCTCCTCGTTGCCGACGACCGCGATCCGCAACCCACCACCGGCGCTGGAGCACGCCAGCACCTCGGCGGACCCCGCGCGGGGGTCCCGGCTCTGCAGCGCGGCGCGGCAGGCGGCGTACCCGTCGAGGACGTCGCCGCCGACCACTGGATCGGGGATCGTCGTGGGGTGGCTCGCCGACGCGACGATCCGGCCCTCGTCCAGGTCGACCAGCGAGGCCTTGGTGAAGGTCGACCCGAAGTCGACGCAGAGCGCCGTGTGGTCCGGGCTAGCCACCGGACAACGCGCGGTCGAGGTCCGCGAGCAGGTCGTCGACCGTCTCGATGCCGACACTCAGCCGGATCAGGTCGGCGGGAACCTCGAGCTCGGTGCCGGCGACGCTGGCGTGCGTCATCCTGCCGGGGTGCTCGATCAGGCTCTCGATGCCGCCGAGCGACTCGGCGAGGGTGAACACCCGGGTGCGGTCGCACACGGCGAGCGCCTGCTCCTCTCCCCCGGCGACCCGGAACGAGACCATGCCGCCGTACCGACGCATCTGCCGGGCGGCGATCTCGTGCCCGGGGTGGTCGGGCAGGCCCGGGTAGGTCACGTCGATGACCGCGGAGTGGCCGGTCAGGAACTCCACGACGCGCTCGGCGTTGTCACAGTGCCGGTCCATCCGGACCCCGAGCGTCTTCAGCCCGCGGTGGGTGAGGAAGCAGTCGAACGGCCCGGCGACGGCGCCCATCGCGTTCTGGTGGAAGCCGATCCGTTCCGCCAGGTCGTGGTCGCGCACGACCAGAGCACCGCCGACCACGTCCGAGTGGCCGCCGACGTACTTGGTCGTGGAGTGCACCACGATGTCGGCACCGAGCGTCAGCGGCTGCTGGAGGTACGGCGTCGCGAAGGTGTTGTCGACCACGAGCAGCGAAGCCGCGTCGTGGGCGACCGCGGCCATCGCCTCGATGTCTGCGATCGTGAGCAGCGGGTTGGTCGGGGTCTCGAGCCAGACCAGCTTCGTCTCACCGGGCCGGATCGCCGCTCGGACCGCGTCGACGTCGGAGACGGCTGCCGTCGTCAGACCCAGTCCCCAGGCCTGCTCCACCTGCGCGAAGAGCCGGTGCGTGCCGCCGTAGGCGTCGTCGGGAAACACCACGTGGTCGCCAGGGCGGCACAGCGCCCGGACCAGCGTGTCCTCGGCCGCGAGGCCGGACGCGAACGCGAACCCGCGCTCGCCGTCCTCGACGGCCGCAAGTGCACCCTCGAGAGCCGTTCGCGTGGGGTTCGCCGACCTGCTGTACTCGTAGCCGCCGCGCAGCCCGCCCACGCCGTCCTGCTTGTACGTCGACGTCGCGAAGATGGGCGGGATCACCGCGCCGGTGCTGGGGTCCGGCTCGTACCCCGCGTGGATGGCACGGGTCTCGAAGCCGGACTTGTCGGCATGCTCCTGGGTCACGTGCCGACCCTACTCAGCGGCGTGCGGGGCGATGGGTCGTGGGTAACGGTGTCCGGAGTGCGCTCCCACCCCGCTGCCACGGGGTGGGAGCGCAACTGCGGCACCGTTACCTGCTCTACCGAGTCGGGAAGGTTGGGCGGGGCGGCGTTGTTGGACATGCTGGAGGCTCCACTGACCGCCTCCGAGAAGGAGCATGTGATGTTCGGACTGGGTCGGAAGACCGAGATGGTGACCGCGGACCAGGCGCTCCCGGGGCGCGAGGAGCGCCCGTGGCAGCTGGGTGAGCACGTGGTCCTCAAGACCCCGGTCGTCAGCGAGGACGTCCCGGCCGGTCACGAGGTGGCGATCTTCGGACTCGGCTGCTTCTGGGGCGCCGAGGAGATCTACTGGCAGCTGCCCGGCGTCTGGTCGACGTCGGTCGGGTACGCCGGCGGCGTCACGCCGCACCCTACGTACGAGGAGGTCTGCAGCGGCAGCACCGGCCACACCGAGGCGATCAGGATCGTCTTCGACCCCGCCGTGGTGTCGTACGCCGACCTGGTGAAGCGCTTCTTCGAGGTGCACGACCCGACGCAGGGCATGCGCCAGGGCAACGACATCGGCACCCAGTACCGGTCCGCGATCTACTGGACGACACCCGAGCAGGAGCAGACCGCGCGTGAGCTGACCAAGGTCTACGGAGACGAGCTCGCCCGCCGGCGACTGGGCGAGATCACGACCGAGATCCGGCCCGCCGCGGAGACGCCGTACTACTACGCCGAGCCTGCGCACCAGCAGTACCTCGCGAAGAACCCGTTCGGCTACCGTTGCCACGCCAACACCGGCGTGCAGTTCCCTTCCTGACGCTGTCGATCCCACCTCCCCCCGCTCGTCACTAGGGTGACGGCGGACAACGGGTCCGTCCGAGCAAGGGAGCGGGGATGGCGCAGTACCTCATCTACTTCAACCAGCAGTGGGTCGGTGACCACCCGGACGAGTGGTTCGGCACGCGCGTCGAGCCGTCGATGGCGGTGGTCAAGGACATGCAGGCCGCCGGCGTGCTCGTCTTCGCCGGCGGCCTCGAGGAGGACGGCCCGGTCTACGCGGCCGATGCCACGAGCGGCGAGATCGTCGTCACCGAGGGCCCCTTCGTCGAGCACACGGAGTTCCTCGGCGGCCTGACGGTCATCGAGGTGCCCGACGACGAGACCGCGAAGTACTGGGCCGGCCGGGTCGCCGAAGGCTGCGGCTGGCCACAGGAGCTGCGCAAGTTCGCGCCGGTGCCGGGCTCCTGATGCCGCCGGCTCAGTCCCTGGGGACCGGAACCTCGCTGACGGGCGTGATGGTGCTGGTGCACGTCTCGAACCCCGGCCAGAGGAACTTCTGCAACGCGTTCACGTCGTCGGCCTCGACGACGTAGAACATCGTGTGCTGGGCGTTCGCGCCGTACCGGCCGACGAGTGTGGTGCCGGCGGCGTCCGCGTCGAACAGCGAGTTCGAGCCGCCCGCCCCCTTCGGGCAGTGCTCCGGGGCGTGGACCTGGGTGATGTGGAAGAGCATCGGACCTCCTGCGTCGGCGTGTGCAACGCCATCCTGACCGTCGGCAGGGGCTGTGTCACGGTCAGGGCCGCCGGTCGTGTGGTACGACGCAGTCGCCGGACTCGGTCGTCAGGTTCCCGGCCACGTCGGTCACCGAGGCCGTGACGGTGTAGACCCGTCCGTCACCCTCGTCGTCGCGGGTCGCGCGGACGCGCACGAGTCCGTCAACCTTCTCGACGTCGCCGGCGGCCGGCTCGTCCACGGTCACGTCGACGTTGAGTGACACCAGCCCGGAGAAGGCGTCGTGGCCGACGACATCCGCCACCTGCACCATCCGTTCGTTCGGCGGCCAGATCCGGCACGGCTGGCTCGGCATGCCGCTGATGGTCGGAGCCGTGAGATCCACGCGCACCTGGATCGTCCGCGGGGTCTCCTCGTTGCCCAGTCGGTCGACAGCGGCGTACGTGACCGCGTAGTCACCTTCTTCGGCGAACGGCAGCGTCAACACGTCACCAGGAGCGATCCAGGCCTCGTCGGACGATCCTCCGGTGAGGTGACGCACCTGGGCACGCACCTCGCGCACACCGGCGGCCCCGTCGGTCGCAGTGAGGTCCAGCACCACGGGGTCGTGGTTCCAGCCGGCCTCGTTGGCGGCCGGCGTCACCGTGGCGGTCGTCTGGGGCGCGACGCCGTCGTCCGGCGGCGGGAAGAGCGGGTCGGGAACGGCGTCCAGGCCGGACAGCTCGACCGTGACGTGCCGGTGCCCGGGCAGGACGCCGACGTCGTCGCCGACGACCCGGTGCTCGGTCGTGGCGTCGAACCAGTACGGCTCGGCCTCGGCGGTGAGCGCGACCTCCTCGGGCAGGGCGTAGTGCAGCGTGGCAGGCACACCCTCCATGGCTCGGCCGTGGAGGTACATCACGAGGGCGTGCTCGAACGCGTGGTACATGTTCTTGCCCCGTGCGGACTTCTCGTCACCTCCGGGCTGCGGGAACGTGCCGTCACGGAACGGGCGCTGCCACGTCTCGTGCGGGAACGTCGGGTCGACGAACGCGTCGAACCAGCCCTGCGCGCTGCGCGCCAGCCACTCGCTCCGGGCGAAGTCTTCGTGGAGGTCGAGCGCCGCCAGCGTCTGGTCGGCCTCGTCGTGCACCCACCACTGGCTGTCGACCTCGACGCCGCCGTTGAAGTTCACCAGGTCGTCGTGCCAGCGGGCGGCCGACTCGTCCCACGCCTTCGCGAGGAGGATGTCGCGGTCCGCAGCGATGCCGTTCCACGGACGGTCCGCGAACACCCGGTTGGCGTTGTGCACCATTTCGTGGCTCTTGATGTTGTGGCCGAAGTCGGTCTGCGCTGCCGGGTGGATCCGACGTGCGGACCGTCCCCAGAACCACCAGGTGTTCGGCGGGTTCTGATGCCGGTGCTGGTCGAGCAGCGCCTTCGTCACGACCCGCAGATCGCCGCGGAACTGGTCGCGGCGCGCCGGGTCGGTGAGCAGGTCGGCGTTGGGAAGCAGCAGCGCAGTGCCCGGGACCAGCAGGTTGGTGATGTCACCCCCGTTGCCCCCGAGGTCCACCGGCGCGCTCATGTCGGCGGTCCGGGCGTCGTAGAACGCACCGCTGACCGGGTCCCGGTAGCGACCGAACACCAGGTCACGGACGCGCAGCAGACCGGCCTCGGCCCACGGGTCGCGGGTGACGTTGAAGTACATGCCGTAGGCCATCCCCACGGAGGCCAGGTCGAACAGCTGCTTGTCGGCCGCAGGGTCGAGCGGTTCCCCTGTCTCTGTGAGGTCGCGGTACCACCCACCGTTCACCTCGTCGTACCCGTGCTCCTCCAGCCACTCGAGCCCTGCCCGCGCGTAGGTGAGGTAGCGCTCCTCGCCCGTCAGGTGGAACGCGACGCTGTAGCCGTACACGCCGCGCGCGAGGGTCGAGACTCCCCGCCACGTGCCCCGCCCCGGGTCGAGCCGCCCCTGTGAGTCCCGGAAGCTGGGAAAGTTGCCCAGCGGAGTGCCGAGCGCGTCGGGCAGCTCCCAGTACGGCAGCAGATCCTCACGCAGGTGCCGCAACCAGGTGTCGCCCGCCAGCACCGCCGGCACCAACCTGCCGGCTGCCGCGACCTCCCCGCCCGGCCGCGGCGGGTCGATCGGCTCCGCGACAGCCGGGCCGCCGAACGCGACGGCGGCCGGCGCGAGCGCGATCAGCGCTGCGGACACGGCAAGGTGCTGACGGACCGGCATGGCAACCCCCGGAGACCCACGGCCCGACCCGGAGCCGGACACCTCACCCATGCTCCAGCTGAGCGGGAGTCGCCGCCATCAGCACTTGTACCGACCTGGCTCCCCCACCGCCCCGCGTCAGGGTCCGAGCATCCCCTCCACGTTCGGCAGGTCCTCGAACCGGGAGAACGTGCCGGCATCGGCGATCTCGGTGGCCGCCTGCAGGAACCCGCCCCACGCGGCGCGAGCGAGCGTGCCGCCGACGCTGATCCGACGGACGCCGATCCCGGCCGCCTCGGTCACGGTGGTGAACGGCGCGTTGATCAGCAGGTTGACCGGCAGCGGCGCCAGGGCATCGACCACCGCGGCCGCCTCTTCGACCGTGCCGAGCCGCGGGGCGTACAGACACTCGGCACCCGCCTCGGCGTACGCCTGCAGTCGTCGGATCGTCTCGGCGAGGTCGGGGCGCCCGACCACGAAGCCCTCCGAGCGACCCGTGAGCATCACCGGGGTTCCGCTGTCGTCGATCGCCTGCCGCGCCGCCCGGACCCGGTCCACCGAGAGCTCGAAGCCGAGCAGCGGTTCAGCCTCGTCTCCCGACGAGTCCTCGATCGAGAGCCCCGCGACCCCCGTGGCGACCGCCAGTGCCACGTTGGTGGCCACCCCCTCGGGATCCACGGCGTACCCGCCCTGGAAGTCGGCGTTGACCGGGACCCGTACGGCCGCCGCGACTGCGCGCAGGTGCTCGAGCGCCTCGGGCAGCGTGGTCTGGGTGTCGGGCTTGCCCAGCGTCCAGGCCAGTCCGGCGCTGGTGCTCGCGAGCGCCGGGAAGCCGAGCTGCTCGAGGACCCGCGCGGTGCCGAGGTCCCACGGGTTCGGCATCACGAAGCAGCCCGAGTCGTGCAGCCGCCGGAACTCGGCGACCCGATCGTCCTGAGTGTTCATTCCTCACCTCGTCACGGTTCGGGACCGCGCCGTACGACGGCGACCCGTTGGCAACCTACTGGGCGAGTCTGCCGCCTCACGAGGGAAGTGTCGCCCGGGAGGCACCCGCTTCCGCGCTCCGGGGAAGCCGACATCCTCTAGCCCGTGCCCAGCTCCTTGCTGAACCACACGTCGGCATCGGCGTTCCCGTTGTAGTCCGGGACCCGTCGGTATCCGCGTGATTCGTAGAGTCCGACCGCCTTCGTCAGCGAGCTGTTGGTGTCCAGCAGCGCGAAGCGGCGCCCGGTCAGGACGATCTGCTGCTCGAGGTACGCGAGCAGAGCGCCTGCGAGACCGCGGCCACGGGCGACGGGCGCCACCCACATCCGCTTGATCTCCCCGCGCTCCTCGTCGAGGAACTGGACCGCGCCGCACGCCAGCGGCTCCTCATCCCTTCCCGCGACGACGAACAGCCCGTGGGGAGGGACGAACGCCTTCGCCGCGTCGTCGAGAGCCGTGCCGGTCTCGAAGCCGAACGCGGCGCCGATCTCGGCGAAGTACTCCCCGAGCGCCCATCGGGATCCCGGCGCGGCCGGGTCGGCGACTCTGAACCTGTGCACTCCGTCATGCTGCCACTGCGTCGTGGCACATGACGCCCATGCGGGTCGACGTGCGTCGGGTGCCCCACACGCCGAGCGTGCGTTCGCCGCGACGGCGCTCGTGATGGCCGGCGCCGGGGGCGGTTCACGCACCCGGTCTGCCGGGTTCGGGCACGCCCGCTCGGGCGGTCCGTGACAATGGGGCCATGACCGACCTGCCCCGCAAGGCCGCCGCCCGCACGGCGCGGCTCGCCGCCCTGCCGTTGGGGTACGCCGGTCGGCAGGCGGTGGGGTTCGGCCGCCGGCTCGGCGGCGCCCCCGCCGACGCGGTCCTGATCGAGGTGCAGCAGCGGACCGCCGAGCAGCTCTTCCGCACCCTCGGCGAGCTCAAGGGTGGAGCCATGAAGTTCGGCCAGGCGCTCAGCGTGCTGGAGGCCGCGCTGCCCGACGAGCTCGTGGCGCCGTACCGCGACCACCTGACCGCGCTTCAGGACTCTGCCCCGCCGATGCCGACCCAGACCGTCCGGGAGCAGCTCGCGCGCTCGCTCGGTGACGACTGGCGAGAGCGGATCACCTGGCTCGACGGCGCGCCGTCCGCGGCCGCGAGCATCGGGCAGGTGCACCGCGCCCGGTGGTTCGACGGCCGGGACGTGGCGATCAAGGTGCAGTACCCCGGCGCCGGCGACGCGCTGATGTCCGACCTGCGCCAGATCGCGCGGGTGGCGCGGGGCCTGGCACCGGTGTTCCCCGGGATCGACATCAAGCCGCTGATCGAGGAGATCCAGGCGCGGGCGGCCGACGAGCTCGACTACCGGCTGGAGGCCGAGGCACAGTCGGCGTACGCCGAGGCGTTCGCCGGCGACCCCGACGTCGTCGTGCCCGGCGTGGTGACCGTCGGTGAGCAGGTGCTCGTGACCGAGTGGCTCGAGAGCCCCCACTCGTTCGCGCACCTGATCCGGCACGGCACCCAGGCCGAGCGCGATCACTACGGCCGGGTCTTCGTCACGTTCCTCTTCGACGGTCCGAACCGCACCGGGATGCTCCACGCCGATCCGCATCCGGGCAACTTCCGGGTGCTGCCCGGGGAGGGCGGCGCTCCGGGTCGCGTCGGGGTGCTCGACTTCGGTGCTGTGGCGCGACTGCCGGGGGGCGGTCTTCCGTCGGCCATGGGTCGGCTGATCCGGCTGGCGCTCGACAACGGCGCCGAGGAGCTCGCCGAGGGCTTGCGCGCCGAGGGGTTCATCAAGGAGCGGATCCGGATCGAGCCCGAGCAGGTGCTCGACTACCTCGCGCCGTTCCTGGAGCCGGCCCGGGACGAGACGTTCACGTTCACCCGCGAGTGGATGCGCGGTCAGTTCGAGCGGATCAACAACCCCCGAAGTCCGTCGTTCACGGTGGCGACCAAGCTCAACCTGCCGTCGTCGTACATGCTCATCCACCGCACCTGGCTGGGCGGGCTGGGCGTGCTGAGCCAGCTCGAGTGCGAGGCGCCGTTCCGCTCGATCATGGAGCAGCACCTGCCGGGGTTCGCCACCGGGTGAACCCGGTTTCACCCAGGAACAGTCGCCCGCCGCCGGGTCAGCGCTGTCACACGCCGTGCTGGGCCTGGACGTGGCCGGCGTCCACTGCGGCCGCGAGGGTCGCGTGGTCGTGCTCGTTCAGGTCGGCATAGGTCTCGGCGAAGTCGGCGACGGCGTGGTCGAACCTGGTGGACTTCCCCAGGTACGCCGCGATCGCGATCCGGTCCCCGGCTCGGGCGTGCGCGCGGGCCAGGGTCCAGCCGCACAGTCGGGCGTAGACCTCCATGCTGGACGGGGTCAACCGGTCGATGTCGGCCGAGACCTTCCAGTCCCGCAGCTGGCGCACGTAGTAATCCTTCGGGTCCGCATCGGTGGGTTGGGCACGCACCCAGCCGAGGAAGATGTCACTGGTGGCCTGCATGAGCCGCTGTCCCGTGACCACGCGCTCTCCCTCGTGCGCGACAGCCCCGAGGTCGAGGGCACGGCCGTCCGCAGCCGGGGCGTACCCAGCCAGGACGGAACGCTGGGCCTGCTTCGCCTGCAGCAGCAGTACCTCGTCGTCTGCTCCGCCCTCGAACAACAGCACCCAGGCGCGGGTGCCCACACTGCCAACCCCGACCACCTTGTGAGCAACGTCGGTCAGCTCGAAGTGGTCGAGCAGCCGCTGCCTGTCCGGGGCCAGGGTGTCCCGGTAGGCCGCGATCAGACCCGTGAGCCGGTCGAGCACGTCGTCGCCGTCCAGGCCGGTCATCTCGTCCAGGCGGGTGATCAACGGCGGATCGCTCACGAACCGGCGCCGGCCGTCCGCGACCGCGGTCAACTTCTCCAGGGCCTGCATGCTGTTCCTGGTGCGCGCCTTGCTGAGCGTCTTGTGGGCGCCCTTGATGCCCGCCTTGCGTCGTTCCCGATCCCGGTCCGACAGCTCCGCCACGTACCGGGCGATGGCGTCCTCGATGTCGAGGTGCGAGTACCAGACGGTCGTGATCGGTTGCGTCGCGAAGGTGCGGATGGTGGTGCGGTAGGTCTCGACAGCGGCTCGGGTGGCCCTGCGGCACTGCTTGGCGGTGAACCCGTTGTCGCGCCCGGCCACCACGAAGCTGGCCGCCAGTCTCTTGACGTCCCACTCGAAGGGGCCGGGGAACGTCTCGTCGAAGTCGTTGATGTCGAAGACGAGCCGTCGTTCCGGGGAGGCGTACCCGCCGAAGTTCGACAGGTGGGTGTCTCCGCAGAGCTGGGTGTCGAGCCCGGAACCGGGTAGCGCCGCGAGATCGGCGGCCATGACCAGGGCCGCACCGCGGTAGAACGTGAACGGGGAGACCAGCATCCGGCCGTGTCGGATCGGCACCAGCTCCGGTACGCGTGACTCGGCCTGCCCGAGGAGCAGCTGCACCGGGTCGACCTCGTCGGAGCGTCGGGCCGCCGCGTGCGCTTCCAGCGGGGTGGTCTCGCGCGCCGCCTTCCCGCGGGCCGCGCGAGCCTCGACCGCGAGGTTCTCGCGCAGCACTCCGGTCACGTCGGACGGGCCCTGCGATGCCGGGGACGGCATGCCCGGATCGTACGCCCGTCGCCCCGCGGGAGCGTCAACGCTCACGCGTGCAGGTCGAGGTACATCACGTGCAGCCCGACATGGCCGTGTGAGGCCGACTCGAACGCGCCGGGAACGGTGCCCACGATCCGGAAGCCCAAGGCCTGCCACAGCCTGACCGCGGCCGTGTTGGTCTCGACCACGGCGTTGAACTGGATCCCGCGGTAGCCCTGCTCACGGAGCCGGCCGACGACGTGCTCCGCCAGCGCTCGGCCGATGCCGCGACCCTGTGCGGTCGGCGACACCATGAACGAGGCGGTGCCGACGTGCGCACCCCGGCCGGGACGGTTCGGCCCGTACTTCGCGGTGCCGAGGACCTCACCGGCGTCCTCGAGGACCACGGTCTCGCCCGGAGGCCGCTCCATCCACAGCGCCGCGGCCTCCTCGGACGTGAGGTCCTCGGGGTAGGCGTAGGTCTCGCCGGCGGCGACGATGTCGCGGAAGATCGGCCAGATGCTCGGCCAGTCGGCCGCAGTGGCAGGGCGGATCCTCACGACCGCGGCTCCCGGTCGGTGATGCAGTACTCCGAGCCGTCCGGATCGGTCAGCACGGTCCAGGCGTCGTACGTCTGGACCAGGCGGGCACCGAGGGCGAGGTGGCGGTCAGTCTCGGCAGCCCGCTCGGAGCACCCGATGTCGAGATGACCGCGCACCTCCCCCGTGGGTTCGCCGAGGCGCTGGACCAGCAGCTCGAGGCCCTGGTCGGCGGGCCGGCGGAGACGGCCGAACTCGGGGCGGATCGAGTCGACCAGGTCACGGCCGGTGACCGCCAGCCAGAAGTCGACCTCGCGGTCGAAGCCGCTCGACGGAATGTCGAGGCACACCTGGTCGACGAGCGACCGGTGGCCCCCGGGCCAGGTCGAGGCCGGCGCGGGCTGCGGGGCCGGGTGGGCGACGAAGCAGAAGGTGAAGCCACCGGGCGACCGCATCACGACGTGACCGGGGTCGGCCACCTCTCGGGCGCCCAGAGCGACGGCGCGATCGGCGGCGGTCCGCGGGTCGTCGACGTGGAGGTCGAGATGGATGCGCGACGGGCCTGTCGTCAGCCGCTGCACCCGGAGGTGGTCGCCGGCCGCGAGCGGGAGCAGCGAGACGAACTCGAGGTCGTCGCCCCGGGCGGGCGACACCTCCCAGCCGGTGACGTCGCGCCAGAACGCGAGCCCGGCTACGTGTGCCTCGGGTGCGAGGTCGACGAAGGCCGTCACCCAGAACGGCGTCACAGGTCGACCGCCCCGTCGATCGACTCCCGGATCAGGTCGGCGTGCCCGCAGTGCCGGGCGTACTCCTCCACCAGGTGCACCAGGATCCAGCGCAGGCTGGGGCGCTCCCCGTGCCGCTCGCGGGCAGCGAGTGTGTCGAGACCGCCGTCGGCGATGGCCCGTCGATAGACGGCGTCGGCGGCGACGACCTCCGTGTCGAACAACCGTCGCAGCTCCTCCGGCGCGTCGTGCGCTGCCGTCGTGATCTCCCAGTCCGGATCGGCGTCCCAGTCCGCGGCGGCCCACGGCTCGCCCGGCTGCTCGCCGGCGAAGACCTCGGTGGCCCAGAAGCTCTCGACCAGGGCGAGGTGCTTGAGCAGTGCACCGAGCGTGAGGGTGCTCGGCTCGAGCCGGGTGTCGAGCTGCGCGGCGTCGAGGTCGTCGGTCTGCCGGCGCAGCGTGGCGCGGAAGTAGTCGAGGAAGGCCAGCAGCGTGGTCACTTCGTCCGCCGCGTACGGCGGTGAGGTGCGACCGGTCACGCGCGGATCACGCGACCGGCGCGCAGTCGTTGCCGCAGTCGCCCACGGACGTCGCTGCACCGTCCGCATGGGCTGCCGGCCGGTGCAGCACCGCCGACACCGGCGTGAACGCGATCCCGTCGTCGTCGGCCACGGCGGTGCCGTCGACCAGGAGCGTGTACCCGCGCTCCACCCGCGGCGGGAAGAGCAGCGTTGCGGCCGGGTTCGCAGCGAGGTTGCCGGCCGAGCCGCGGCTGGCCGGGCACCGAAGGGCGCCGTCGAGCAGCGTCGGCTCGACCGTGACCGCCTTCACGCGACCCTCGGGGGACGTGGTCAGCAGGTACCCCGTGCCGTGCTCGGCCAGCACCTCGCCGAGTCGCTCGACCTCCACCGGGATGCTCATGGTCCCGAGTCTAGGCCGCGCCGATTGCAACCCACCTCCGGCATTTCGCGTCTTGGTGGCGATGGAATGGAGGTGCACGGATGCACGCACTCGCACCGACGGGGGTGACGATGAGCCGCTCGGAGGCTCGGGACGAGGACTTCGCCTCGTACATGCACGCCCGTCAGCCGAGCCTGCTGCGCACCGCCTACCTCCTCACCGGCGACCGGCACACCGCCGAGGACCTCGTGCAGACCGCGTTCGCCAAGCTGTACCTGTCATGGGACAAGGTCAAGGACCAGGGCTCGATCGACGGGTACGTCCGGCGGATCCTCGTCAACGAGAACAACTCGCTCTGGCGCCGCGCCTGGAAGCGACGCGAGTCCAGCACAGCCGAGCTCCCTGACCGCCCCCACCACGACGAGTACGACGGCGGCACCGGCGCCGAGCTCTGGGACCTGGTCCAGACGCTGCCCAAGAAGGCGCGCGCCGTGGTCGTGCTCCGCTACTACGAAGAGCTGTCCGAGGCCGAGACGGCTGAGGCGCTCGGCATCTCGGTCGGAACCGTGAAGTCCCAGGCCAGCCGCGCGCTGGCCACCCTGCGCGACCGCGCACCCCAGACCTTGAACCCCCGGGAGGAGGACCGATGAACGACACCCCCCAGGGCCTGCCCCGCGAGCTGAGCCGCCAGCTCCACGCCCAGGTCGACGCCACGTTCGATCATGGGGACGGCGCGCCGCTGACCCTCGATGACGTCAAGGGCAAGGCCCGCTCGATCCGCCGTCGGCGTACAGCGCTGGCCGCCGGTGTCGGCGCCGCCGCGATGCTGGCCGTCATCCTGCCCGCCGGTCTGGCGCTCGACGACCCCGGCAACAACCGACCCTCCCCCGCGGCGCCGTCGCCCAGCGAGGCGGTCGAGCCGACGCCGAACCCCGACGGCACCTTCCCGCTGACGCTCGACGTGCCCGAGGGCGAGGTTCCCCGGACCGGGTACATCGCCGGCGACGCCCGGCAGCTCGTGACGCCCGACGCCACGTTCGACCTGCCCGGCGACTTCCTGCAGATCGCCCCGTACGACGACGGCTGGGTCGGCATCCGTGGCGGCGGCTACCGTCCCCTCGGCTATCAGGTCGTGGTGCTCGACTCCGACCTGCAGGAGCTCTCGGCCGTCAGCTCCAACGCCAGTCTGGCGATCAGTGCTGACGGGAGCCGCGTCGCCTGGGTCGAGGCCCGCGGCAACGGCGGCGACTGGACGGTCGTCAACGCCCCGGTCGACGGCGGCGAGCCGATGCGCACCCCCACCTCGGCCAATGCGCAGGTGGAGGGCTTCATCGCTCCCGACACGGTGGCGGTCTCGCACTTCGACGAGGCCACGGGCGACACGTCCTACGGCCAGGCGGGGCCGGACGGCGAGTTCGACGCCATCCCGTTCGAGGGGTTCCAGCGGGTGGGTGGCGTCACCGAGGTGACCGGACTGGTCGCGGGCCAGACCGAGTTCCGCGGCGACAGCACCTGCTCGGAGGTCCGCAACACCGACACCGCGCAGCCGCGGCTGGTCCTCGAGACGTGCGACCACCAGCTGGGCGCGTTCAGCCCCGACGGTCGCTGGCTGATCGGCTACGCGACGTACTTCGACCTCGGCTCGCCGACGGTGGCGATCCTGGACGCGGCCACCGGGGACCCCGTGGTCGAGTACGCGAGCAGCCGGAAGCCGGCCGAGTCAGCAGTGGTGATGGCGGCTGCCTGGGAGGACGACGACACCGTGGTGGCCGTGGTGGAGCAGGGTGGTGAGCAGGCCGTCCTCCGGCTGGAGGCCGACGGCACCGCGACTCGCGTGTCCGACGTGCGGGACGCGGAGATGTCGATCGAGTTCTTCCTCCCCCAGCACCTGTTCGCGCAGTAGGCCCCGCGATGGAGGGGAACGGTCGGTGAACGACCTGCCCGACCTGTCGCGCGAGCTGTCCCGTCAGCTGCGCGCCCAGGTCGATCACTGGGAGAGCGCGCCCCTGACGATGGGGGACGTCCGGCTCCGGGCGCGTGCCCTCCGTCGCCGCCGTACCGCCGTGGCCGGCGGAGTCGCCGCCACCGGCGTCCTGGCCGCGGCCATCCCTGCCGGGCTGGCCGGCGACCGACCCCCGCGGCCCGTCGCGACGGAGCTGCCTGCCTACGACGGCCCGGTGCTCGGCGTCCCGTACGTCGGCGGACCACGCGTGGTACTTCCCGACGGTTCGGTGCGTGACGTCGCCCGCGACTACGACGGAGGAGCCGTCCTGGGTGACACCCTGCTGGGGCTGCGCAACGACGACGCCGGGTTCCTGGTCCTCGACGAGCTCGACGCCGCGGGCCAGGTCGTGAACACGGTCGTCACCGAGTCCGGCATCACCTCCAACGCCGACGGCTCGGCCATCGCGTACGTGACCGACGGCGAGCTGATCGTGCGGTGGGAGGACGGTGCGACCGACCTCGCCGACGTCGAGGGAGCGGTGCCGGTGCGGCTGGTCGGTGGCCCGGACTGCACCGCGGGCGGCGCCGCCCCGTGCGCGGTCTATGTCAACGACGAGCTCGGCGGTGCGCGGATCATCACCGGCACCAGCGCGGACGTGGCGGTCGCCGGTGATCCCCTCAGCGTGACCGACGTGGCCCGGGACGGGCGGATATCGATGGTCACCAGCCACACGGAGCTTCCTGAGCCCGGCTCGTGCAGCAGTGTCGTGGTGCCCGACGACCGCGCCGAGCTCCACGGCTCGTGCGACTACACGTACGGCCGGTTCTCCCCTGACGGGGCGCTGCTCTCGGCGAGCCACCCCTACCTCGACGGCTTCGGGATGGGCTGGCTGGCGATCCTCGACGCCGTGACCGGTGCCGAGCTGGCGCGTCACGAGCCAGGCAGCGGCGGCATCACCGGCTCGGTGTGGGAGGACGCCAGCCACCTGCTGATCACGTCCTTCGAGAACGAGCAGTGGCGGGTCACCAGGCTCGGAGTGGACGGCTCGACCGAGATCGTGCTCGGGCCGACGCCGGGGAGCGACGTCGACGCACCGTTCGCCGTGCTCGGCCAGGGTTTCTGAGCGCCCGACTCAGACCAGCACCTCGGTGACCGGCAGCGAGGAGTCGGCCGGCAGGTCCAGCGCCGAGGGCGGACGGTTGCGCGCCACCATCTCCGCGCCGAGCGCGGCGACCATCGCACCGTTGTCGGTGCACAACCCGGGTCGGGGCACGCGGAGGCGGATGCCACGGGCGGCGGCACGCTCCTCGGCCATGACCCGTAGCCGCGAGTTGGCGGCGACCCCGCCACCGATCAGCAGGTCCTCGATGCCCTCGCTCGCGGCGGCGTCGACCGCCTTGCGGGTGAGGACGTCGCACACCGCCTCCTGGAAGGAGGCCGCCACGTCGGCCACGGGTACCGGCTCCCCGGACCGCTCGCGCGCCTCGACCCAGCGCGCGACCGCGGTCTTGAGACCCGAGAACGAGAAGTCGAACCGGTGCCGCTCCAAGTCTCGGCGGGAGGTGAGTCCGCGGGGGAAGTCGATCGCGACGTGGTCGCCCTCGCGCGCGGCCCGGTCGATGTGAGGACCGCCGGGGAACGGCAGCCCGAGCAGCCGAGCCACCTTGTCGAAGGCCTCCCCCGCCGCATCGTCGATGGTGGCGCCGAGCGGCGCGACGTCGCTCGTCACGTCTCCCACGCGAAGCAGGCTGGAGTGGCCGCCGGACACCAGCAGCGCCAGGCACGGATCGGGAAGCGACCCGTGCTCGAGCTGGTCGACCGCCACGTGCGCCGCCAGGTGGTTGACCCCGTAGAGCGGCTTGCCGAGACCGATCGCGAGCGCCTTCGCGGCGGCGACCCCCACCAGCAGGGCTCCGGCGAGGCCGGGACCGCTGGTGACCGCGATCGCGTCCACGTCGTACAGCTCCACGCCGGCGGTCTCGCACGCCCGCTCGATCGTCGGCACCATCGCCTCGAGATGGGCTCGACTCGCGACCTCGGGCACGACGCCGCCGAAGCGGGAGTGCTCGTCGACGCTGCTCGCGACCGCGTCGGCGAGCAGCGTGTGGCCGCGGACGAGCCCGACGCCCGTCTCGTCGCACGACGTCTCGATGCCGAGGACGAGCGGGGCGTCGGTCATGGGCGTCATTGTGCCGGGGAGAATGGCTCCATGCGTCTCGTGGGGGTGTCCGAGCTCGGTGACCTGCCGTTCGTGCGTCACCAGCTCGATCCCGCTCTCGTGCTCGGCGCCTGGCGGCTCGACGAGGCGGTCGCGGTGGTGTCGCGACGGCCGATCGCCCGGGAGGAGCTTGTCGTCCTCACGGGCTTCGGCCCGGCTGACGACCAAGCGCGACTGCTCGCGTCTCTGGCCGAGGAGATCGAGCCACCGGACCGGCTGACGCTCACCGCGGCGACCGACGTGGTACCCGTCGCGTGGTCACTCGCGGAGGTGCGCCGCTGGAACTGGATGCTCACCAGCACCCGGCCCCCGGACCCCGTGCCGGACGAGGTGGTGGTGGTCGACGACCCGCAGGAGATCGACGACCTCATCGACACCGCCGCGCCGGACTCGCACGCACGCCCCGGGACGCCCGGCATCGAGGCGTGGCTGGGGTGGCGCGCGGGTGCCGACCTGCTCGCGGTCGGCGCCGTCGTCAGGAATCCGGACGGGTCCGGCCACCTGCGTGCCGTGAGCGTCGCCCCGCACGCCCGCGGCCGCGGCATCGGCAGGTCGCTCAGCGTCGCACTGACGATCCGAGCACTGAGCGGGCGTGGCATCGCCAGCCTCGGCGTCTACGCGGACAACGAGCCTGCCCTGCGGATCTACCGTGGGCTCGACTACGAGGTCGTCCACACCTTCACGTCAGGGCGGGTCAGCGACAGCTCCATCACGACCGCCGTGGCGCCGTCGCGGTAGTACCGCGGTCTGCGGGCGATCTCGACGAAGCCTGTCGCGGCGTAGAAGCCCAGCGCGCCATCGTTGTCGTCGCGGACCTCCAGCAGCACGCGATCCGCCTCCTCCTCGCTGGCCAGGGCGACGACGGCGGCGAGCAGCGCGGTCGCGACGCCACCTCGGCGACGCGCCGGCTCGACGCCGATCCGTTGCAGCTCGACGACGTCGCCGGCGACGCTGACCACGGCGTAGCCCACGACCTGCTCCTCGCGCGCCACCAGATGACGCACCGTGGGCACCGTCCCGGTCACTCCCTGGCGGACCAGGGCCTCCGACCAGGCGTCATCGCCTTGGCAGACAGCCTCGAGCCCGGCGACAGCGGGGACATCCTCGAGGGTCGCAGGCTCGATCACGACGTGGAGGCGGGCTTGCGCGGGCCGGGCACGGCGGCGTCCGGTCGGCGGAGGTAGAGCGGCTCGGGGTCGGCCAGCTCGGCCCGCTCGCCTGCCACGGTGCGCGCCAGCCAGCCCGCGCTCGGGCGGCGCGGCCCCACGGCCGTCGGGAAGTGCTCCGGGTAGAGGTGGGCCGCCTCGCCGACGACCTGACCCTCGTCCGCGAGGGCGGCCGGCCTGTCCACGACCGGCCCGGTGAGCCGGTCCCCTTCCTCGTCGTACGTCGCGAGGTAGACCTCCTTGCGGCGCGCGTCGGTGGCGACGGAGAAACCGCCGATCACGGCACCGGTGTCCACCGCCTCGACCGCCAGCACGTCGAGGCTGCACACGCCGTACACGGGCAGGTCGAGCACGAAGGCCAGCGTGCGCGCGGTGACCAGGCCGACCCGCAGTCCGGTGAACGGCCCGGGTCCGATGCCGACCGCGATCGCCGTGAGGTCCTGCCGCACGAGGCCGCAGCTCCTGAGCGCCCGGTCGATGAGCGGCGCCAGCTGCTCACCGTGACGCATCGTCTCCTCGCTGGCCAGCTCGGCGACCACGTCCGTGCCGTCGTGCAGCGCGACGGTGACGGTCGGTGTGGCGGTGTCGAAGGCGA
>NZ_DASUTK010000191.1:0-2332 GCF_036374615.1 Nocardioides sp.
GGGGAGTACCGGCTGCGGTTCGGCGTGGACGGGCCGTTCTACCCCGAGGTGGTGGTGGCGTTCCGGATCACGGCCGACGAGCACCACCACGTCCCGCTGCTGCTGAGCCCGTACGGCTACGCCACCTACCGTGGCAGCTGAGTCGTACGACGCCGTCGTCCGCGCCGCCCGCGCGGTCGTGGCCGGGGAGGAGCGGCCGGTCGACCTCGGGATCCGCGACGGCCGGATCGTGACGCTCCACGCCGAGGCAGCACCGGACGTCGAGCTCGCCGACGACGAGGTGCTGCTGCCCGGCCTGGTCGACACCCACGTGCACGTCAACGAGCCGGGCCGCACCGAGTGGGAAGGGTTCGACTCCGCCACCCGCGCCGCGGCGGCCGGCGGCGTCACCACGATCATCGACATGCCGCTCAACTCGATCCCGCCCACGACCACCGTCGTCGCGCTGCGCACGAAGCAGGATGCAGCGCGGGACCAGGTGCACGTCGACGTCGGGTTCTGGGGCGGCGCGGTGCCCGACAACCTGGCCGACCTCGAGCCGTTGCACGACGCGGGAGTCTTCGGGTTCAAGTGCTTCCTGCTGCCCTCCGGTGTCGACGAGTTCCCCGAGCTGGACGCCGCCGGCCTGCGCGCCGCGATGCATGAGCTGAGCCGGATCGACGCGTTGCTGATCGCGCACGCCGAGGACGGCTCGGAGATCGCGGCCGACCTCGTGCACGGCCGGGACTATGCGAGCTTCCTCGGATCCCGGCCGCCCAAGGCCGAGACGGTCGCGATCGAACGCGTGATCACCACGGCGCGCGAGACCGGCGGCCGCGCTCACGTCGTCCACCTGTCCGGCGCCGACGCGTTGCCGGTCATCCGGGCGGCCCGGGCAGCGGGAGTGCGGCTCACGGTCGAGACCTGTCCCCACTACCTCTCCTTCGTGGCGGAGGAGATCAGCGACGGTGCCACCGAGCTGAAGTGCTGTCCGCCGATCCGCGACGCAGCGAACCGCGAGCTGCTCTGGGACGCGCTCGTCGCCGGTGACATCGACCTGGTCGTGACCGACCACTCACCCTGCACGCCGGAGCTCAAACGACTCGACAGTGGCGACTTCGGCGACGCCTGGGGCGGGATCGCCTCGCTGCAGCTCGGGCTGCCGGTCGTCTGGACGGAGGCACGCAGCCGCGGGTTGGGCCTGCCCGACGTCGTGCGCTGGATGTGCGAGGCGCCCGCCGACCTGGTCGGCCTGACCCACAAGGGACGGCTCGCCCCCGGCTGCGACGCGGACCTGTGCGTCCTGGCGCCGGACGAGCCGTTCACCGTCGACCCGGCGACGCTGCGCCACCGCAACCCGATCTCGGCGTACGCCGGGCGTACGCTCGCCGGCACGGTCCGGCGGACGTGGCTGCGGGGCGTCCCGGTCGACCCCGACGGCGACACTCCCGCGGGTCGGCTGCTGAGGAGGCCCGGCTGAGAATGGCTCTGCTGAAAAGGGAGGGGCGATGACCTACTACGTGCCACGCGGCGGCTTGCCCGGCCAGGACCAGCTGACCACCGACCGCGCCGTCTTCACCGAGGCGTACGCCGTGCTACCGCGCGGCACGATGCGCGACATCGTCACCAGCCGGTTCCCGCACTGGGACGACACCCGGGCGTGGGTGCTGGCGCGGCCGCTGTCGGGGTTCGCCGAGACGTTCAGCCAGTACGTCGTCGAGGTCGGGCCGGGCGGCGGCAGCGACCGCCCCGACGACGCCCCGCGCGCCGAGGCCGTGCTGTTCGTCGTCGACGGCACACCCACCCTGTCCCTCGCCGGCGCCGACCACGAGCTGCGGCCGGGCAGCTACGCCTACCTCCCGCCAGGGGTCGACTGGCGGCTGCGCAACGGGTCGGCGGCGACCGCGACGTTCCACTGGATCCGCAAGGCCTACCAGGCGGTCGACGACGTCGACGCACCCGAGCCGCTCGTGACCCACGAGGACGACGTCGCGCTCCAGCCGATGCCCGGCACCGACGCGTGGGGCACCCAGCGGTTCGTCGACCCCGACGACGTACGGCACGACATGCACGTCAACATCGTCACCTTCGAGCCGGGCGGCGCGATCCCGTTCCCGGAGACCCACGTCATGGAGCACGGCCTCTACGTGCTGGAGGGCAAGGCCGTCTACCTGCTCAACAAGGACTGGGTCGAGGTGCAGGCGGGCGACTTCATGTGGTTGCGCGCGTTCTGTCCGCAGGCGTGCTACGCCGGCGGGCCGGGCCGATTCCGCTACCTGCTGTACAAGGACGTGAACCGCCACGCACGACTGCTCCCCTGACCGCGGCGTGTGCCTGAGAGTGCGCTGGGGCG
>NZ_DASUTK010000192.1:0-3466 GCF_036374615.1 Nocardioides sp.
TCAGCCGACGACGCCCCTCGGCTGCGCCACGACATCAACCGGGTCGGCGTGGTCGGCACCGGCACCATGGCCACCGGGATCGTCGAAGTGTTCGGCAAGGCGGGGTACGACGTGCTGGTCGTCGGCCGCGGGCAGGACAAGGTCGACGGCGTGGTGGCAGCGGTCAGCAAGAGCTTCGACAAGCAGGTCCAGCGCGGCAAGGCGACCGAGGAGGAGAAGGCCGAGACTCTTGCCCGGATCTCCGGCACGACCGCCCTCGACGACCTCGCGGACGTGGACCTGGTCGTCGAGGCGGTCGCGGAGGACCTCGCCGTCAAGACCACGCTCTTCGAGAACCTCGACGAGATCTGCCGCGGTGGGAATGGCGGGGCAGGCGCGATCCTCGCCACCACGACCTCGAGCCTGCCGATCATCGCCATGGCCAGGGCGACGTCACGGCCGCAGGACGTCATCGGCCTGCACTTCTTCAACCCGGCTGCGATCATGAAGCTGGTCGAAGTCGTCAGCACCGTCGCCACCGACGACGATGTCACCGAGACCGCCCGCGCCCTCTGCGAGAAGCTCGGCAAGGTGGCGGTCTCGTGCGGCGACCGGGCGGGGTTCATCGTCAACGCGCTGCTGTTCCCGTACCTCAACGACGCCGTGAAGATGCTGGAGGCGCACTACGCGACCGCCGACGACATCGACACCGCGATGAAGCTCGGCTGCGCGCTCCCGATGGGCCCCTTCGAGCTGCTCGACGTGGTCGGCAATGACGTCTCGCTCGCCATCCAGCGCGAGCTCTACCTGGAGTTCCGCGAGCCCGGCTTCGCGCCGGCGCCGTTGCTGGAGCACCTGGTGACGGCGGGCTACCTGGGACGCAAGACCGGCCGCGGGTTCCGCGACTACAGCGGCCGCTGATCGGTCACCAGGGCAGCCAGCCGGGCCCGGGTGTTGATACCGAGCTTGCGGTAGATCCGCGACAGGTGGGCGTCCACCGTCCGTGGTGAGAGGAACAGCTCCGACGCGACCTGACGGCTGGTGAGCCCCTCGGCGACCTTGTCCGCCACGGTGCGCTCGGCGGGAGTCAAGGCGTCGAGCGGGCCGGCGCTCGGCTCGCCCGGGGTCGGCACGAGCAGGGTGGCGATGTCGGCCACGGCGCCCGGCGTCAGCTGGTCGTTCTCGAGCCAGCCGTCGGGCACGCTCGGCGCCGGGTCGACGTCCCGGGCTCGGTACCGCCCCGCGCTGCCCGCCCCGCGCGGAGTACGCAGTGCGAGGGCCGCCCCCGTCAGCGACCGGGCCACTCGCACGTCGGTCGCGGAGACGAGCTGCGCGAGCGCATCGAGCACATCGGCAGCGCGCAACGGGTGCGGCATGGCGGCAGCGTTGGCGAGCGCCTGCAGCAGGGTCGCCCGCGCCTCATGGACCTCGCCCTGCTGGAGGAGGGAGACTCCGAGCACGAGGCGGGCGTCGAGCGCGTCGCGCCCGAGCCGACTGCTGTCGGCGAGCACGACCGCGTCGGCCGCCCGACCGGCAGCGCGCGCCAGGTGACCGGTGCGCTTGAGTCGGCGGGCCTGGGCCACCATGACCGGAAGCCGGACCGCCCACGGGAACGACTCGTCGTCCTCGGGAGCGGGGTAGGTGGCGGGCTTGATGTGGCACAGCTCCACCTCGGCGAGCAGCGCCAGCCGGTCCTCGGCCAGTTGGCGTGCGTCGTCGCGCACCCGTTCCGCGGCGGTGGCGGCCTCGAGCCGGCGACCCTGCTCGAGCGCGATGCGTGCGAGCAGCAACCGTGCCGACAGCGTCAGCCAGGGCTCGTCATCCTGGCGCGTCGTGAGGAGCGAGTGGGCGAGCTCGGAGGCTCGCTCGAAGTCGCCGCGCACGAGCGTCGCCTGCGCCAGGGTCCGGGTCGCCTGCGGTGCGATCTGGTCGGTGCCCGCGTCGAGCGAGATCGCCCGGAGCGCCTCGGCCTCCGCGTGGTCGAGGTCGCCGGCGTCGAGGTGCATCTCCGCGCGGATGCTGGCCGTGCGCGCAGTCTCGAGGTCGGGGTTCTCGGCCTCTCGGGCGTGCTCGTCGGCACGGTCGAGCAGCCAGAGCCCCTCGTAGGTGCCGCGCGCCTCCGAGGCGGCGATCCCGGCTCGGCGGGCGACCTGAGCGCCGATCTCGGGCGGGCCATCCCCACTGAGCAGCGCGGTCTCGAGGATCTCCGCGGCGTCGCGCGCCCGCATCGCCGTGTAGAGCGACGAGAACGTGCGGTTGGCCAGGGCGTAGCCCTCGCCGCGCGTCTCGGGGTTCCGGCAGGCAGCGGCGACCGCGAGCCGCATCGTGGGCAGGTCGGTCAGCCACGGAGCGTCGGCCGCCCCGGTGTTCATCTCACGCGGCAGCACCGAGTCGGCCCACCGCACGAGTGCCCGGCCGGCCGCTGCCTCGTCGTCGGTCGTGGCGGTGAGGAAGGCCCCGTGGCGCCGGATCGGCACCAGCATGTCGATCCGGCCGTCAGGCAGCGCCTCCACCAACGACCGCCGCGCGAGCGCCAGCGTCAGCTCGCGGCCGGCGTCGAGGTCGACATCGCTGATCGCCGCCAGCACCTCGAGGCTCACGGGCACCGACATCGTCGACAGCCGCCGGAAGCAGCGCTGCTGGTCCTCGTCGAGCAGGTCGTACGACGCCTGCACGGCCTCCGCCAGCGAGGCCGTCGGGGTCACCTGGGACATCCCGACCAGCGCGATCTGGACCGCCATCTGCTCGATCAGCAGCGGCAACCCGCCACTGGCACGCAGCAGGCGACGCACATCCTCCTCGGCCTCGACGAGATCGATCGGGTGTCCACCCGCGTCGACCACCATCCGGCAGAACAGGTCGACCGCGGGGCCGGTCAGCGGCTCGTGGGCAGCGGGCACGCGGAGCGGACCCAACCGCACGACCCGACGCCCCGGGCCGGGGTGCACCGTGCTCGAGGTGGTCAGCACTCGCGCCTCGGACGTCGACGCAATGACGTCGGCGACGACCTCGTCGAAGTCGTCGACGTCGACTCCGTCGACGATCAGCCAGCCGTGCGCGCCGTCCAGCGCCCGCTTCAGGGCTCCCTCGAGCGAGTCGGAGGGTGCGATGACCACCTGCAGCTCGTCGAGGCAGGTCCGCAGCAGATCAGGCAGCGCGGTGATGCCACGGGCGTTCACCCAGGTCACGTCGTCGCGGTCCTGCACCACGGTGCGCAGCACGGTGGTCTTCCCGCAACCGGGCGGACCCACGAGGCTCAGCCACCGCTCGGAGTCCAAGGCGGCAGGCAACACGGACAGCACATCCTCGCGCCCGATCACTCGGCTGTCCACGAGCGTAATACTGCCTTCCTTCGGTGCGGTGCGCGGAGCGGGTCCCGCATTGTCCGCGTCCGGCGACCGCCACGGATAGGTAGGCCGGTACGTACGAGTTTAGGTAGGACTACCGATGCGGCAGGTCCAGCCTTTCGAGCACAGTAGTCGTGTTG
>NZ_DASUTK010000193.1:0-9026 GCF_036374615.1 Nocardioides sp.
GCCTGAGAGTGCGCTCTGGCGCACTCTCAGGCACACGCCGCGGCTAGGGGGGCATGCCGGCCGGCGTCACCGACGGCTCCGGACCGCTGCCAGTGCCGCGAACGCGACGAGCTCGACCCGCCCGGCCGCCACGGACAGCTCGGCGAAGTCGGCGCCGACCCTGGACACCCGCGCTTCGTGGACGCTGCCGTCGACGAGGTGGACCATGCACGGTTCAGCCGCTTCGCTGAGCCGACGGAGTGCGGAACCCAGCCCGAGCCGGGTGATCGGTGACCAGGCGACCTCGGGCACCGAGCGCGCCGAGGCACCACCCACCGATGCGACCGCCGACAACGGCACCACCCACTCGCTGCCGCCCGCGCTGAGCAGCAGCCAGCCCTTCGACACCCGGAGCAGCGTGCCGGCGAGCCGTCCGACGCCGAGGACACCCAGCGTCAGCTCCTCGTCGACCGACGCCATCAGCCGGCTCGCGAGCGTGATCGCGCCGTACTCGGCACGGGCCCGGTCCGCGAGCTCGGCGTCGCGCTCGGCGGCGTAGAGCGCCTCCGCCTGCTGCTCGAGGTCGTCGAGAACGGCGAACAGCTCCTCGTCCCAGCTCATGGCCCGCGAGCCTGCCACACAGGGCGGCAGCGTCGGCTCACCTGTGGACGACCGGTTGCGTATCGGCTCAAAACATCGTTGACTTCATCAAACGTAAGCAAACGGAAGGCTCTCGGGATGGAACGTGTGGCATCAGCGGGGCGGTGCCTCGCCGTATGGGCGACGGTCACCGCCGCGGCCGCCGCGCTCCTCCTCTGGTCCGTCCCTGCGGCCCCGACCCGGCCAGACTTCACGGGGTGGTTGGTGACGGGATGCGGGGTCGCGGCCGCGGCGTGCATCGGCTGGCTGTGGGCCCTCACCACCCTGGTGGTGCTCGAGGCGCTTCGCGGTGGACCGGGTGCTCACGCAACGGTGCCGCCCTTCGTACGACGGGTGGTGCTCGCCGCCTGCGGCATCACCCTCGCCGGCGGCCTGCTCGCCCCCGCCGAGGCGGGCGCGACGACGGACCCGGGACCCCGCCCCGCCACGACGGCCGCGTTGCTGGTCGGGCTGCCGGTCCCCGACCGGACCACCACCACGACCCAGTGGCTGGGACTGCTCGAGCGGCACACGGTCCGGCGCGTGCCGGCCGCGGCAGGATCGACCGTGCTCGTGGCGCCGGGCGACACGCTCTGGGGGCTCGCCGAGCGCACGCTCCCGCCCACGGCGGACGCCGCCGAGGTCGGGCGGCGCTGGCAGGAGATCTGGCACGCGAACCGGGACGTCGTGGGGGCGGACCCGGACCTGATCAGACCGGGCCAGCGTCTCGTCCTGCCCCAGCCGGCCCCGGGCGAGCTGTGAGAGGAGCACTCATGTCCGAGAAGTCGTCGTACCTTCGCGTGGTACCGCTGCGGCAGCCAGTGCCGGTGGCGACCGTGCAGGGCACGCTCGCGCTCGACCTGGAGGGGGCGAGCGAGCCGTACGAGCCACCGCTCAGCGCCGTACCGGACCCGACCCGTCCCGGCTGTCACGAGCTCGAGTCGTGGGCACCGCGGTTCGCGCAGGCTGCCGTGGAGATCGCAGGTGGCGACCGGCCGGTCTCGCAGCTGCTGCGCTGGACCTCGCCTGAGGTCTACGAGGATCTCGGCCGGCGCGCCCAGGTCGTCCGCTCGGCGGTGCTGCGCGACTCCACGTCCGCCCGGGTCCAGCAGGTGCGGCCGTTGGTGGAGAGCGCGCACACCTGCTGGCTGGACGAACGCGTGGCGGAGGTCAGCGTGCGGGTCCGGTACGGACGGCGGTCGCGCGCGCTGGCGATCCGGTTCGAGCAGCGCTCGGGGCGGTGGGTGGCCGTGGCGATGGAGTTCGCGTAGACCGGCGGGTCAGGAGAGCGCGCTGAGCAGGTTGGCGAGCATCGACCACAGCACGGTGTGCTCGGGGTCGTCCACCACCTGGTCCATGCCCGCGAGCTCGAGCATCACGTAACCGTGCAGCGCACTCCAGAACTGAGCTGCCACCGGGGCCGGGTCGCCGGGGCGCAGCCCGCCCGCGTCCTGCGCACGGGCGATCGCCGCCACCAGCTGCTCGAATGCTGCCCGCGACACCTCCTCGTCGGGACCGTCACCTCCGAGCCCACGGACGCTGACGGCCCCGAACATCACGCCGTAGAGGTGGCGGTTCGCCAGCGCGTTCTCACGGTAGGCGCCCGCCATCCGACGCAGGTCCGCCAGCGGGTCGGCGGTCAGGCCCACCGCGTCGACCCGGTCGATCAGCCGCCTGAAGCCCTCCGTCGCGACCTCGTCGACCACCGCCGACATCCGGCCGAAGTGGGTGTACACCGCCATGGTGGAGGTGCCCGCCCCGGCTGCCAGTCGCCGCACGGAGAGCGCGCTCGGGCCCTCCTCACCCAGGATCCGCGCCGCCTCCTCGATCAGTCGACGGCGGATCTCGGGCTGGTCCGTGGGGGCCGGGGAGCTCATGGTGGACAGTCTGTCATAACAGCGTTATGTTGAGGGAGCGATAACAGCGTTATCCGTACGCCGTCCCCAGGGAGAGGTCATGACGACCACCAGCTCAGCTCGCTCCACCACCACCACGAATCGCTACCTGCGCGACAACTTCGCGCCGGTCGCAGAGGAGCTCACCGCGACCGACCTCCCGATCACCGGCACCCTCCCCGCGCACCTCGACGGTCGCTACCTGCGGATCGGGCCCAACCCACTCGACGACCCCGGGGATCGGCACCACTGGTTCCTGGGCGAGGGCATGGTGCACGGAGTCCGACTCCGCGACGGCCGGGCGCAGTGGTACCGCAACCGTTGGGTGCGGTCTCGCTCGGTCGCCGAGACGCTCTGCGAGCCCGTGCGCGGCACCCCGGGTGCGCTGGACTTCCCCGCCAACACCAATGTGCTCGAGCACGCGGGGCGGACCCTCGCCCTGGTCGAGGCCGGGACCCCGCCGTACGAGCTCACCCACGACCTGGACACGGTCGGTCCGTGCGACTTCGGCGGCACCCTCCCGAGCGCTCCCGGCAAGCCCGGCTACTCCGCCCACCCGCACCGCGACCCGAGCACCGGGGAGCTGCACGCGGTGTCCTACACCTGGATGCGCGGCAACCGTGTGGCCTACTCCGTCCTCGGCACCGACGGCAGGATCAGGCGGAGCGTCGACATCGAGGTACATGGCAGCCCGATGATGCACGACTTCGCGCTCACCGAGCGGTACGCCGTGATCCTCGACCTCCCGGTCACCTTCGACATCGCGATGGCGACCGCGGACGTCCCACGCCCGATCCGACCGGTCGTGCGATCCGTCCTCAACCGGATCATCGGCCGCAACCCGGTGCCGGAGCCGCTCATCGCCGCGGTCGCACGCGGCAGCGGCGGCGGATCACCGGCGCTCCCCTACCGCTGGAACCCCGACTACCCGGCCCGGATCGGCCTGCTCCCACGCGACGCCGAGGGTGAGGCAGTCCGCTGGTTCGAGATCGACCCGTGCTACGTCTTCCACACCCTGAACGCGTACGACGACGACGACCGGGTCGTGGTCGACGTGGTGCGGCACCCGAAGATGTTCGAGACGGTGCTCAACGGTCCGGACGAGGGCCCGGCGACGATGACCCGGTTCACCCTCGACCTCACGACCGGGCGTGCCCACGGGAGCAGTCTCGACCAGCGGTCCCAGGAGTTCCCGCGCCACGACGAGCGCCTGACCGGCCGCCCCCACCGCTACGGGTGGGCCGTCGGCTTCGACGGCGGGGCCACCGGCGACACGGTCCTGCGGCACGACCTGGTCGCGGGAACGACCGAGAGCCGAAGCCTCGGCCGCGGCACCGAGGCGAGTGAGTTCTGCTTCGTGCCGGCCCCGGACGGCACCACGGAGGGCGACGGCGTGCTGATGGGATACGTCCACGACCGTGCCGAGGGCCGCAGCCACCTGCGGCTTCTGGACGCGGCCAGCCTCGAGGACGTCGCGTCCGTGCACCTGCCCGGCCGGGTGCCGGCCGGCTTCCACGGCAACTGGAGCGAGTAGTAGCGCCAGGTCAGCCGTTGGCGCGAGCCGTCAGTCCGGTCGGGCCGCCCGGTGCGCCGTGGCACTTCTTGAACTTCTTGCCCGAGCCGCAGGGGCACTCGGCGTTGCGGCCGACGCCGGCGTACGGGTCACCCTCGTTGGTGACAGTCGTGTGCGTGGCCGCGTTCTCCTCGCCGACGGCGCCGACGCCCTCCTCCGGGCCGGTGTACGTGAGGCGCTGCGGCTGCTTGGGACGCTCGAGCCCCTTGGCGTGGATGTGGGGAGCCTCGCGAGTCGCCGCGCCAGCCCCGGCAGGGGCGGGGGTGCCGAACGCCGGCACCTCCTGCTGCAGCGGCTCGACGACCTCGATCTCCTCCTCGCCCCCGTCGTCCTCGTCGTCCTCGTCGAGGGACACCTCGAGATTGAAGAGGAAGCCGACCGACTCCTCCTTGATGCCGTTCATCATCGCGGCGAACATGTCGAAGCCCTCGCGCTGGTACTCCACGAGCGGGTCGCGCTGGGAGTAGGCCCGCAGGTAGATGCCCTCGCGCAGGTAGTCCATCTCGTAGAGGTGCTCGCGCCACTTGCGGTCGAGCACCGACAGCACGACCCGACGCTCGAGCTCGCGCATCACCTCGTCGCCGACCTCCGCGACCCGGCGGTCGTACGCCGCCTGGGCGTCGGCCTGCAGGTCCTCGGTCAGCTGCTCGCGTGAGAGCCCCGGGCGGCCGCCGTGCTTCTCGACGTACGACGCCTGGTCGATCCCCATGTCGTAGAGCTGCCCGAGGGCGCTCCACAGCGCGTCGAGATCCCACTCCTCGGCGAGGTCTTCGGTCGTGGTCGCGACGTACCCGGCCACGACGTCGTCGATGAAGCCGCGCACCTGAGCCTCGAGGTCGGCGCCCTCGAGGACCTTGCGCCGCTCGCCGTAGATGACCTCACGCTGGCGGCTCATCACGTCGTCGTACTTCAGGACGTTCTTGCGCGACTCGAAGTTCTGCGACTCGACCTGGCCCTGCGCGTTGGCGATCGCGTTCGTGACGCGCTTGTTCTCGATCGGGACGTCGTCGGGGATCCGCATGACGGTCAGGATCCGGTCGACCCAGTCGGACTTGAAGAGTCGCATCAGCTCGTCCTGCAGCGACAGGTAGAACCGCGACTCCCCGGGGTCGCCCTGTCGGCCGGAGCGGCCGCGCAGCTGGTTGTCGATCCGGCGGGACTCGTGCCGCTCGGTGCCGATCACGTAGAGGCCGCCGAGGTCGCGGACCTCGTCGTGCTCGGCGGCGACCTGCCCCTTGACCCGCTCGACGGTCTCGGGCCACGCGGCGTCGTACTCCTCCGGGTTCTCGACCGGGTCGAGCCCCTGCTTGCGCAGCTCCTGGTCGGCGAGGAAGTCGACCGAGCCGCCGAGCATGATGTCGGTACCACGACCGGCCATGTTGGTGGCGACCGTGACCGCGCCCTTGTGGCCGGCCAGCGCGACGACCTTGGCCTCGTCCGCGTGCTGCTTGGCGTTGAGGACCGTGTGCGGGATGCCGCGCTGCTTCAGCTTGCTGGAGAGGTGCTCGGACTTCTCGACCGAGACCGTGCCGACCAGGATCGGCTGCCCCCGGCGGTTCCGCTCGGCGATGTCCTCCACCACAGCGTCGTACTTCGCCTCCTCGGTGCGGTAGACGAGGTCGGACTGGTCGATCCGGGCCATCGGCTTGTTGGTGGGGATGGGGACCACGCCGAGGCTGTAGATCTTGTCGAACTCGCTCGCCTCGGTCATGGCGGTACCGGTCATGCCGGAGAGCTTCTTGTACAGGCGGAAGTAGTTCTGGAGCGTGATCGTCGCGAGCGTCTGGTACTCCTCGCGGATCTCGACCCCCTCCTTGGCCTCGATCGCCTGGTGCAGGCCGTCGTTGTAGCGGCGACCCGAGAGGATCCGGCCGGTGTGCTCGTCGACGATGAGCACCTCGCCGTTCATGACGACGTACTCCTTGTCGTTGTGGAACAGCTCCTTGGCCTTGATCGAGTTGTGCATGAAGGAGATCAGCGGCGTGTTCACCGACTCGTACAGGTTCTCGATGCCGAGGTGGTCCTCGACCTTGGTGATGCCGGGCTCGAGCACGGAGATGGTGCGCTTCTTCTCGTCGACCTCGTAGTCGACGTCGCGCGTCAGCTTGGCTGCGATCTTGGAGAACTCGCCGTACCAACGGACCTCGTCCTGGGTCGGGCCACTGATGATCAACGGCGTCCGGGCCTCGTCGATCAGGATCGAGTCGACCTCGTCGACGATCGCGAAGTTGTGACCGCGCTGGACGCACTCCTCGAGGGAGCCGGCCATGTTGTCGCGCAGGTAGTCGAACCCGAGCTCGTTGTTGGTGCCGTAGGTGATGTCGCAGGCATAGGCTTCGCGGCGCTCCTCCTTCTTCATCTGCGGCAGGATGACGCCGGTGGTGAGGCCGAGGAAGTGGTGGATCCGGCCCATCCACTCCGCGTGGTACTTCGCCAGGTAGTCGTTGACGGTGACGATGTGGACGCCCTTGCCCTCCAGGGCGTTGAGGTACGCCGGCAGCGTCGCGACCAGCGTCTTGCCCTCACCGGTCTTCATCTCGGCGATGTTGCCCAGGTGCAGCGCCGCGCCACCCATGAGCTGCACGTCGAAGTGACGCTGACCGATGACCCGCTTGGCAGCCTCGCGCACCGTCGCGAACGCCTCGGGCATGATCTCGTCGAGCGTCTCACCATCGGCCAGCCGCGTCCGGAACTCGTCGGTCATGCCGCGGAGCTGGTCGTCGCTCATGGCGACGAAGTCGTCCTCGACGGCGTTGACGGCCTCCGCGACCGACTCGAGCTGGCGGAGGATCTTGCCCTCGCCGATGCGGAGGATCTTGTCGATGATGGCAGGCACTGGGGACTGACTCCTGGGTTGGTGCTGAGGGATGCGGCGTCTGGCGGCCGTGAAACGGCCGGACGGCCGTCGGCCATGCTACCCAGCGCTCGAAGCTTCGCTTGATTTCCCGTGGAGAAGCTCCGCGGTGAGTGGCCGGGCGAGGTCACCCCGGTCGGCGACCGTGACGTCGGACAGGCCCAGCCATCCCGCCAGCCGCCACAGCTCGGTGGCCAGCTCTCCGGCGGTCTCCGGCGGCGCCCCCTCCTCGGCGAAGGCACCCTGCACGAGGAGCCTCCCGCCGAGTCGGTCGGCCTTGAGGTCCACCCGGGCGACGATCCGGTCGCCGAGCAGGAACGGCAGCACGTAGTAGCCGTACTGGCGCTGTGGGGCGGGGACGTAGATCTCGATCCGGTAGAAGAAGTCGAAGAGCGTCTCGGTGCGGTCACGTCGCCACACCACCGGGTCGAACGGGCTGAGCAGGGTCCTCGCGCTGACCCTGCGGGGTCGGCGCGCGTCGACGTGGAGGTACGCCGGCTTGCGCCACCCCTCCACCGAGACCTGCTCCAGCTCGCCGGCCTCCACGAGCTCGGCGATCGCCTGCTGTGCGGACGGCTCCCCGTTCTTCCCGGGGACCGTGCGCATCCGGTAGTAGTCGGCGAAGCACGCCGCGGTACCGATCCCGTGCGAGCGCGCGGCCCGTCGGACCAGCTCCCGGCCGGACTCCTCGATGGTCGGGACCGGGTGCTCGAGCACGGCTCCGGGCAGCACCCGCTCCGGCACGTCGTAGCGGACCTCGAACTGGCTGTTGCGGCCCGCGATCGCGACGTCGCCGACGAGGAAGAGGTAGTCGAGGGCCTGCCGTGCCTCGGACCAGTTCCAGCCCCAGTTCTCCTTGCTACGCGGCCCGCTGAACTCGGCGTCGAGGTCGCGGGCGGTGACCGGACCACGCTCGCGCACGGCCGCCAGCACACCCTCCTCGAGCCCCTGGTGCGCGCTGAACCCCCACTTGCCGCGTTGGCGCCGGTAGTGGTCGCGGCGGAACTGCATGTAGGGCCACAGCTCGACCGGCATGAACGCCTGCACGTGCGCCCAGTACTCGACCACCCGGCGGCGGGTGCCGGTGCTGGCGCGCTCGAGGAGCCGGAGGTCGTAGGGACCCATCCGCGAGTACAGCGGCATCAGGTGCGCCCGGGCCAGCACGTTGACCGAGTCGACCTGGAGCACGCCGGTGCGCTCGAGGGTGCGCGCGAACGTGCGCATCGTGGGCGCCGAGTGAGCCGGGTCGAGGAACCCCTGCGCGGCGAGCGCGATCCGGCGTGCTTGGGCGCGACTGATCGATTGCGTCACGGGTAGCACTCAACCACGACGCGGTGACAGTCCCTGGGCCTCAGGGGAGGTCGAGGAGCTTCTCCTTGACGGCATACATGACGGCCTCCATGCGCGAGTGCAGCTGGAGCTTCTCGAGGATGTTGCGCACGTGGTTCTTGACGGTGTTCTCGCTGATCACCAGCTGCTTGGCGATCTCGCGGTTGTTCATGCCGGTCGCGACCAGGCGGAGCACCTCGAGCTCGCGGTCGGTGAGCCGCAGCCCGCCGCCGACGGCGCCCTTCTCGGGACGCGAGATCTGCTTGAACTCATCGATCAGCTTGACCGCCATCGACGGGCTGATCAGCGACTGACCCTCCGACACCACGCGGACCGCCTGCGCCACCTCCTCGATCGAGGAGTCCTTGAGGAGGTACCCGGACGCGCCGCTCTTCACAGCCTCGTAGAGGTCGGCCTCCTCGTCGGAGACGGTGAGCATGATGATCTTCGCGGACGGCACGCTCTCCTTGATCGCGAGACAGGCCTCGATGCCCGACCGCCGCGGCATGCGTACGTCGAGCAGCACCACGTCAGGCGCCACGGACTCGGCCAGGGTCGTGCCCTCGATCCCGTCGCCCGCCTCGCCGACCACGTCGATGCCGTCCTCGCTCGCGAGCAGCATCGTGAGTCCTCGGCGGAACAGCTCCTGGTCGTCCACCACCAGGACGCGTACCGGTTCGCTGCCGTCCCCACCGTTCGTCACGCCGGTCATCATGACACGACCTCTGTGGCCCGAGTGCCAGGTCGCCCCGTCACA
>NZ_DASUTK010000194.1:0-8197 GCF_036374615.1 Nocardioides sp.
GCGGAGCGGATGCGGGAGAGGTTCAGGCCGGCGCCGGAGCCGCCCTTGAAGATGAAGCCCTCCTCCTTGTACCAGTTCAGGATCGAGTCCATGGAGTCGTCGACGGAGAGGATGAAGCACGCGGAGACCTGCTGCGGGCTCTTCGTGCCGACGTTGAACCAGACGGGGGAGTTGAACGAGAAGTACTGGTGCACGAGCAGCCAGGTCAGCTCGTGCTCGAACAGCTCGGCGTCGGCCGGGGTCGTGAAGTAGCCGTGCTCCTCGCCGGCCGCCCGGTAGGTCTTGACGACCCGGTCGATCAGCTGCCGCAGGCTCTGCTCGCGGGCCTCGGTGCCGACGGCGCCGCGGAAGTACTTGGTGGTGACGATCGTGGAGGCGTTGACGCTCCAGAAGTCAGGGAACTCGACACCGCGCTGCTCGAAGACGGTCTCGCCGGTCTTCCAGTTGGTCTGCACGACGTCGCGGCGCTCCCACGTGATCTCGTCGTACGGGTGCACGCCCTCGGTGCTGAAGATCCGCTTGATCTCCACGCCTGCGCCCTTGACTCCGCCCTTGGCTGAGCCGCTCACGGTCTCCGTCATCCGAGTCTCCCCTGTTCTCTGGTGGTACTGCTGCCTGGTACTTCTCTTGCTCGCGTTTGGTGTGGCCCGGCGCACGCAGCTTCCCCACTACGCACGCCGGGCCAGTCTGGGTCAGCCCGTCGGCATCGACTGGGGCTGAGGTGGCTGCTCCGCCTCGAGCCGGAGCATCTGGATCTCGGCCTCGAAGTCGGCTGCGGACTCGAAGCCGCGGTAGACCGACGCGAACCGGAGGTAGGCGACCTCGTCGAGCTCGCGGAGCGGGCCGAGGATCGCGAGCCCGACCTCGTGGGCGGGCACCTCCGCGTGTCCGGCCAACCGCAGCGCGTCCTCAACCGCCTGTCCGAGGCAGGCCAAGTCGTCCTCGGACACGGGCCGGCCCTTGCACGCCTTGCGGACGCCGGCGACGGCCTTCTCGCGGGTGAAGGGCTCGGTGGCGCCGGACCGCTTGAGCACCGTCAGCTGCATCAGCTCCACGGTGGTGAAGCGCTTGCCGCACGCCTCGGAGGCACAGGTACGCCGCCGCCGGATGGACCCGCCGTCCTCGGCGACCCGCGAGTCGACGACCCGGGTGTCGCTGTGGCGGCAGTACGGGCAGTGCATCGCAAGCCTCCTTCCGGCATGACTAGAACACCCTCCGACGAGGGGTGATTCCTGTGGATCGAGCGGCGTTTCCTGTGGAGTAGTCACGCCGTGATGTGAGTCACGCACCTGGTTCGTGTGAACTAGATGTGGAAAACCACACCGTTGTAACTACTAGATGTAGTGGTAACCGTACGTCTCCGGCGGGGGCGGCGCAAGAGAATGCCGCAAACAGTTCGAGGGAGATCGGCGGCGAGTGCATCTGCGCAGGTCAGAGCCGGTGCGCCGGGTCTCGAGACGGCGTGTCGCGGTGTGCGAGAGGGTCGAGATCGCGGGCTGGACACATCGGGGAGAATGACCCTCGTGACGTCCCGGGGGAAGCGAGTAGCCGCCAAGCCGAAGGCGCGCTTTCGACCCACCGTGCTCGCGCTGGCGCTCGGCGTCACCGCAGGCGTCGTGGCCTGGGGCTACCTGGTGCGAGCAGCGATCGATTTCGGAGTCCAGGCCCGGGCCGGCTCCTCCGGCGCTTGGCTCTTCCTCGGCCTGGCCGGCTTCGGTGCCGTCGCCTGCCTGTTCATCGGGCTGATGCTGGTGGCCCGGATCATGCGCGTCCTCGGGATCACCAAACCGACGAGCTCCGCGCCCGACCAGCCGCGAGCCATCGGAGGCCGCCGAGCGGCTCGGTAATCCACAGCCGCGTCGTCACCAGGGTTCACTGGCCCTACCCGCGGGCAGAGACTTCCCGTGGAGGTGTTAGCGGACCTGCTCGAGCTTCAGGTCGGCGTCGTCACGCGCAGCCAGGCGATGGAGCGAGGTCTGACCTCCTACGACATCAGGCGCCTGGTCAGGCGGCGCGAGCTGACCGTCGTGCATCGCGGCGTCTACGTCAACCACACCGGACAACTCACCTGGTTGCAGCGCGCGTGGGCTGCCACGCTCGCGCTCGCTCCGGCCGCACTCAGCCACTCCTCGGCCATCAGGGCCGCCGACGGCCCCGGACGGCGAGCCGACGAGCGACTGATCCACGTGGCCGTCGAGCGGAATCGCAACGTCGCCGCACCGGCGGGGGTCTCGCTACACCGGATGCTTGGCTTCGCCGACCGCGTGCAGTGGAACTGCTCACCGCCCAGAGTCCGGATCGAGGAGGCGCTGGTGGACGTGGCGGCCAGGTCGAAGAGCGATTTCGCCGCGATAGAGGTGCTCGCGGACGCCCTACAGTCACGTCGTACGACCACGGATCGGCTGTTGACCGCCATCGCTGGTCGCACCCGGGTCGCGCGGCGCTCGTTCCTGGAGGGAGTGCTTGACGACCTCGCGCAGGGCACCTGCTCAGTCCTGGAGCATGGCTACCTCACGCGGGTCGAGCGGCCCCACGGCCTCGCCGTTCCTCGACGGCAGGTGAGGGCATCGGCTCGCGGGCCGGTGTACCGGGACGTCGAGTATCGAGCTCAGCGCCTGGTCGTCGAGCTCGACGGTCGACTCTTCCACGACAACGCCGGCGCCCGCGACCACGACCTCGATCGGGATCTCGACGCTGCCGTGGACGGCTTGTTCAGCGTGCGGCTGGGGTGGGGGCAGGTGTTCGCGCGGCCGTGCGCCACTGCTCACCGCATCGGGCGCCTGCTCCATGCGCGCGGCTGGTCCGGCCCCGTGAAGACGTGTCCGGAGTGCGCTTACGCGGTGGATTGACGTCAGTATTTGACACCAACCCACCGCGTAGCCGGGAACCGGGCCCGCATCTGCCCCGGGTCACAAACCCTGAACAACCGCAAGGGGCGGGCCAGCGCGTGGCCCGCCCCTTGTCTTCCCCGGCTCACCGTCGCCCGGGGTCGAGGCGGGCGACGGAGGTGTGTGGGGCGGCTCAGCCGCCGGTGGGGACGCGCAGCTTCTGGCCGGCGTACAGGAAGGAGGAGTCGAGTCGGTTGAGGTCCTCGATCTGCTCCACCATCGCGTTGACATCGCCGTCGGTGGTGAGACGAGCGGCGAGGTCGTAGAGGGTGTCGCCGGGCTGGACCTGGACGACGAGGGTGCGCTCGGCCTGGCCCCGCTCACCGGAGGCGACCGAGCCGGTGCCCCAGAACACGCCCAGCGCCAGGATCGCCAGCAGGCCGGCGGCGAAGACGACCAGCCGGCCACGGCGGGTCAGGCGCACCGTCGAGGTGGGCCGGGCGATCGGGGCGGAAAGGGTCATCGTGCTCATCGGGACCTCCTGGGGAAGCGGCGGTCAGCCTGGTGGTCAGTGCGTTCGACCGAAAGCCTGCCGACGACCACTGACAACCCCCGTGGTAGCAGTCGGTCGAGCAGACGTTCGATCGAACATGTGTACGAGATTAGAGCACGTGTTCGAACCGGTCAAGCGTCCTCGGGAGAACTTCCCGGGTCGCCCGGGAAGCGGCCCGAGGCGCCCGAGCCGCGGTGGCCACACGCTCGGAGCACCATCACCGACACCCAGGAGGACCCATGACCGTCGTACCTCGTCGCCTCTGGCAACTCGCCGGAGCGCTCTGCATCGCCCATGTCGCCCTGATCCCGGTCGGCCTGTTCCTGCAGCAGGGCCCACTCTTCTCGGACGGGCTGCAGGGCATCACCGACGCCTACGTCAACGGTGACATCACCCGGGTCTTCACCGGTGGCGTGCTGGAGTCCTTCGGCTTCCTGCTGATGGTCCCGGCGCTGGTCTTCCTGGGCCGGGTCCTCGGGCGGCGCTCCGAGGCCGGGGCGTGGGCCGCCCAGACCGGCCTGCTCTGCGGCCTCGCCTACGTCACGGTCACGTTCGCGGTCGGCTTCCCGCCCGGGGCCGCAGCGATGTACGGCGCCCAGCACGGCCTGGACCTCGAGGCCGCCTTCGCGCTCAACAACGTGAGGATCTTCGGCTACTTCCTCAGCCTGCTGCTGCTCGGCGGGAGCACGCTCGGCTTCGCGGTGGCGGCACTCGCCGACCGGGTCCACGCCCGCTGGTTCGGCTGGTTCGGGGTGGCGACGGGGCTGGCACTGCTGGCCTCGACCCCGCTCGCCGGCCTCGGGGCTCAGGACTGGGGCACCCTCGTCTTCATGGTGTGGTTCGTGGGCGTCGGCGTCCTGATGCTGCGCCACAAGGACGACACCTCGGACGCGCGGACGAACCCCGTCGGTTCACACCCGCGGGACGTCGTCATCGGGCACGCTTGACCCGAGGTGAGGCGATGCGGGCGACCAGGCTGTGCGCGGCTTCGCTGCTGGCTGTCCTCGCGATCACCAGCGCGGTGGTCGCGGCGGCGGCAGACACAGGTCGCCCGCTCGCCGACGACGTGGCGATCGTCGTCGTCGTCGCGACCTACGCGCTCGTCGGCGTCGCCGTCGAGCTCGGTCGCCCGGCCCATCCGGTCGGGTGGTTGATGCTGGCGGGCAGCGCCGCCTGGGGTCTCGGCGAGGCTCTGCTTGCGGCCGCGGTCACCGGGCTCGCGCGCGACCCGGACTCGTCGGGGTACGCCCTCCTCGGTGTGATCGGCTCCGCCGGTCGCGGCCTCGGTTGGCTGCTGCTGGTCCTCGCACTTCCGCTGGTCTTCCCGACCGGGCGGGCACCGACCCGGTGGTCGGTCCGGCTGGTCGCCGGCAGTATCGCCGCCTTCACGCTGGCCTCGCTCGTCGCGCCCGAGCCGTTGGAGGAGAGACTGGCTGGGGTCGACAACCCGCTGGGGGTGTCCGAGAGCTGGCAGTTCGCCGCGGACCTGCTGGCGGTCGGCTCACTCGCCGCCTCGTTCGTGGCGCTGGTCGTGGCTGTCCACGCCCTGATCCGCCGGTGGCGGACCGGGGGCGAGCTGGTGCGCCAGCAGATCGTCGGCTTCGGCGTCGCCTTCGCGCTGCCGCTGCTGGTGCTCCCGATCGCCTCGACGTCGTGGGTCCGGCCGTGGATGTTCGCACTCGCGGCGCTGCCGGTCCCGGTCGCCGTGGGCGTCGCGATGTTCCAGCGCCGCCTGTACGACGTGCAGCAGGTGGCCCGACGCACCCTGACCTACCTCGCGCTCTCGGCCGTGCTCGCGTGCGTCTACGCACTCATCGTCGGCGGGGTCGGTGTGATGCTGCGCGACCGGGGAGCCCCTTGGCTGCCGTGGGCGGCAGCCGGGGTCGTGGCCGTCGCGTTCGCGCCGATGCGTGACTCGCTCCAGCGCGGCGTCACCCGGGTGACCTACGGCCGGTGGTCGACGCCGGCTGAGGTGCTGGCCGACACCGGTCGCCGGTTGGCCGACGCCGCCGACGGCCGGGCGCTCCTGGCGGCGCTCACCGACGAGCTCGTCCACGGCCTGGGGCTCGACCACGTCGAGATCCAGGACGCCGACGGCCGCCAGCTGGCTGCATCGGGCGCTGACGCGGCCGTGACCGAACGACTCCCCCTGATGGCGTACGGCGCCGAGGTCGGCACCCTGCAGTGGGCCGGGCGACCGCTGCGACCGGCCGACCGTGAGCTGCTCGTCGACCTGGCCCACCAGATCGGCGCTGCCGTGCACACGACGGCCGTGGTCGACTCGCTCCACCGGGCCCGCGAGCAGCTCGTCCTCGGACGCGAGCAGGAGCGGCGCCGCCTCCGCCGCGACCTCCACGACGGACTCGGCCCGTCGCTCGCGGGCCTCGGGCTCCAGGTCGACGCCGTGCAGAACCTCCTCGCCGCCGGCGCCGACCCCGGCGACCGGATCGAGCAGCTGCGCGCGGGCCTGCGCGAGACCGTGACCGAGGTGCGACGGATCGTGGAAGGCCTGCGCCCGCCGGTCATCGACGACCTGGGACTCTTCGGTGCGGTGGCCGAGCTCGGCCGCGAGCTCAGAGACCGTTCCGGGCTAGCGCTCGAGCTCGAGCTGCCCGCGGGTCGTCCCCCGCTGCCGGCGGCGGTCGAGGTCGCGGCGTACCGCGTGACGCAGGAGGCCCTGACCAACGTGGTGCGGCACGCCTCGGCGACGAGCTGTCGCGTCGCGGGATCGCTGGACGACGGCACGCTGGTGATCTCCGTCGCCGACGACGGCAGAGGCGGGGCGGAGCCGGCCGCGGGGCTGGGGATGACGAGCATGCGCGAGCGGGCGCACGAGATCGGCGGGCAGGTGGAGATCCTCAGCCGCGGCCACGGCACCACCGTCACGATCCGACTCCCGGTACGAACCGAGTCGGTCCGGTGATCCGCGTCCTGGTGGTCGACGACCACCCACTCTTCCGGACCGGGCTGACCGGGCTCCTGGAGACCGTTCCCGACATCACCGTCGTCGGTCAGGCGGGGGACGGGGAGGCCGCCGTCGCGCGGACGCTCGAGCTGCGGCCCGACGTGGTGCTGATGGATCTCAACCTGCCCCGCACGCCCGGGCTCGAGGCCACCCGGCGGATCGTCACCGCCGCCCCGGACGTCGCGGTGCTGGTGCTGACGATGGTCGCCGACGACAACAGCGTGGTCGCCGCGCTCCGGGTCGGCGCACGCGGCTACCTCCTCAAGGAGGCGGGCCAGGACGAGGTGCTCGCCGCGATCCGCACGGTCGCCGCGGGAGGAGCCGTCGTCGGGCCCGGCGTGGCGGCCACACTCGTCGACCGCCCCGCGGGTCACGGCCTCACGCGTCGCGAGTCGGAGGTGCTCGCACTGCTGGCGCAGGGCATGAGCAACCCCGAGATCGCACGAGATCTCGACCTCAGCCTCAAGACGGTGCAGAACCACGTCTCGAACGTGCTGACCAAGCTTCAGGTCCGCGATCGGACCCAGGCGGTACTCCGCGTACGGGGGCTCGACTGACGACACGCGGTTCGAACAGGTGTTTGAAATCCTCGAGCGGTCGTGACACCCTCCTGCCATGGCTGAGAAGAAGGTCTCCGAGCTGCCCGACGGGCCGGCCGACGCGACGGGTCTGACCCCGCGCCAGCAGAAGGTGCTGGCCACGATCAAGGACTCGATCGAGAAGCGGGGCTACCCGCCGAGCATGCGCGAGATCGGGAGCGCCGTGGGGCTGACCAGCTCCAGCAGCGTGGCCCACCAGCTGAAGACGCTCGAGGAGAAGGGCTATCTCAAGCGCGACCCCAAGCGGCCGCGGGCCCTCGAGGTCTTCCTCCCCGAGGTGATGGCGGCCCGCCGCAGCCTCGGCAGCGCCGAGGAGACCTCCTTCGACGAGACCGGCGTCGGCGACGCAGCACCGGCCGCGTCGTACGTCCCGGTGGTCGGCCGGATCGCGGCCGGTGGGCCGATCCTGGCCGAGGAGCGGATCGAGGACGTCTTCCCGCTGCCCAAGCAGCTGGTCGGCGACGGCACGCTCTTCCTGCTCGAGGTCTCCGGCGACTCGATGGTCGACGCTGCGATCTGCAACGGCGACTACGTCGTGATCCGGCAGCAGCCGACGGCCGACAACGGCGAGATCGTGGCGGCCATGATCGAGGGCGAGGCGACGGTCAAGACGTTCCAGCGCAAGGACGGGAAGGTCTGGCTGCTCCCCCACAACGACGCCTACGAGCCGATCGACGGCACTCACGCCACCATCCTCGGGAAGGTGACCGCCGTCTTGCGGCGCGTCTGAATCTCAGGGGACGACTCGGGGCTAATCCGGAGGCGTCTCGGGGCCATACCCAGTATAGTCCCGCTCATGAAACGGGGGTTTCGTGAGTTTGCGCTGCTGGTCCTGCTGTACGTCGCGTACTCGGCGTCACGGCTCTTCGCCGACGACGCCTTCGCGCCCGCCGCCGAGCGGGCCCGCGATCTGGTGGCAGTCGAGCGCTGGCTGCTGCTCGACGTCGAGCAGACGCTGAACGTCTGGTTCGCGACGCAGGACGCGATGGGGCTGGTGGCGAGCTACTGGTACGCGACGCTGCACTACATCGTCACGGCGGTGGTGCTGGTCTGGCTCTACCGTCGCGGGTGGGAGGCCTACCAGCCGGCCCGGCAGGCCCTCGCGGTCGCCACCGTGCTCGGTCTGGTGCTCTACCTGCTGGTGCCGATGGCGCCGCCCCGGCTGCTCCCCGACTACATCGACGTGCTGCAGCTCCACTCCGCGTCCGGGTGGTGGGGTGGTGACGCCTCGGCGCCGCGCGGGCTCGGCGGC
>NZ_DASUTK010000195.1:0-20936 GCF_036374615.1 Nocardioides sp.
GCTGACCTCAGGCACGCCAACGCCGCCCTCCGCACGATCGGGGTCGACCTGGTCATCGCCGACGCGTGCGGCGGGGCTGACCTGGTCCACTCTCACACGTGGTACGCGAATCTCGCCGGCCACCTGGCCGGACTCCTCCACGACGTGCCGCACGTGGTGAGCGCGCACTCCCTGGAGCCGCTGCGACCGTGGAAGGCCGAGCAGCTCGGCGGTGGGTACGCCGTGTCGTCCTGGGTCGAACGCACGGCGTACGAGGCAGCGGGAGCCGTGATCGCGGTCTCCGCAGCGATGCGTGACGACGTGCTCCGGTGCTACCCCGCACTCGACCCCAGCAGGGTCCACGTGGTGCACAACGGCATCGACACCGCCGACTGGGCGCCGATCGACGACCCGGGGAGACTCCGCGAGCTCGGCGTCGATCCAGCGAGACCCTCCGTCGTCTTCGTCGGCCGGATCACCCGCCAGAAGGGACTGCCGCTCTTCCTGCGGGCGTGCGCCGCGCTCCCCCCCGAGGTCCAGATCGTGCTGTGCGCCGGGGCGCCGGACACGCCCGCGATCGAGGCCGAGGTCGAGGCGCTCGCGGCCTCGCTCGCGGCCGAGCGGACCGGCGTCGTCTGGCTGCGCGAGATGCTCCCGCGTCGCGACGTCGTCATCCTGCTCACCGCGGCGACCGTCTTCGCGTGCCCCTCGATCTACGAGCCGCTCGGCATCGTCAACCTCGAGGCGATGGCGTGCGAGACCGCCGTCGTGGCCACGGCGACCGGGGGCATCCCCGAGGTGGTCGTCGACGGTGAGACCGGCGTGCTGGTCCCGATCGAGCAGGCGCCCCCGGGACAGGGGGACGGCACCGGCGCTCCGCTCGACCCCGAGGGCTACGTCGCCGCTTTCGCCGAGGCGCTCACGACCGTCGTGTCCGATCCGGCGCGGGCCACCGCGATGGGTCATGCGGGCCGACAACGCGCGATCGAGTCGTTCTCCTGGGGCGCCATCGCCGACCGCACGGTCGGCGTCTACCGCGAGGTGCTCGGCTCCGACGAGGTGCCCGGCCGTGGTTGATAGGCCCGACGCCGCCACCCAGCGCAACGTGCTCGGCGACCCGCTCGAGCCCTGCAGCAACGACCCGGTGACCGGCTTCTACCGCGACGGAAGCTGCACGTGCGGCCCGCTCGACCCCGGGCTCCACGCCGTCTGTGCCGTGATGACCAGCGAGTTCCTCGAGCACCAGCGCTCGGTCGGCAACGACCTCACGACGCCGCTACCGGAGTGGCAGTTCCCGGGGCTCCACCCCGGCGACCGCTGGTGTGTGGTCGCCGGGCGGTGGCGGCAGTCCTACGACGCAGGCGTAGCCGCGCCCGTCGTGCTCGCCTCGACGAACTACCGTGCGCTCGAGGTGATCCCGATCGAGGTGCTGACCGAGTACTCGGTCGACGTCCCGCCCGACGTCAGTGGCCTGGACTGAGCGCCAGCTCGGCCGCTCGGACGACCCGGTGGTCGTCGGCGAGCCCACCAGCCGTCAGGTCGTTCCAGCTGTCGTCGACCTCGAGGAAGTAGTGCACGGCGGCTTGGAGCACGCAGCACTGCTCACCCTGGAGCTCCTCCTTGCGGTCCAGCAGCGCGTGCAGCCGATCGGCCAGCAACATCGCCTCGTCGGCCATCGCCGTGGCTGCCAGGTGCTCGTCCAGCTGGCGGCGGACCTTGACCAGGTCGTGCGGCTGCACCTCGGTGTAGTAGGGCGACACCGCTGGCCACAGCTCGCGCAGGTGTCCCACGAAGTCGTCCCTCGCGCCCATCGGTCCCTCCCCGGTTCCGGCAGGCTCCCACGGTCCTCGTCACAGTAGTCGCGGTCAAGCGAGCCGGTCGCGGCGCTCGACCAGATGGGCGCGTTCCGCGTCGTTGCGGCAGGTCGAGATCGCGGCGTCGTAGGCCGTGCGTGCCTCGGCCACGCGCCCGGCCCGCGAGAGCAGCTCGGCGCGAACCGCGTCGACGCGGTGGCTGCCAATGATCTCGATTCCCTCCAACGCGTCGAGGCCGGCCGCCGGGCCGTCCGCCTGGGCCACCGCCACGGCCCGTGCCAGCCGGGCGCTCGGGCTGGGCGTCAGCTGCACGAGGACGTCGTAGTGATCCACGATCCGGTCCCACCGGGTGTCGTCGGGAGCGGCCGCGGTCGCATGCTCGGCGGCGATCCGGGCCTGGACGACGTACGCCGCCGCCACCGGGCTGATCGGGCCGGCCAGCACCGGTTCCGACAGCAGCAGCAGCGCCTCGTCGATCTCGTCCCGGCGCCACCGGCCACGGTCCTGGTCGTCGAGCAGCACCAGCCGACCGCCGTCACCGACCCGCGCATCCCGTCGCGAGTGCTGGAGGAGCATCAGTGCGAGGAGCGCGACCAGCGCCGGCTCCCCGGGACGAAGCCCGAGCACGACCCGCACCAGCCGGATCGCCTCGCCCGCCAGCTCCACCCGCAGCAGGTCCGGCCCGCTGCCCGGGGCATAACCTGCGGTGAAGGCGAGGTACGCCGTCTGTGCGACCGTCTCCAGCCGCGCCGGCAGGTCGTCGGCGGCCGGGACCGCGAACGGGATGCCAGCGGTCACGACCTTCTTCTTCGCCCGTGTGATCCGAGCGGCCATGGTCGGTTCGGTCACGAGGAACAGCCGGGCGATGTCGTGGGTGCTGACACCGAGGACCAGCCGCAGCGCGAGGGCGCACGCCGACTCCGCAGAGAGCGCGGGGTGGGTGCACATCAGCACCAGCCGCAGCAGGTCGTCCTCCACGAGGTCGCCCGGATCGGCCATCGTCCGGCTCCCCTCCTCCTGCCGTTCGACGTCGGTCACCAGCAACGGAACCTTGCGCTGGGCCATGGACTCCGCCCGCAGCCGGTCGATCACCCGCCGCCGGGCCGTGGTCATCAACCACGCGGCGGGCTTGAGGGGCACTCCGTCCTCGGGCCACCGGCGGGCCGCCGCCTCCACCGCGTCGGCCAGTGCGTCCTCCACGAGGTCGAGCCTGCGGAACTGTGCGAGGAGCAGGGACGTGAGCCGTCCCCACTCCTCGCGCACGACCTCCTCGAGCGCGAGCCCGGCATCGGTCACGGAGACTCGTACCCCTCGATGGTCACGGTCGGCCTGATCTCGACGGCGTAGGAGCGCGGCAGCAGCGACGCCGCTTCGATCGCCGTGTCGAGGTCGGGCAGCTCCACGTCGTAGTAGCCACCGACGAACTCGACCGTCTCGACGTAGGGGCCGTCGGACACCGTGGCCACGCCGTCGGTGTGCCGGACCGTGGTCGCGATGTCAGCGTCGGCGAGCGCTGCCGACCCGAGCTGTCGGCCGCGCGCGTTCACGAACGTCTCGAACGCATGGTGCGCGTCGAAGAACTGTTGCCGGACCGCTTCGTCCCCCGCGTCCCAACCGCCCGGCTCGTAGGCGAGGAACAGGATGTAACGCTTCACCCGTCGTCCCGCGGACGGTCCTCCGGCACCACGACCGGCCGGACCTCGATCCCGTCGCCGAGCGCCGCGATGATCTGGCAGCAGTCGAGCAGGTCGTCGAGGTCGTCGGTCTCGACCTGGTAGAACCCGCCCACCTGCTCGGCCGTCTCGGTGAACGGGCCGTCGGTCACCGACCCGCCGCCGGCCGGGATCGATCGCGCCGTCGCGTTCCCCTGCAGCTCGGCGCCGCCGGTGACCTTGTGCCCGCGCTTCTCGAGCTCGGCGCCGAACCGCTCGTACTCGGCGTACCCGTCCTTGCGCTCCTGGAAGCTCATCGTCGTCCACCAACGCTCGGCGTCCCCGATGATCAGCACCACGTACTCGGTCATGTCCTTCTCCTCCACTGATCGTTCTACTCGGCCAGGCGTCGGAACTCGATGAGCTCACCGCGAGACGCGAACCGCTCGCAGGCGGCGCGCACGTGCTCCTCGTCGTCGGACTCGACGAGGTAGAACCCCACGATCTGCTCGGCGGACTCGGTGAACGGCCCGTCCGTCACCAGCGCGCCCCCCTGACCGTCCGGTCGCATCGAGGTCGCCTGCGCGGACGGCTCGAGCGGACCCGCGCTCACCACGGTGTGCCCACCGGATGCGAGATCCTCGTGGAACTGGCGGTGCGAGGCCATGCCCTTCTCGTGCTCGGACTCCGGCAGCAGCGCCCACTCCGCTTCGGGTGCCGGCAGCAGGATGAGGTAGCGGCTCATGGATGGTTTCTCCTCCTGGTGTGGTGAGGGCGCGGTCGCGACCTCACCACTGTGACGGGTGGCGGCGACCGGTTTCGACTGCGAGGGCGAGATTCTTCCCAGATCGCGAGGGAGATGATGAACGCGTGCTCGTCCCGCTCGCCACGGAGTTCACGGCGTTCGGCTCCACCCACCTGGTCGCCCTCGCTGTGATGGTCGCCGCAGTCCCGCTGCTCGTCGTCGTGGGGCGTCGGGGACGCACGACAGACCCCACCGACCGGCTGGGCAAGGTGTTCGGGGTGGCGCTCCTGCTGGTCACGATCCCGCTCCAGATCCTCTACTTCACGCCCGCGTACTGGAACCTCGACACCACCCTGCCGATCCAGCTCTGCGACCTGGGATCGCTCGTCTCGGCGTATGCCCTGTTGACCCACCGGTGGTGGGCGGCCGGCCTGATCTACTACTGGGGCTTGACGCTGACGGTGCAGGCGATCCTGACGCCCAACCTGCGTTCATCGCCCGAGAACCCGGTGTTCTGGCTCTACTGGGGGATGCACCTCGGCACGGTGTGGGCGGCGGTGTACCTCACCTGGGGGCGTGGTCTTCGCCCCGATTGGCGCAGCTATCGGCTGACGGTCGGGGTGACCTCCGTGTGGGCGGTCGCCGTCTTCTGCTTCAACGTCCTCGCCGGTACCAACTACGGGTTCCTCAACCGCAAGCCGTCCACCGCGTCGATCCTCGACCTGCTCGGCCCGTGGCCGTGGTACGTCGTCCTCGAGATCGCGATCATCTGCTCGGCGTGGGCGCTCATGACGTGGCCGTGGGACCGACTCACTCCAGCGCAGCCTGCCTGAGGTCACGGACACGTTGACCGATTCCGACATCAAGGGATGTCGTCGCCGAGCTCGCGGGCCAGCCGGTCCAGCTCCGCCCGCAGCCGAACCAGGTCGTCTGCGTACGCCGGGTCGTCGTGGACGCTGTGCAGCTCGGACGGGTCGCGCTCGAGGTCGAACAGCTCCCACTCCTCGGCCGTGCGCTGCTCCGAGGCGCCGGGCTGGCCGCAGCCGGACCCGTAGTAGTGGACGAGCTTGCGGTCGCGGGTCCGCACGCCGCGGTGGGCGGCGACATGGTGCGAGCCGTCGAGGTGCTCCCAGTAGCGGTAGTAGGTGCTCTCCCGCCAGCCAGCGGTCCCACCCTCGCCGGCGAGCAGCGGAACCATCGACCGTCCCTGCATCCGCTCCAGCGCCGGTACACCGGCGAGGTCGAGCACCGTCTGCGCGAAGTCGACGTTGAGCACCAGCGCGTCGGACTCCGAGCCGGGCGCCACCAATCGCGGGTATCGCACCAGCAGCGGCATCTGCAGCGACTCGGCGTACATGAACCGCTTGTCGTACCAGCCGTGCTCACCGAGGAAGAAGCCCTGGTCACTGGTGTAGAGGACGACCGTGTCGTCGGCCTCACCGGTGGCGTCGAGGTGGTCGAGCAGCCGGCCGACCCCCTCGTCGACGGCGACCACGCAACGCAGGTAGTCGGTGAGGTAGCGGTCCAGTGCCCACCGGGCGTAGTCCGCGGGGTCCGCCACCACCTCGAGCGGTGGATCGCCCTTGAGGTCCTCTCGGGTCAGGTCGCGGCCCACCCGCATCCGCGCGTCGCGGGCCGCGGTCGCCCGGTGCTCGTAGTCGTCGAAGAAGGTCGCCGGCTCGACGCCGCTGGACTCGAAGGTCAGCGCGGCGTGTCGCTCGGCGGGCTCCCACGGACGGTGCGGAGCCTTGTGCTGCACCATCAGGCACCACGGCGCGTCAGGGTGCTCGTCCGCCGTCTCCTGCAGCCACGCGAGGGAGAGGTCGGTGATGAGGTCGGTGGCGTAGCCGGGCCGGACGTGCGACCCGCCGTCCATCGTCAGGAACGTCGGGTCGTGGTAGTCGCCCTGGCCGGGGAGCACCTCCCAGTGGTCGAAGCCGCGCGGATCGTGCACTCCGCCGTGTCCGAGGTGCCACTTGCCGATCAGGGCCGTCCGGTAGCCGGCGTCCCGCAGCAGCTCGGGGAACGCCGGCTGCGCCGCGGCGTCGAACTCGGTCGACAGCGTGGTCACGCCGTTCACGTGGTTGTAGGTGCCGGTGAGGATCGTCGCTCGACTCGGCGCGCACAGCGAGTTCGTGCACCCGCACGCAGTGAACCGCATCCCGTCGCGCGCCAGCGTGTCGATCCGCGGCGTCACGGCGTGCGGACCTCCGTAGCAGCCGACCGCGTTGGCCGCGTGGTCGTCGGCGACGACCAGCAGCAGGTTCGGCCTGGGCGTTCCCACCGTCACCCCCTCGGCGCAGCCGTGAGACCTCCACCCTCACCCCGGTTTCGCCCACGTGTCCACCCCGATGAACCCTTCTACGGCAGGGTAGGGACATGAGCGACCCCCACGACGCCCCGGTCCGCGAGGCGGTGCGCGCCTACGCCGAGATCCAGCCCGGGCTGCGCGAGCCGACCCGTCGCTACGTGGACCTGGTGACGGTGCTGCTCGACGAAGCTGGCATCAACTACCTGAGCGTCGAGGGGCGCACCAAGAGCGTCGCCTCGTTCGCCGCGAAGGCGATGCGCAAGGTCGAGATCACCGACCAGATCGGGGTCCGGGTGATCACCTACGTCCACAGCGACGTCGCTGCCGTCGTCGGTGTCTTCGACGATTCCTTGCAGATCCTCGACGACCGGGACCTGGGCGAGGAGACCGCCAGCCAAGGCAGGTTCGGCTACGCGAGCCGCCACCTGCTGGTCGAGGTGACCGATCCCCCACCACCGTCGTACGACGACCTGGTCGGTCACCGCGCGAGCATCCAGGTCCGCACCGTGCTGCAGCACGCGTGGGCGGAGTTCGAGCACGACATCCGCTACAAGGGCACGGTTCCCGAGGAGCATGCCTCCGACCTCGACCGCCGGTTCACCCTCGCCGCGGGCCTGCTGGAGCTGGCCGACCAGGAGTTCGCTGCGATCCGCGAACGCCTGCAGACGACGGCGAGCGCCGACACCCCGGCGGCCGACCCGAGCGACCCGCGGATCAGTGGCCAGGAGCTGGCCGCGTTCCTCGCCGGTCAGTACACAGACGCCGGCTGGTCCCACACCGACCACTACGGCTGGATCGCCGGGCTGCTGCTCGAGCTCGGCATCACCTCGCTCGACGAGCTCGCCGACCTGCTCGCGTCCGTCGACCCGGACGCGATCATCCAGCGGATGGGCTACCGCTACCCGGCCGGCGCGGTCCGGCGGCTCGACGACGCCCTGCTGGCGATCTTCGGCCGCCAGTACGTCGAGCTCACCGGCAACGCCCACCGCGCAGCGCTGCTGCAGACCAGGCTGGAGAAGCTGACGAACGGTGGGTAGTTCGACCCATCGGCCCGACGGTGGGAGATGCGTCGGATTCCCGACGCGACGAGGGCCTGCTCGTCCCTAGCGTCGACGGCATGGAGACCACAGACACCTACATCGAGACCGTCATCATCGGCGCCGGCCAGGCAGGCCTGGCGACCGGCTACCACCTACGGCAGCAGGGACGTCCGTTCGTCATCCTCGACGCCGCTTCCCGGGTCGGCGACAACTGGCGCCGCCAGTGGGACACGCTCAAGCTCTACTCTCCCGCCAAGTACGACCGGCTGCCCGGCCTGCGCTTCCCGGCCGCGCCGTGGTCGTTCCCGGGCAAGGACCAGGTGGGCGACTACCTGGAGACCTACGCCCGGACCTTCGACCTCCCGGTCCGGCTCGACACCCGCGTCGAGTCGCTCGAGGCCGCAGCTCTCGACGGCGGCGGCGACGGGTACCGCGTGACGACCGACCGCGGGACCTGGCGATGCGCCAACGTGGTCGTGGCCACCGGCACCCTCGGCCGTACGCCGAACATCCCCTCCGTCGCCGACGAGCTCGACCCGTCGATCCTGCAGCTGCACTCCAGCGAGTACCGCCGTCCCGGCCAGCTGCGAGAGGGCTCGGTGCTCGTGGTCGGTGCGAGCCACTCCGGCTGCGACATCGCCTACGAGGTCGCAGAGTCCCGACCCACGATCCTGGCCGGGCGCGACTGCGGCCAGATCCCGAGCCGGTTGGACTCACCGAGCATGCATGTCGTCTTCCCGATCCTGGTGTTCGCGTGGCGGCACATCCTCACCCGTAGCACGCCGATCGGTCGCAAGCAGATGGATGAGATCCGGTTCCACGGCGGGCCGATGCTGCGGGTGCAGCGTGCCGACCTGGCGGAGCGGAAGGTCGAGCGGGTCACCTCGCGCGTCGAGGAGGCTCGTGACGGCAAGCCGGTCGTCGACGGCACGCCGCGCGACGTCGCCACCGTCGTCTGGGCGACCGGCTTCCGTCAGGTCTTCGACTGGATCCGGCTGCCGATCTTCGACGAGAACGGCTGGCCGCGGGAGATGCGCGGAGTCGTCGCCGACGCACCCGGCCTCTTCTTCTGCGGGCTGAGCTTCCAGTACGCGTTCGCCTCCATGGTGTTCGCCGGCGTGGGCCGCGACTCGGCGTACGTCGCCGATCGGATCGCCCAGCGGAGCAAGCAGCTGACGAGGGTCCCCGCAGCCGCCTGATCGCCGTACGCTCTCGAGTGGGAGGTCCGGAGTGGACGTGGTGGGGTTGGAGCAGGCGCGGACCGACTTCGAGCGCGGCGAGTGGACCGCGGCGTACGACGCGTGGTCGGCCGCCGGACTAAACGCCCTGTCGGTCGACGAGCTGGACGACTTCGCCACCGTCACCGAGCTGCTCGGCCGTCACGACGAGTCGGTCGCAGCGCTCCAGCGCGAGTTCGTCGTCAGCCAGGATGCTCGCGATCCGGGCCGCGGCATCCGCAGTGCCTTCCGGCTGGCGATGTCGACCGGCGCGCACGGCGAGCCGGCGCTCTCGGCGGGCTGGACCGCCCGCGCAGAGGGGCTCGCGGAGGAGCTCGACGACGGTGCGGTGGAGCACGGCTGGGTCGCCTTCCTGCAGATGTTCCGCGCGATCATGTCCGGTGACTTCCCGACGGCGATGGCCCGAGCGGAGGCGGCGGTCGCGGTCGGCCGTCGGCACCGCGACCCGGACCTGTCCGCGATGGCCCTCGTGGGCCTGGGGCGGATCACGCTCTACTCGGGCCGGGTCACCGACGGGCTCGCGCTGCTCGACGAGTCGATGGTGAGGGTGATTGCGGGCGAGTGCTCCCCGGTCTTCGCGGGTCACGTCTACTGCACCGCGATCGAGGGCTGCCAGGAGATCAGCGACTTCGCGCGGATGGCCGAGTGGACCTCGGCGCTCGAGCGCTGGTGCGCCGAGCAGCCCGGTCTGCTCGCGTTCACCGGGCAGTGCGCGGTCCATCGCGGCCAGCTGTTGCGGGTTCGTGGCGAGTGGGGTTCCGCGCTCGACGAGTTCGAGCTCGCTGCTGCGCGCTACCGGGAAGTCGGCTCGCCCGACGCGGCCGCGCTCTCGGCGTACGAGTCCGGCGAGGTGCTGCGGTTGCGCGGCGACCACGCGGGCGCCGAGGCCGCGTACGAGCGCGCGGCCGACCGCGGCTTCGAGCCGCAGCCGGGGTTGGCGCTGCTCTGGCTCGCACGAGGCGAGCAAGCCGCGGCACTGACCGCGATCGAGCGGCTGCAGGCCGAGCCGGGCGGGCCGGTGCAGCGCTGCCGGATCCTGCCGGCGGTCATCGAGGTGCTGCTGTCCGACGGCCAGGTCGACCGCGCCCGCGAGCTTGCCGACGAGCTGCACCGGATCGCCGACGACTTCGGTTGCGAAGCGCTCAAGGCCGCCGCCGCCGAGGCGTCCGGTGCGGTTGAGCTCGCCGGCGGGGACGCGGCCGGGGCGCTCCCCTACCTGCGCAAGGCGAACCAGCTGTGGGCGCGGTCCGACGCGCCGTACGACCGGGCGCGGGCCCGCGTGCTCGCCGGCCGGGCGCTGGCCGCGGTCGGCGACGTCGAGACCTCACGTCGCGAGCTGGAGGCGGCACGCGCCACGCTGCGACAGCTCGGCGCACGGCCCGCGGCCGACCAGGTCGACCGGTTGCTGGCGCCCGCGTCACTGCCCTCCGGACTCACCGCCCGCGAGGCCGAGGTGCTGCGCCTGGTCGCGTCCGGCCGCAGCAACGCGCAGATCGCAGCGGACCTGGTGCTGAGCGAGAAGACGGTGGCACGCCACCTCTCCAACATCTTCACCAAGCTGGACGTCGGTTCGCGGACGGCCGCCACCGCCTTCGCGTTCGAGCACGGCCTGGTCTAGCGGGGTGTGTGTCCGCCGCGCGCGAGCCAGGCGGCCGCCTGGGTCCGGTTCTCCAGCCCCAGCTTGGTGAGGATGTTGGACACATGGTTGCGAGCGGTCACCGGGGAGATGACAAGCCGCTCGGCGATCTGCGGGTTCGTCAGGCCCTCCGCCACCAGCGCGAGCACCTCCCGCTCACGGCGCGACAACCCCGAGAGGTCCGCCATGTCGTACGCCGACCCGGCAGGCCCGGTCGGCTCGGACGTCGAAGCGGGCGGGCTGATCAAGGTCGCGGTCAGGCCGGCTCCGAGGACCAGCGCTCCCAGCACGTCGAAGGCGTCGGCGGCACTCGGCCACAGGGTGTGGCCGGCCACCGCGAGCACCGCGAACCCGGCAACCCCACCCAGGACGCCCGCCAGCCGCGCGCGGTCCTCTGGACGGCGCAGCCGGACGAGGACGGCGAGGACCGCGATCAGGAGTGGCGCCTGCAGCACCCAGTCGCCGACCGTGTCCACCGCTCCGGCCCACGACGCGGGCAGGACACCCGCCGGGTTCGGCTCGGACGGCACGCCGTGAACCAGACTCCACACGGCGACGACCGCCACTTGGGCGGCGACAACCGTCGCGACCACCGGCCGCCACCGTGGTGACGGCAACCGGCCATCCGGCAGAAGCAGGAGCACCAGGAACATGAGCGGCACGACGACCGCGCCGGCGCGATCCACCACCCACGACGCCCACCCTCCTTGGTCGACCAGCTGGGATGCCAGTCCCATACCCGCGAACACCACACCGACCGCGAGCAGCAGCCACCCGACCGGGTTGCGCGAATCCACTGTGGCCGCCAGGGCGCCGGGCAGGCCGAGCGCGACCGCCACCAGCACCAGCTTCCACAGAGCGCCCTCAGAGCTGACCGCGACCGTGGCCAGCAGCGCCCCCAACGTCACCACCACAGCGGTCAGGATGAGCAGTGGGCGGGCACTCACCCACCCAGTATCAAGCTGCGGTGCGACCCTGTCCCGGGTTCACCCACACGGCTTGCGGCAGACGCAGCACGTGCACGCCCAGCCAGACCAGAGCGATGGCGAGCAGCAGGTGCGGCTCCAGCGGACCGGCGGCCGGCAGGAAGAAGTCCCACACCAGGAACCCGATGAGCAGCAGCAACGGCAGTCTCGGCAGCGGATGGGACAGCGACCGGCCGCGCAGCCCGGCGACCGCGAGCAGCAGCAGGCCCAGGAAGGACCCGAGCAGGTGCGGCAGCAACGCCGTGGCCATCGTGCCCACATGGTCGAGGTACTCCTCGTTCAACTCGACCGCGGCCGCCGTACCGAGCGCGTCCGGCCCGACGGTCCCGGCGGCGTACCCGAGCGCGACCACGTTGTGGAACCCCCACATGCCCCACAGCATGAGCACGACCCCCACCGCGGTCAGACGGGGCGCCGCCCAGCGGGTGATGTTGGCGAGCCCCAACAGCCCCAGCGGGAGCACCAGCAGGCTCACCAACAACGCCGTCTGCTCGACAGCGTGCACGACGGGGTGGTCCGCGCTCCACAGGATCTGAGCGCTGAAGTCCTCCAGCTCCGGCATGAACAGCTCGCCCAAATACTGGCTGAGGCCATTGGTCAGGCCTGCCGCCACCAAGCAGAGCCCGACGCCCACGCGGGCCGCGCGCGACAGTGGAGGCGAGACGATGTCAGTGGATGTCGAAGTGATTGTCATGCGCCCACCGTCGACGAACGCAGCCGTCAGCGCATGGTGCACATGCACCGTTTCCAGGAAGACGGGAGGTCACTCAGTAGGAGCGGTCCAGCTGCCCGAGTGCGTCCCCGATCGCGCGCATGGCCGCGAGGACCCTGTCCCGGAGGTCCTCGCTGTCGGGCGGCCAGTTGCAGATCGCGGCGTACGCCGTGCGCCGGCCGTCCAGCTCGACGAGGCCGACGTCGGCGCGCACTCCGTCGGAGGTGCCGGTCTTGCTCCAGAGCCGCACGCCGCGGTCGGGGTCCTGGTGCGCCAGTGGGTCCAGCCCGAACGCTGAGCCGACCATCGACAGGTCGACGCCCAGGCTGATCCAGTCGAGCACCGGACTCCCGTCGGAGAGCCCCAGCAGGACCTCGACCCAGTCGGCGGCGCACCCTTCGCTCAGTGTCGGCGGATCAGCCGGGCCGCGGGTGTCGCGCACGTAGCCGTGCAGCCGCGATCCCCGGGGGCCGCGCGGCAGCGACTCCACCCCGACCCGGGCCAGCAGCACGTTGGTCGCCCAGTTGTCGCTGACCGCCCCCACCAGCCGGGCGACGTCCTCCACCGGCAATCGGTCGGTGTCGAGGTGCTGCCACAGACCTGAGTCCGCGACCGCCGGACCGTCCGCACGGTCGAGCAGCTCACGCCGGTCGAGCTCCCCGGTCCCGATCAGGGCCGCCACGCGCATCAGCAGGAACAGCTTGCCCACACTGGCCGTCCGGAGCAGCCGCTCGGGGTCGTGCTCGGCGACGACCACACCTCCTACGCGGCGTACCTGCACGCTCCACGTCGCACCGCGATCGACCGTCGGCGCCAGCAGCCGGTCGAGGTCCATGGCGCCTCACCCTAGGACCCTTCCCGAACCTTCTTCCGCGGGGAAGGCCGCGGGAAGGCGCGCGGCGCACTCTTCAGATCGTCAACCACGACCGAAGAGGAGAAGTGCAATGAACCACTTGATGGTGGAGTACCTGGTCAAGTCCCTGAGCGAGGAGTTCGAGGCGCCCGAGCGCCGGAAGAACCGGCTGCTGGCACACGAGCTGCGGACCTCGCGCCGAGCCGCGCGCCGTCGCCGCTCGTCCCAGTGATGACCATGAAGGCACCCGACAGGGCGACCGAGGCCACGAGCCCGATCGCCCTGTCGGCGCGCCCGACTCGTGAGCACGTCATCGCCCGGCTGGCCGGAGGTGGCGCGGTTGCACTCCGTCCGCTGCGCCGAGGTGAGACCGGGCCGCTGCAGGCGATCTTCGACGCGATGTCGCCGTCCGCTCGGGCCCAGCGCTACCTCACCGGCATGCCGCGACTGCCGGCGCCCTGGCTCGAGACCTTGGCCGACGTGGACGGTGAGCGCCACGTCGCGTGGCTGGCGTCCGTCGGCACCCGGCCCGTGGGTGTGGCGCGGTACGTCGTCGTCGCGCCGGGCGTCGTCGAGATCGCGATGGAGGTGGCCGACGCCTACCAGGGCCTGGGGATCGGCACCGTCCTGGTCGATGCGCTCACGACCGCCGCTACCGCTCGCGGCATCCGTCGGATCCGCGCGACGCTGCTGCCCGAGAACGAGCCGTCTCGTCGGTTGGTCACCCGCCTCGGCGTCCGGCTGACCGTGGCGGAGGGCCTGCTCGAGGGCGAGGGCGCGCTGCGGCTCCTCGATCCACCTCGCGTCGACCGGCACGCCGTGGTCGCCCTCGCCGCCCGACAGTCGGGAAGCGACCACAAATCTCTTGGCTGATCCGGCCGATGATGGTCGGATTGGCACCGGCCGGTGCGGCATCGCCCTCACCGGTGGCCGGGGAGGGGTATGCGCGTCCAGGTTCGGCTGCTCGGACGTTTCGAGGTCGTCGTCGACGGCCGGCCCGTCCCTGCCCGCAGCTGGCGACGCCAGGCCGCGAGCCGGCTCGTGAAGCTGCTCGCCCTCCAGCCGTCGTACCGCCTCCATCGGGAGCAGGTCATCGACGCTCTGTGGCCCGACGTGCCGCTCGACACCGGCGCGACGCGGTTGCACACCGCGGCCCACTACGCCCGCGCCGCCCTCGGCGATCCGGAGGGCATCGTCGTCTCCCAAGGCGTGGTCGCGCTCTACCCGGATGAGCAGGTGGAGGTCGACGTCGCGGGGTTCGAACGCGCCGTGGCCGCGGCCCGAGAGGCCGGGGACCCACAGTCCGCAGCGGCCGCCGCTGCGCTGTATCCCGGTCCGCTGCTCCCCGAGGACCTCTACGAACCGTGGTCGGAGGAGGCTCGCGACCTGCTCCGGCTGCGCTACCGGGAGATGCTGCGCGCGGCCGGCCTCTTCGAGGCGCTCGTGGCCGACGACCCGCTGGACGAGGACGCGCAGATCGACCTGGCGCGGGACCTGCTCCGCCAGGGACGACGGCGCGACGCCCGGCAGGCGCTCGACCGGATGGCGGAGGTGCTCGAGCGGGAGCTCGGTGTCGAGCCACCCGAGGCCGCGCAACGCCTGCGCGAGGAGCTCGAGGCCGCCCTGCCGGCCTCGTCGTACGACGCGTCTGACGCCGCGCCGCCGCCGACCCTGCCCTCAGGCTCGGCACTGCCTGCCCCCCGCAACCGGCTGATCGGCCGGGAGCGCGACCTCGACCAGGTGGCCGCGCTGCTGCGGGTGCACCGGGTCGTCACGATCACCGGCCCCGGCGGCGCCGGCAAGTCCACGCTCGCCGTGGCGCACGCCCGCGCGGTGCAGGCCGCGGCCGACGACCTCAAGGGCGGGTCCGAGGTCGACGTCGTGCTCGCAGAGCTCGCGCCGGTCCATGCCGCGAGCGACGTCACCCGGGCCGTGGCCGAGGTGGTCGGGGTGCAGGGGGCGGGCGCCCTCGAGATGTCCGCCCTGGCTGCGACTCTGGGCCCGCGCGCCGTGCTGCTGGTCCTCGACAACTGCGAGCACCTGCTCGACGAGAGCGCCCGCCTGGTCGACGCGATCCTCGACGCGGGTGACCGAGCGCGGATCCTGGTCACCAGCCGGGAGCCGCTCCGCGTCGACGGCGAGGCCGTGCACACGCTCGGGTCCCTCGGCTCCGGTGCCGCCGAGCTCTTCGTCGAGCGAGCCTCAGCGGCCGCCGGCGCCGAAGTGGTGGCGGTGGACGATCCGCGGGTCGAGCTCCTGTGTCGCCGGCTCGACGGGCTCCCGCTCGCCATCGAGCTGGCCGCTGCGCAGCTGCGACACCTCAGCCTGGACGAGCTGGTGAGCCGGCTGGACGACCGGCTGACCCTGCTCGCCGGTGGCCGCCCGCGCGCTGGCGCCCGGCACTCGGCGCTCTCGGCGACCATCGACTGGAGCTACCGACTGCTCTCCGACGAGGCTCGCGAGGTGTTCGACCGGCTGGGAGCCTTCCCGGCGTCGTTCGACCTCGATGCAGTGGTCGCCGTCACCGGCGACGGCGACCGCGCCTCGGTGACCAACATCGTGGGTGACCTGGTCGCCAAGAGCCTGGTCGTGCACGAGCGGTCGACCGGTCGCTACCGGCTGCTCGAGACGATCCGGATGTTCGCCGTACAACGACTGGCGGAGGCCGGCCTCGAGGACGAGGTCGCCGAGCTCCTGCGGCGCCACGTCGTCGCGCGGGCCAGGTCGAAGCCGCGGCCGCGGGTCTGGCTGTCGATGTCGATGGCCGCCCAGAGCCGCGACGACCTGGACAACGTACGGCTCGCCTTCGAGGCGTCGCTCGCCTCCGAGGCGGACCTGCCGGGTGCCGTCGACATCGCGCTCGCCATCAGCACCCTGTGGCGCAACGCGTCCCGCAGCTCGCTGCGCCCGGTGTCGTACGCCGAAGGTCGCCAGTGGGTGGACGACCTCCTCGCACGCGACTTGGCGCCCGCGGACCGGGTGTGGGCACTGCTGATGTCGGCGGACGTCGCGCTCGGCTCCGGCGACCCGGTCACCATGCGCGCCAACACCGCCGAGGCGGTGCGGCTCGTGTCGCAGGTCGAGGACGACGGCGCTGCACTCGTCGTGGCCATCTACGACGCGATGACTCACCTGCTCGAGCCCGCGCAGGCGACCCGCCGGCTGGAAGCGGCTGCGCAGCGCGCCGAGGAGAGCGGCGAGCCCGGGCTGGCGCGGCTCGCTCGCGGCTACCGGCTGGTCACGGCCCGGATCGGAGGCCCTTCCCCCGAGCTCACCGCCGACGCGCGTGCGGTCGTCGAAAGCGTGCAGGAGCGGGACTACGACAGCTACATCATCCACTGGGCGGCGAGCCTGCTCGCGCTCGTCGACCTCGATGCTCCTCGGCTCCGCGAGCTGATGGCGTCCCAGATCCGCGACCTCGCGGAGACCGGCATCCGGGAGAACTGGCTGACCATGTACTGGGAGGCCCTCGCCCTCGCCATCTCGGGTGAGGAGTACGTCGACCAGCTGCGCCGCTCCCGCGCCCGCGCGGAGTCGGAGGGGAGGAACGCGGACGCCGACTGCGTCCTCGCGCTCGCCTGCGCTGCCGCCAGCCGCGGCGAGTGGGAGGAGGCTGCGGAGCTGATCGGTGCCGTCGCCGACACGATGCTCCACGACACGGCCGGCTACATCCACCTGATCCTGGTCCGCGACCAGATGGTGCGGCCCCAGCTCGACCCGCAGGTCTTCAAGGCAGCTCGCACCCGCGGCGCGGAACGCGACGCCGCAACGATCCTGGCCGAGCACGGCGTCTGAACCTCGCGATTTCGCCCACGCCGGGCTCTCGGAGCCGACACGATGTGGCTCATGCCCCTGACTCGTCCCCTCCCTCGCCTCGCGCGACTCGCCGGTCTGACCGGCCTCGCCGCCACCGCCCTCGTCGCCGTACCCGTGCCCTCGGCCGTTGCCGAAGCCACGGACTGGTGCAGCTCGGGCGCTTCTACTCCCTGCATCGTGTCGGTCACGCATGACGGTTCGCCGGTGCTGAAGACAGACCCGACCTGGCAGGTGGATCTCCGCTATCCGACGCCGGGCGACGACGTCCAGTGGGAGTTGCGCGAGTCCGGCCTCTACGAGCTCACCTCCGCCGCCGACGGCAGGTGGGTGGTCACGCTCGACATGGGCACGACCGTGCCCCGCGTCAACTACGGCACCGGACGGAACGGGCAGGTGACACGGATCAACGACGGCGACGGCACCTACCAGGTGGCGGTCAGTGCCGAGCCGGTGCTGGTCACCAGCGGCTGCATCATGAGTGACCCGTGGTTCTGCCCGACGATCGCTTCCAGCCAGGCCGTTCGGCTCGGCAGCCAAGTGAGCGACTGGGACCAGTGGACCGACCCGGTCCAGCGGGCCGCCTTCTACGGCGTCGACTTCTGGACCAACGTCGAGACCACGAGCTTCCCGCCCGGTGTCACCTACGACGACGCCACCGGCATCGCGGCGATGCGGCTCGACCTCGCCGCCCCTCACTTCGAGCTTGACGGCACCACCGTCCACCACGGCCACTTCGAAGCCGTCCTCCCCAACGCCTTCCTGCGCGAGAACTTCTTCATCCCCGACCCCAGCACGTTGACACCGGCCGGCCTGACCGTTGCCGGCGGTGGCCCGATCTCGACCACCAGCGTCCGCAAGGACTCCTCCTCGGCTCCGATGGAGATCGAGGTGACCGACATGACCTTCTCGATCCGCAAGCTCCGCGTTCGGACGGGCACCGTCGTGCCCACCCGACCCACCAACGTCCGCGCTGCACGCGTGGCCACGAAGGCGGCTCGCATCGGCTACGGGTTGGCAAAGCCCCGTGGCGCCAAGGTCACCGGCTACCAGGTCCGCTGCGTGTCTCCTGGTGGCTCGGTCGTCAAGGCACGTCGCACCGGCAACGACTCGCCACTCAGAGTGACGGGTCTGAAGCGCGGCGTCCGCTACGACTGCCGCGCCCGGGCAACGTCCAAGGTCGGTCCAGGTCCCTGGTCGGCGAAGGTGGTCGTGCCGCGCCGGCCGTGATCGCGCCACCGCGCGGTTAGGGGCTGCGGGGCCTGTGGATGACCGCCGACACGATCGGCGGAATCGGGGCAGGGTCAGGGACATGACATTTCGACCGACCATCCGCACCCAGCAGGACCTCGAGGAAGCCTGGCGCACCCTGATGGGGCCGCTCGGCTTCGCCGGACACAGCATCTGGCTGATGCTGATCCGCTCCGACGACCGCCCGTTCCCGCACCTGACCCAGATCGAGGACGCCGAGCATCTGCCGACGCCGGTCGAGCTCGCAGGCGCGGCCGAGATGCTCGAGGAGCTGCACGCCGAGTTCGCTCCCGGCGGCCGCGCGGCCTTCCTGCGCAGCCGCCCCGGAAGCGGTGGTCTCACGCCCGATGACCGCGCGTGGGCCGAAGCGCTCTACGAGGTGGCGAGAATCGCCGGCGTTCCCACCGAGGTGGTGCACCGCGCCTGCGACGTCGACCTGGTGCCGGTCCCCATGGACGATGCGCTGCCCGACAGCGTCGCCTGAGCCAGCCCGTGGACAGCACACTTCGTCTCGGGTACGACGCATTCGCTGTCGCCCGTTCACAGGTCCGCGACGCCGTCGCGGCGCTCCAGGAGACCACGTCGCAGAGTCGCCGTCAGGTCGAACGCCTGATGGACGGCGGATGGTCGGGTGCAGCAGCCGACTCGTTCGACAACGCGTGGCAGGACTGGCTCACCGGCGCCGCGCGCGTCCGGGGCGCGCTGGAAGACATCGAGGCGGCACTGATCTCCACCGAGCGCGACCTGACCGCCCGCGACGACGATGCCGAGCAGCAGCTGGCAGGGCTCCGTGAGGCGGTCGGGCCGTGAGCACGCGCTTCGCGGTCGACCTCGACCTGCTCGACGAGGTGGTCCACCGCCTGGGTCAGCACCACACGAAGCTCGACGAGCTCGACGCGCGGCTCGCTGCCACGGTACGACGCCTCCACGGCGACTGGCTCGGTGCCGCCGCCGACGCCCACGCCGATGCACAGGCACGGTGGGACGCCGGGTTCGCCACAATGCGTGCCGCTCTCGCGCACATGCGCTCGGCCGCGGAGATGGCTCAGGGCAACTACCGTGACGCGGCGGAGGCCAACGTCAGGCTCTGGCAGGAGCTGACGTGATCGTCGCGGTGGCGGTGGACGGGTACGTCGAGGCGGCCGACGCGTTCCGTTCCGGCAACCATGCCGCGGCCGACGTGCACGATCGCCTCACGACGGGACTGTCCGTCACGGGCGCGATGGCCGGTGACGACGGGTCGGCGGCCGACTTCGCCGAGGCCTACGACGGGACCGCGACCGAGGCCATGGCCGCCATCGCGGACGTCGTCACGGCGTTCACCACGATGCATCGCCTCACCAGCGACTCCGTCTCCAACCACCGCAGGGCGGAGGAACGCTCGATCCTCCCGGGCGGCGTGGCCCCGACCGACTGCCGGGCCGCACCGACCGACGCTGACCGGGTCGTGCTGCCGGCTGCACCACCGAGCTCGCTCGGCGGCGATCCGCCGGTCCTGACGCCACAGGAGGCGTGGGTCCTCGACCAGATCGAGGGATTCGTGTGGCCCGACGCCGACGTCGACCGGCTCCGTCAAGCCGCCCACACCTGGCGCACGGCCGCGACCGGCCTCGACGAGGCAGCGTCGTACTGCGGCCTCGCCGCCGAGGCCCTCGACACCCAGCGCTCCCCCGAGATCCCGCTCGCTCGTTCGGCAGCGACCGACCTCCGCGCCACGATCCGAGCCCTCGCCTCCTCCTGCGACCGCCTCGCCGCGGACTGCGACGCCTACGCCGATGCGGTCGAGGCGCGACGAGCCGAGATCCGTGCGCTGCTGCACGAGATCCTGCGCTTCGTCGTCGAGGGCGTGGTGATCGGTGCCGCCCTCAGCGCCATCACGGCGGGCGCCGGTGCCGCGGTCGCGGCAGGCTCGATCGCCGCCCGCGTCGCCGCGCAGTCCCCACGCTTCGCCGCCGTCCTCGCCGCCCTGCGTGCGGCGACCGCGGGCATCGCGGGTTCGATCAGCACCACCCGTTCCGCGGTCCAGCTGCACCGAACCCGCCTCGAGCGCTACCTCCGGGTTCCCGTCCGCAACGAACGGGGCACCCTGGCGCTCGGCCGACCCGGCCGGCAGCCGGGCTGGCTCAGCAAGCACGAGCACTCAGGCAGCCACACGCTGCGCGAGCACGTCGGCAAGAGCGTGGACGAGCTGCAGGAACGTCGCCTCCGGGAAGGGCTGCCGGTCGCGTCGAGCTTCCGAGATCAGGCCGAAGCTGAACGCCTGCTCGGACTGGCCATCGGGGCTCGCTCCAGCGTGATCGAGAAGTGGCTCGCGTCGCAGAGGGCCCGCTTGACGTTCGAAGCCAGAACCGAGACCGCTGCGGGGCTGAGCGTCACGGCGGACGGCCCAGTGACGGCGTCGCGGATGCGGGTCGTACTTGCACGCGACCCATCGATGCCGGAAGGCTTCCGGGTCTACACCGCATATCCGCATCCATGATGGAGACACCGATGGAGACCCCTGCGCTCGACCAGCTGTTGGGCGCGTACTTCCACCAGGACTGGCGTCTGGATGGCACGGAGAGCGAGATCGTCGCCACGTTCGTCGCGGACGAGCCCGACCTCGCAGCCGTGCTCCCGCAGGAGGTCGACGCTCTCTTGAGCACCGTCGCCGACGATGCCGAGCTCGGCCGACTGCTGTTCGACAAGGGCTCCTACCACGTCCCCGGCCCCGAGCAGGGCGGCCACCGCGCCTGGCTGGCGGAGGTGGGCCGCCGCGCTCGGGTACACGTCCGAGGCGAGTGACCCGCACCCGAGAGTGCGGGCCGCTCGCTCACCCCGGATCGAGCTTCGACCACAGGCTCCAGCCGCAGGCTGAGGCACCGACGAACGCGATCATCGCCGTCGTGCCGGCGGTGGCGGTCGAC
>NZ_DASUTK010000196.1:0-12188 GCF_036374615.1 Nocardioides sp.
GGCCGCGGACGGGGGGGCGCCAGCGACCGGCGTTGCCGTCATCTCTGCGCCGCCAGCCAAGGCAGCGTGGTCCGCCTGCGTCTGGGTCCAGGTCCGGCGAGCCACCATGTTCCCGAGGTCGACGGCCATGGCCGCGAAGACCACGAGAATCGTCGCCACCAGCGCCGTCATGAGCGCCACGGCGCCGCGCTCGTCCCTGCGTCGCGCGCTCAACTGCAGTCTCCCGCTTCCGTGTCTTCGAGCCGCGCGTTCACCGTGCGCGTGACGATGCCACCGTTGGGCACCGGTAGGAACCCGATGATGTTGGCGTCCGCAGTGACCGTGACCTCGATTTCGGTGACGCCCACCTCGGCACCTGTCAGGGAGGTTGGGTTCTTGGAGATGCCGGTCGCTTGCGGAGATTGTGCTTGGACCTTCGCGAGAGCGTCGTCACCCGTCCAGCAGTCGCCCACAGCAAGGCGCCGAGTCACGTTGCTGGCCGCCCCGCTGGCGGTCTCAGCGACGTAGAAGTACCAGCCGTACTGGATGATCCCGAACACCAGCAGGATGAAGAACGGCACGACCAGGGCGAACTCCACCGCCGACGCGCCGCGGTCGGCGCGGCGATCGCGGAAGGGGCGCACGAGCATCCGGTCACCTCGCTGATCAACGGGCAATACACGCAAGGAACGGTCACCCCCCATGTTCATGACGCCACTTCGCTCCGGATTGCTCGAGGGGAGCTGCATCGCCGCCACTGGTCTAGATCTCCCCCAGCGACAGCGGTCATCGCGAGGACGACGACCCCCCTGGTTCTTGGACTTCTTTACTTCCAAGTGTCGCAGGTGTGCGGCGAGGAGGAGCCATTTTGGCAGGACCAGGCGGTGGGCTCCGTCAGGCCCGACCCCGTTGTCGCCCGCTCATGCCTTCGGCGGGTCGATGTCCGACGGCGAGAGCTCCTCGACATTGACGTCCTTGAACGTCAGCACCTTGACGTTCTTGGCGAACCGGGCTGGGCGGTACATGTCCCACACCCAGGCGTCGCTCATCGAGACCTCGAAGAAGACGTCGCCGGACTCGGTGCGAGCCTTCACGTCGACCTGGTTGCAGAGGTAGAAGCGGCGGTCGGTCTCGACGACGTACTTGAAGATGCCGACCACGTCGCGGTACTCGCGGTAGAGCGTGAGCTCCATCTCGGTCTCGTACTTCTCGAGGTCCTCGGCGCTCATCGCATCTCCTCCACCAGCTCCGGCTCTGCGGCTTCCTCATTCTGCCCCGGCGCCAGCGGTTCGAGGCCGGCGGCCCGCCGGACGTTCACGAACCGCATCCGGTGCTCCGGGCACGGTCCGTGGCGGGTGAGTGCCTCGGCGTGCACGTCGGTGATGTAGCCCTTGTGCGTCTTGAAGTCGTACGACGGGTAGCGGTCGTGCAGGCCGGTCATGATCCGGTCACGGGTGACCTTGGCCAGCACGCTCGCGGCAGCGATGCACGCGGCGACCCGATCCCCCTTCCAGATCGCAAGCCCCGGCGTGCCGAGCCCGTCGACGGGGAACCCGTCGGTGAGCACGTAGGCCGGCGGCACCTCCAGGAGAGCCACGGCTCTCCGCAGCGCCTCGACGTTGGCGACGTGCATCCCGAGCCGGTCACACTCCTCGGAGGAGATGGCCACCACCGACCAGGCAGTGGCGCGCTTCAGGATCTGCTGGTAGCACCGCTCGCGCGCCTTCTCGGTCAGGAGCTTGGAGTCCGCCAGACCGGGCACGGTGCCGAGCCGGCCAGGCGGCAGGATCGCCGCCCCGGCCACCAGCGGACCGGCGCAGGCACCGCGGCCGGCCTCGTCGACCCCCGCGATCGGCTCGATGCCGACCCGGCGCAGCGCGCGCTCGTAGCCGTAGAGACCAGCGTCGCGCCGGATGGTGAGGCCTCGGGGCAGCTGGGACACCGTCGTACCTCAGGGAGCGTCGGGCACGTCCGCGAACGCGTCGGGGCGGCCGACCCAGTCGAAGCGCGACGTGGGCCACAGCAGCACGAACACCTTGCCGACGACCAGATCGACCGGCACGAACTCGTCGCCCGGCACGCACTCGGTCTGGGTCGCCTTGCACATGTGCTCCGACGAGTCCGCCGACCTGGCCCGGTTGTCGCCCATCACGAAGATCGTGCCCTCCGGCACCGGCCCGGCCTCCCAGTCGCAGGAGGGCGTGGCCCGCGGGCCGTTGCACTGCAGCCCCTGCTCGCGGATGTAGGGCTTCTCGTTCAACGGCTCCCCGTTGACCGAGATCCGGCCCCTCTTGTCGCAGCAGGTGATGGTGTCACCGGCGACGCCGATGACCCGCTTCACGAGGTGTCCGCCCTGCGGGTAGAGGCCGATCTTGGCCAGCACCTGGGCGGCCGCACTGGTCGGACCCTCGGCGTTGGGCGGCAACCAGCCGCCCGGGTCCTTGAAGACGACGACGTCGCCGCGTTCGGGCTCGCCGTCGAACCAGTACGAGACCTTCTGCACCAGGATCCGGTCGTTCTCGATCAGCCCCGGCTCCATCGACTCCGACGGGATGTAGAACGCCTGGACGAAGAGCGCCTTGATGACGATCGCGAGCGCGAGGGCCATCCCGAGCAGGAGCAGCGTCTCCTGCCACAGCGGCAGGTGCTTCTTCTCCTTGTCCTTGCCCTTGACCCTCTTGCCGGTGCTCACAGGCGGGTCCTCACGCTCGACGTGCGACGGCCGCGGCTCATCCTGGTCGTCGACGACGCCAGGGAGGGTGCCGCGGTCGTCTGAGGTCACGGCATGAGCCTAACGAGGTGGAACCAGCGGGGGGACCAGGGAGGCAGTGGCGGGGCTCTCAGCCCTCGCGACGCTCCTTGATCTTGGCCGCCTTGCCCCGCAGGTTGCGCAGGTAGTACAGCTTCGCGCGGCGGACGTCACCGCGGCTGACGATCTCGATCTTCTCGAAGATCGGCGAGTGGAGCGGGAAGGTCCGCTCGACACCCACGCCGAAGGAGACCTTGCGGACGGTGAAGGTGCGACCGACGCCGGAGCCGTGGATCCGGATCACGACGCCCTGGAACTGCTGCACACGGGAGCGGCTGCCCTCGACGACCTTGACGTGGACGTTGACGGTGTCGCCGGCGCGGAAGGCGGGTACGTCGTCGCGCTTGATGGCGTTGCCGAGCTCGGAAATGACGTTGCTCATGGTCTCTCCTCACGGTTGCCACAGGTCAGCCGCGGTATCGGATGATCACGCAGGTCGGTCCGGTGCGGTGGCCGGTGGCGCCGACTCCCCCTGTGGCAGGAGCCCGACGCAGACCTCCTGCCGAGCGCTGCTCTCGGGAGGTCCGGGTTTGGCCGACTGGACCGAGGAGCAAGTCTGCCAGAGGTGCGAGGCGACACGAAATCCGAGCACCCCGCCCCGGTGGTTGAGGTGCGAGGAGCGCCAGCGAGGAGCCTCGAAACCCCCGGGCCACACCCCTCATCCGACCGCTCCGCCGCGGGACGGGGAAGCACTGTGGACAAGGGGTTTGTGGGGTCGGTATTTGTCGGTGGTGGCTGCTTGAGTAGTCCCATGACCAGCACCGCCACCCCCGCACTCGGCTCGGATCCGGCCGTGCTGCCGGACGACGCGTCCGGGGTGCTGGCTTACGCGCGGGAGCAGCGGGCGGCCGCCGATCTGGCCGAGCGGCGGCTGTTGGAGGCGGCGGTGCAGTGGGCGATCATTCACCCCGCCGAGACGTTGGACGACGCCGAGGGCTACGCGTCGCGGGTTCACCTGGCCGGGGTCGATGAGCAGCCGGTCACCCTGGCCGGGCCCGGGGCACCGCTGGTGCGCGAGTTCACGGTCGCGGAGTTCGCTGCCGCGATCGGGGTCGGCACCGAGACCGGCAAGCACTACCTCGGCCACGCGATCGAGCTGCGTTACCGGCTCCCCCGGCTCTGGGCGCGCGTCACATCCGGCGACCTGCCGGCGTGGAAGGCCCGCCGGGTTGCCGTCGAGACCATCAGCCACGCCCTCACCACCGAAGCGGCGGGGTTCGTCGATGCCCATGTGGCACCGGTGGCGCACAAGATCCGCCCCGTCCAGCTGGCCCGCCTGGTCGAGGAGGCGATCGGCCGCTACATGCCCGACCACGCCGAGAAGCGCCGCCGTCGGGCCGCCGACGGTCGCCACTTCACCATCGACCGGGATCAGATCTCGTTCGCCGGCACCAGCCGGGTCACCGGGGAGCTGGACCTGACCGACGCGTTGGACCTGGAGGATGCGATCCGCGGGATCGCCGCCCAGCTGGCCGACCTCGGCTCAGACGACACGCTCGACGTCCGCCGGTCGATCGCGGCCGGGGAGCTCGCCCGCCGCCAGCTGGCCCTCGACCTCACCTGCGAGGACGAGCCCGACCCCGACCTCGAGGGCGAGCAACCGGCCGACACCAACCCGCCCTGCCGGACCCGGAAGTCCGGGACGAGGAGCCGGACGGTGCTGCACCTGCACCTGTCCCAGGCCGCCCTGGAGGGCCGCGACGCGGTCGGGAGGGTGGAGAACACCCGGTGCCCGGTCACCGCCGACCAGATCCGCGAGTGGTGCGGCCGCCCCGACACCGCCCTGACCGTCAAACCGGTCGTGGATCTAGAAGACCACGTCCACGTCGACGCCTACGAGGTACCCGACCGGATCGCCGAGCAGGTGGCGTTGCGCGACCACAGCTGTGTCTTCCCCTGGTGCACCCGGCCAGCGAGGAACCTGAGACCGGATGAGCATCCGTGCGACTGCGACCACGTCGTCCCCTACGACCCAGGCGGTCCACCTGGTCAGACCTGCAGCTGCGCGATCGCGCCGCTGTGCCGGCGCCACCACAGGCTCAAGACCCACTCCGCCTGGACCTACACCATCCTCGAGCCCGGCTCGTTCCTGTGGACCAGCCCGCAGGGCTACCAGTTCCTGCGCGACCACGAAGGCACTCTCGACGTCACCGCCGACCGGCGCAATCCGCGTCGACCTCGCCCACGAGATTGACCACGCCCCACACCCCGCCGGAACCGGCGGGGTCAGCGGCACGTCCACGGCCTGCGCTTGTGCGGTGGATCGACGTCACCACGTGACACCGGGCCCCCGCGCAGACCCCGGCCCGACCGGCCGCCCGGCGCGAATCGCAGACCTGCAGGCGCGCGAACGCGCCATGGTGCCGGCGGCCCAACCGGTGACGACGCGAGCCACGCTCGCATGCCCGATTCAGAACCGGCGCTTCTTCGTCAGCCGGACCGCACCCGGCACGTCGGGGTCCTCGCCGCGCAGCCGGTAGCCGGCGCGCTTGTACCGGCGGAGGTTGTCGGTGCTGCCGGCGCCGGTGAAGAGCGCGTACGACGTCGCCGCAGCGGGCGCCGCGGCCTCGATCGCCTCCAGCAGCACGCGACCGAGCCCCTGCCCCTGCAGGTCCGGCGCCACCATCAGCCGGCCGACATCCCAGACCTCGCCCTCCAGTCGGGCCCGGGCGCCGCCCACGAGCCGGCCGTGCCGCCGCATGACGAGCATGGTGCACTCCGGCAGCCAGCCGCGTACGTCGTCGAGCGACTCGTGGAGGGCCGGGACCCACGCGTCCGGGTTGGCCTGCTGCTCCTGCATCCAGCACGCCCGCTGCAGCGTGAGGATCTCGCCGGCGTCGGACGGGACCGCCGGGCGGATCTCCTCACCGCCGGGCAGTGCGGTGACCGGCAGCAGGTCTGGCCTCCGCTCCACGGTCCGGCGCAGCCGCTGCTCGTGCCGCCAGGTCGCGATCGCGGCGTGGTCGCCGCCGCGCAGCACGCTCGGCACGTCGAGGCCCCGCCAGGTCGGTGGCTTCGTGTAGCTCGGGTACTCCAGCAGTCCCGCCTCGTGCGACTCCTCGGTGAGCGACTCCGCGTTCCCCATGAAGCCGGGGACCAGCCTGATCACCGCCTCGATGATCACCAGGGCGGCCGCCTCACCACCGTTGAGCACGTAGTCGCCGATCGACAGCTCGCGCACGTCGTACGCCGGGGAGTAGTGGTCGACCACCCGCTGGTCGATACCTTCGTACCGGCCGCACGCGATCACCAGCCGGCCGCGGCCGGCGAGCTCGCGCGCCGTGGTCTGGTCGAACCGTCGCCCGGCAGGCGTCGGCACGACCAGGGTCGCGCCCTCCTCGAGCAGCTCGTCGAGCGCCTCGCCCCACGGCTCGGGCTTCATGACCATCCCCGCGCCGCCGCCGTAGGGGGTGTCGTCGGTCGTCCGGTGCCGATCGTGCGTCCAGTCACGGAGGTCGTGGACGCGCAGGTCGAGCAGGCCGGACTCCCGCGCCTTGCCGGGCAGCGAGAGCTCCAGCGGCGCGAGATAGCCGGGGAAGATGGAGACGACGTCGATCCGCACAGCCGTCAGCCTGTCAGGGCAGCTGCATCCGGTCGACGGTACGTACGTCTCGCAGCGGGTTCAGGGCGCAGCCGCCGATGGCATAGATGAACCCGTCGTGCACGACGAAGCCCATGCCGTGACGCGACAGCGTGAGGGGGTTGGCGGGCTCCCACGTCTCCGGGTTCCGCGCATCCGCGACGTAGGCGGACTCGTGGAGGGAGATCCACAGCTTCCCCTGTGCGTAGGCCAGGCCCGCGCGTGACATCGGCTCCGGCAGGTCGGGCAGGGGTGTCCACCGTCCCGTGCGCGGGTCGAACAGATCGACCTGGGCGCTGTCCTCGAAGTCGCGCTGCCCGCCGGCCACGATCAGCCCCTGCGGCACCGCCACCGTCTTGTGGGAGTCGCGGACGCGCGCTCGCGGCATGGCGGGGTCCGGCGTGGTCCACCGTTCCGAGCGTGGGTCGAAGACGTCGACCGCTGCGACCTCGCCGGCCACGTCCCGGCCGCCGATCACATAGATCCGCTTGCCGAACCGCGTGACCGTGTGGGCATAGCGGGCGTGCGGGAGCGGGGGCAGGTCCCGCCAGGCCCCGGTCCGGGTGTCGAGCACCGCCGCGAAGTCCATCGCCTGGCTGGTGGCGTCGAACCCACCGAACGCATAGATCCGGGGACCGACCGCGACCACCTCGAACGACGCGACGCCGACCGGCATCTCGACGTCGGACGTCGACCAGCTCCCAGTCGTGGTGTCGAGCACCTCGATCGACAGCAGCCGGTTGCCCCGCTCCCCCGTCATGCCGCCCATCGCCCAGATGTCGTCGCCGACGACCGCGGAGCCGAAGTCGTCACGCGGTGTCTCGAGACCCTCGATCGCCGACCAGGTCGGGAAGACGTCGGAGGTCGTGGTCACGCCGTCGGAGTCGGTGGCGGCCGACGTCCCGGAGGGCCCGGACGGCTCGGTGACGCTCGGCTCCGGCGAGTTCGGGGTCTCGTCGGAGGAACACCCGGCCATGGCCAGCGCGAGCACGCAGGCAGCGGCCACGGTGCGCCTCCGACGTAAGCGGAAGCGCGCGCCGGTCACCCTCAGGCGTCCTGCCCCTCAGGCTCGTCCTCGGCGTGGATCACGTCGCGCACCTTCGCGAAGTGGCAGGCCGACAGGTGGTCGGACCCCTCGCGGATCTGCAGCAGCGGCTCCTCCTCCGCGCAGATGTCCTCGGCCTTCCAGCACCGGGTCCGGAACCGGCAGCCGGACGGCGGGTTCGCCGGGCTCGGCACGTCGCCCTGCAGCACGATGTGGTCGCGCTGGCCCTTCATCCGCGGGTCGGGCACCGGCACCGCCGAGAGCAACGCCTGCGTGTAGGGGTGCGTCGGCCCGCCGTAGATCTCGTCCTCGTTGCCGAGCTCGACCGCCTTGCCGAGGTACATCACCATCACCCGGTCGGAGATGTGGCGCACCACGGAGAGGTCGTGGGCGATGAAGACGTACGCCAGCCCGAACTCGTTCTGCAGCCGCTCGAACAGGTTGACGACCTGCGCCTGGACCGACACGTCGAGCGCGGAGACCGGCTCGTCGCAGACGATGACCTTCGGCTTGAGCGCGAGCGCGCGAGCGATGCCGATCCGCTGCCGCTGTCCGCCCGAGAACTGGTGGGGATCGCGGTTGATGTGGTCGGGGTTGAGGCCCACCACGTCGAGCAGCTCCTGGAGGACCTTGCGACGCTCGCGGCCCTCGAGCGCCTCGGGGTGGATGTCGAAGGGCTCACCCACGATGTCACCGACGGTCATCCGTGGGTCGAGCGAGGAGTACGGGTCCTGCAGCACGATCTGGATGTCGCGGCGCAGCCGTCGCATCTGGCTCGGCTTCAAGCCAGCCATCTCGTGACCCAGCAGCTTGATTGAACCTTCGGTGGGCCTCTCCAGCCCCATCAGCAGCCGACCCAGGGTCGACTTGCCACACCCGGACTCTCCCACGACGCCGAGCGTCTCGCCCTTGCGCAGCTCGAAGGAGACGCCGTCGACCGCCTTGACGTGGCCGATCGTGCGCCTGAAGACGATGCCCTGGGTCAGTGGGAAGTACTTCCTCACGTTGCGAACGGTGAGTACGACGTCCGGGTCGTCCTCTCCGCCGTCGGCGATCGGCTCCTGGACCGGCGCGGTCTCGGTCGTCATGAGCCCATCACCTCCTCCCAGTAGTGGCACGCACTGGCCCGACCGCCGGGCACGGTGTACAACGGCGGCACGTCGACCTTGCACCGGTCCCTCGCGAACGTGCAGCGGGGGTGGAACGAGCAGCCGGGCGGCGGGTTCACCAGCGCGGGCGGCAGTCCCTTGATCACGGTCAGCTCCTGGCCCTTTTGGTCGACGCGGGGGATCGACTCCAGCAGCGCCTTCGTGTAGGGGTGGGCCGGGGTCTCGTAGATCTGGTAGACGTCGGCCTGCTCGACCGCGTTGCCGGCGTACATCACGCAGATCTTGTCGGCGACGTCAGCCACGACCCCCATGTCGTGCGTGATCAGGATCAGGCCGAGCCTCATCTCCTGCTGGAGATCCGCGAGCAGCTGCATCACCTGGGCCTGCACCGTCACGTCGAGCGCCGTGGTCGGCTCGTCAGCGATGATCACGTCGGGCTTGAGCGACAGCGCCATCGCGATCATCACGCGCTGTCGCATACCGCCGGAGAACTGGTGCGGGAAGTCGTTCGCCCGGTTCTTCGCGGCCGGAATCCCGACCAGGTCCAGCATCTCGACGGCCCTGGCCTTGGCCTGCTTGCGATCGGCGCCCTGATGGACGCGGAAGCTCTCCGCGAGCTGCCAGCCCACGGTGAACACCGGATTCAATGACGACAGTGCGTCCTGGAAGATCATGGCGATCTTGTTGGCGCGCACGTGACGGCGCAGCTTCTCGTCCATCGAGAGCAGGTCAACACCGCGGAAGCGCACCTCACCGCCGGCGATCTTGGCCGGCGGGCTGTCGAGGATGCCCATGATGGCTTGCGCCGTCACGGACTTCCCGCAACCGGACTCGCCCAAGATGCCGAGGGTCTCGCCCTCGGAGAGCGAGAAGCTCACGCCGTTGACGGCCTTGGCGACGCCGTCTCTGGTGTGGAACTCGACCTTGAGGTCCTCCACCTCGAGCAGAGGCGCGGACTTGTCGAATTCGACGTTCCGCAGCGGCGACTTCGCCGGCCCTGCGGAGACGTCGGTCTTGGTCTCGGTCATCAGTCTGCCTACCTCAGCGGCTTCGGGGGTCGAGGGCGTCACGCAGGACGTCACCCAGCAGGATGAAGGCGAGCACCGTGATCACGATGATCGCGCACGGGTAGATCAGCAGGTGCCAGAAGCCGGCGAGGGCAAGCGTCTGCCCCTCTGCGACCAGCAGCCCCCACGACACGGTCGGTCGCTGGTAGCCCACACCGAGGAACGTCAACGTCGCCTCGGCACTGATGTAGGCCCCCAGCCCGATCGTCGCGAGCACGATCACCGGCGCGATGCTGTTGGCCAGTACGTGCTTGCGGATGATGAACAGGTCGGTCGCGCCGACTGCCCTTGCGGCGTCCACGAAGTCCTTCTGCTTCGTCGAGATCACGCTGCCCCTCATGACGCGTGTCAGCGAGGTCCACCCGAAGATGATCAGCACCAACGAGATCGTCCAGATGTTGCGGGTCGGGAAGATCGCGAGGAACACCAGGGCGCCGAGGAGGAACGGCAGACCGAAGAAGATGTCGGTGATCCGGCTGACGACGGTGTCGGTGAACCCGCCGAACCAACCGGCGGCCGTGCCCGACGCCACACCCAGGATCACCGTCCCCCCCGTGACCAGGATGGCGACGATGACCGACTTGCCGGTGCCCCACACCAGTGAGGCCCACATGTCGCAGCCGGCGCTGGTGTAGCCGAACGGCTTGTCCCACGTCGGGGTCACCCGTGCGTTGTTGAGGTCGCAGGCGCCACGCGCATTTGGCGAGGTCGCGGCGAACAGCTGCGGGAAGAACGCCATCAGAAGAATGACGAACACCAGGATCGACGAGATCCAGAAGACCGGGTTGCGGACCAGCTCGTAGCGGACGTCGCCCCAGAGGGACCGGTTGCTGCCGGAGGTCCCTTCGGCGAGGGTGCCGGGCTCGGTCGTGGTCGCGGCCTGTGCCGCGCTCAGGTCACTCATAGCGGATCCTCGGGTCGAGTGCGGCGTACAGGATGTCGACGATCAGGTTGGCCACCAAGAACACGATCGCCAGCATCGTCACGACGCCGATGATGATCGGGGTGTCGTTGCGCTCGATCGCGGTGAACGTCATGAGACCGACACCTGGGACGTTGAAGATGCCTTCGGTGACGATCGACCCTCCGAGGAGGAGGCCCACGTCGATTCCGATGTACGTCACCACCGGGATCAGCGAGTTACGCAGGGTGTGGATGCCGATCGTCCGGCGTGTGGTGAGGCCCTTGGCGCGCGCCGTCCGCACGTAGTCGGAGCGCAGGTTCTCGATCAGGCTGGTGCGTGTCAGCCGGGCGATGGCGGCGAGTGAGAACGCTCCGAGCACCACCCCGGGCAGGACCAGGCTGAGCCACGGGTAGTCGGGGTTGTACCCGACCTGGAACATCTGCCCGAGCCAGTCGGGGGCCCACGAGCTGTTGCGGAGGTACAGGCCGAACTTCAACCCGAAGATCAGCAGGACCAGGGATCCGAACACGAAGACCGGGAAGGCGATCAGCAGCACGGTCGTCACGCGGACGAAGTTGTCGATGAACTTGTCCTTCCGCAGGCCAGCCATCATGCCCAGGACGATGCCGACGACCGTCTCGAAGACGAGCGCGATGACGGCCATCCGGGCGGTGATGGGCAGCCGGTTCATGAACTGGTCCCAGACCGGCTGCTGGCGGAAGTCGACGCCGAAGTCACCCTGCGCGTACTGGCCGAGTCGATCGATGAACATGCCGATGCAGGGGTTCCCTGTCGTCTCGAGGCACGGGTCGTCGAGGCCGTACTGGGCCTGGAGCTGCAGGATGACCTCCTGCGGGGGGGCGTTCTCGCCGAAAAGGGCGCGGACCGGGTCACCGACGATCTGGATCGTCAGAATGCTCAGCAGGTGGAGCAGGAACAGCGTTCCCAGGATCGTGGGAATGAACTGGATAAGTCGTCGGGCTACATAGCGCCCCATGAGGATCCCTTTCCCGTCACAGTGCGCAACCAGTTGCGGGGGCCGAGCCGTCGGCCCGACCCCCGCTCAGGTCGCCTGTGGTAATTACCTTAGGCGATCGTCACTGGTTGACGGTGATCTCCTTGAAGGCGATCTCGCCCTGGCCCACGTCGTAACGGACGTCGCCCACCTCGTCGGAGTAGGCGATCGCGGTGCCGCCGCTCCACATCGGGATGATCGGCATGTCCTCGAGGGCGAGGTCACCGGCCTGGTGGTAGAACTCGAAGCCCTCCTCCAGCGTGGCCGCCTCGTCGCCCTGCACCAGCGCGGCGTCGACCTCCTCGTTGGAGTAACCCGAGTAGTTCGAGTCACCGCCCGTGCCCACGATCGGGCGCAGGTAGTTCTCCGGCGACGGGTAGTCGAGCGACCAACCGAGGCGGAACGGGCCGTTGAAGTCCTGCGCGTCGAGCAGCTCGAGGTACTGGGCCCACTCGGTGGCCTGCAGCTTGTAGTCGAAGCCCAGGTTCTCCTGGACCTGACGGGCAGCCGCCTCGACCCACGCGTCGTGACCGGCGTCGGCGTTGAAGTAGTACTGCAGGGTCTGGTTCGGGTCGACGCCCGACTCCTCCAGCAGCTGCTTCGCCTGCTCCGGGTCGTAGACGCAGTAGCCACAGGCGTCGTCACGCGAGCCGGGGATCGGCGGGGTGACGATGTCGGTG
>NZ_DASUTK010000197.1:0-26048 GCF_036374615.1 Nocardioides sp.
GAGCTGGACCAGTTGCGGAACTTGGTCCGTGCCGATGGAATGCGTAAGCCCTTGCCCGCGGATCCGAGCTGAACAGCCCGGCCACAGAGGTGGCGCATGAAGCGCCAAGGAGGAGGTCCCGTGCAGGTCCTGTCGATCCTGGTGCGGTGGGTTCTGATCGCCGTGGCCGTCGTGCTGGCAGCGTGGGCGACCCCGGACGTCGAGCTGCAGAGCGACGTGATGTCCGTGCTGCTGATCTCGGTGCTGATCGCCCTCGCCAACGTCCTCGCCCAGCTGGCGCTGCGCCTGCTGCCGTTGCCGCGTTCGCTGATCCTGCTCGCCATCGTGACCTTGCTCGTCAACGGCCTGGCCGTGTGGTTGGTCTCGGCTGTCACGTCGAGGCTCCAGGTCGACGGGCTGCTGGCTGCCGTGACCTTCGCGATGCTGCTGTCGGTGTTCTCGATCGCGCTCAGCACGCTGGTGCCGAAGTCACTCCAGGGCGGTGACGAGGGGTAACGCGATGTGCCACCCTGCTGCGAAAGAAGGAGCCCCCCATGCCCACCGCCGTCCTCGCCATCCTGCTCGTCCTCCTCGGCGGGCTCCTCACCGCCTGCTCAGACGACACCGGCGGGGAGGCGGACGAACCGAGCCCGGCGGCTACGACCTCGGAGACGCCCGCTGAGCCGCCGACGCTCGCGGCGGCGTACACCTCGACCAGCGTGGAGGGGCACGACCTCGTGGCAGGGACGGAGATCGAGCTCGCCTTCGAGGACGACGTGATGTCGGTGTCGGCAGGGTGCAACACGCTGTTCGGCACCTATGAGCTGACCGAGTCAACGCTTGCCTGGGCAGGCGAGCCCGCCTCCACCATGATCGGCTGCGACCCGGAGCTGGCCGAACAGGATCAGTGGCTGGCCGAGATCTTCTCCACCGGCCTGACCGCACAGACCGACGACGAGGAGACCCTCACGTTGACCGGTGACGGGGTCACCATCGAGCTGGCGAGCGCGGCGGCGACGTCGCTCGACGGGGTCCTCGGCCGCACGTGGACCGGGATCGCCACGATCTCCGACGGGACCACGAGCCGGCTCCCCGTTCGCACCCGCCGCCCCACGCTCAGCGTCCGGGGCGACGGGCTGGCGCGGCTGTTCACCGGTTGTACCAGCGGCCGGACCACGGTCAGGGTCGACGGCTCGTCGCTCGCGTTCGCCAACACGCGGGTCATGCGAGGGTCGTGCACCGGGCCAGCCGGCGAGACCCACCGGGCGGTGCTGGCCTTGCTGGACGGACCCAGCGACCACGCCGAGCTCCGAGACCACCTGCTGATCGTGACGAAGGACGGTCGAGGCCTCGTCTTCGAGATCTCGTGACGGCGAGCGGTCGCCGGCTAGCGGTGGGTGATCCACCCCTGTGACTCGAGCGAGGCCAGCAGGTGCTCGGCGCGGGCCTCCTCGACCAGCAGCTCCACGAGTCCCACGGGACGGCCGGGATCGTGGTCGATGTGCACGTCCTCGATGTTCACGCCGGCAACGCCTGCATCGGCGAACAGCCGGGCCAGCTCGCCGGGGTGGTCCGGCACGGACACGAACACCGACCGCATCGCGTGCGCCGGACCGCCGTGCTTGCCGGGGATCGCCTCCGTGCCGGCGACCCCACGGGCGAGCAGGGCACCGAGCACGTCGCGATCACCGTCACTGAGCGCGTTCTGGAGCGCGTCGAGCTCCTCACGGACCTCAGCCAGGAGTCCGCGCAGCGCCTCGGCGTTGTGCCGCACGATCTGCTCCCACAGCGCCGGGTCGCCACCGGCGACGCGGGTGACGTCGCGGACTCCCTGGCCTGAGAGCGCGAGGTGGGAGTCCGGCGCGTCGGCCAGCCGGCCGGCCACCAGCACGGCCAGCAGGTGAGGCAGGTGCGAGATCCGAGCGACGGCCCGGTCGTGCTCCCCCGGGTCCAACGTCACCGGCACCGCCCCGCAGACCCGCACCAGCTCCTCCACGAGCGACACCGCGTGCGGCGTCGCCTCATCGTGGGGCGTGATCGCCCACGGCCGACCATCGAAGAGCGCGGCGCTCGCCGCCAGTGGTCCGGATCGCTCGCTGCCGGCCATCGGGTGCCCCCCGACGTACCGCGCGAGCAGGTCCGGCAGCTGCTCGCCGACCGTCTGGAGCGGCTCGGACTTGATGCTGCCGACGTCCGTCACGACCGCGTCGGTACGCCGCAGCGCTGCGACGATCTCCGACCCCAGGTGATCGGGCGGGACCGCCACGACCACCAGCTGAGGGCGATCGTCCGGGCGGCGCGGTCTGCCGGCGCCCAGCCCCGACGCCGTCCGCAGGTGCTCGGCCGACAGGTCGTGGAGGAACGTCTGCACCCCGGCGCGCCGGCACGCCAGGCCGATGGAGGTGCCGAGCAGGCCCGCCCCCACAACCTCGACCGGCCCGGTGAGCAGGTCACTCATCCGGCACCTCGCGAGTGCGCGTGAGGTCCTTGCGCAGCGCCGCCGCACCGTGCAGGTAGCAGTGCGTGACCTCGGCACGGGGCAGGTCCGTCTCGACGTGGGCCAGCATCCGGACCACCCGTGGCATGGACCCGGTGATCTCCAGCTCTCGGGTGCAGATCAGGGGAACCTCCCCGAAGCCGAGCTGACGGGCGGCGTACGCCGGGAACTCGGACACCAGGTCGGAGGTAGCGGTGAAGATCACGGAGATGAAGTCGTCCACCGTGAGCCCGTTGGACGCCATCACGTCGTGCACCATCTCGGCGACGCGGTCGAGCATGTGCTCACGCGCGTCGCTGTCGAGCTGGGTGGCCCCTCGCACCGCCCGCACCGCCACGGTCTCCTCCTCGCGTCAGACGCAGGAAGCCTAGACCCACCCGGCGAGGGTCACAGGCGCACGCTGTCCAGCAGCTCGCCGAGCTCGTCACGGGTGAGCTCTCGGAGCTCGCCGGTCTTGAGCTGCCCGAGCGACACCGGCCCGAACCCGGTGCGCGTCAGGCGTCGAACGGGGTGGCCCACGTGGTCGAGCAGTCGCCGGACGATCCGGTTGCGACCCTCGTGGATCACGAGCTCGACGATGGTGCCCCGGCCGCCGGGGCCGCGGGCGACGATCCGGGCCCGGGCGACCGCGACCGGCCCGTCGTCGAGGGTGACCCCCTCCAGCAGCGAGGCGATCGTCGACCTCTTGACGTCCCCCTCGACCTCGGCCACGTAGGTCTTGTCGACCTCGTACGACGGGTGCGCCATCCGGTGTGCGAAGTCGCCGTCGTTGGTGAGCAGGAGCAGGCCGGAGGTGTCCGTGTCGAGCCGACCGACGTGGAAGAGTCGGCCGTGCTCGGCGGCCTTCTCCTCGATCACGTCGGTCAGGTTCCGCCTGCCCTCGGGGTCCGACATCGTGGAGACCACGCCGCGCGGCTTGTTGAGGACGAGGTAGGCGTGCGGGGACACCGGCGGCAGCCGCCGGCCGGACACCCGGATCACGGCCGTTCGTGGATCGACCTTGGTGCCCAGCCTGGTGACGATCTCGCCGTCGACCTCGACCTCCCCGGCGAGCATCAGCTCCTCACACTTGCGGCGAGAGGCGATCCCCGACTGGGCCAACAGCTTCTGCAGCCGGACCAGTCCGTCGTCGTCACTCATGCGCCACCGCTCACGCGCTGTCGACCACCGTCGCACCGGCCGTGCTCGACGCCACCGCCTCGGTCAGCTCGTCCTCAAGGTCGTCCATGTCGGGCAGGTACGGCGCCAGCTCGGGCAGCTCGTCGAGGCTGGTGACACCGATCCGCTCCAGGAAGTAGCCGGTGGTCCGGTAGAGCGTCGCACCGTGCTCGCCGTCGTTGCCGGCCTCCTCGACCAGGCCGCGCGTCAACAAGGTGCGCATCACGCCGTCCACATTGACCCCACGGATCGCGGACACTCGAGCGCGCGACACCGGTTGCTTGTAGGCCACCACGGCCAGGGTCTCGAGTGCCGCCTGGGTCAACCGGGCCTGCTGCCCGTCAAGCACGAAACCTTCGACGACCGAGGCGAACTCCTCCCGGGTGTAGTAGCGCCAGCCCCCCGCCACAGGGCGCAGCTCGAAGCCGCGTCCCTGCTCGTCGTACTCACGGGCCAGGTCGGCCAGGGCATGCTCGACCGCCGCCACCGGGTGCCCGGCGGCCGAGGCGAGCGTAGCGACGTCGAGCGGCTGGTCGGCCACCATCAACAGCGCCTCCAGCGCCGGACGCAGCTCGGCGAGCGCCACGTCGAGGGTCTGTGACTCAGTCATCGTCGTTCTCCTGCTCGGGGTCGTCTGGCTCGGATTCCATTGGCTCGGACCCGTCTGCCGCCGCGCGCGCGTCCTCGGCCGGGGTGCCCTCGAACTCGTCGACCTCGAAGTCGTCGGCCTCCCCGCCGGTCCAGCGCACGGTCAGCTCACCCAGCGCCGTGACCTGGTCGAAGGCCACCGCCCCCTCCCGGAACAGCTCCAACAACGACAGGAACCGCGCCACGGTGGTGAGCATGTCCGGAGAGTCGCCCACCAGGGCGCGGAAGGTCATGGTCCCCGAACGACGCAACCGGCCGGCGACCAGGGCGGCCTGCTCGCGCACGGAGACCGCCGGCGCGTGGATGTGGCCCAGTGACATCTCCGGCTCGGGCTTGGGCTCCAGCGCGCGCGCCGCGAGCTCGGCGAACTGGTCGAGGCCGATCCCGATCAGCACCTCGGGCAGCAGCCCGGCGTACCGCTCCTCGAGGCCGACGGAGCGTGGATGACGGAGTCCCTCCGCGGCCAGGCGGCGCTCCAGCACCCCGGCCACCTGCTTGAACGCCTTGTACTGCAGCAGTCGTGCGAAGAGCAGGTCGCGCGCCTCGAGCAGAGCGAGATCCTCCTCGTCCTCGACGTCGCCCTGCGGCAGCAACCGCGCCGCCTTGAGGTCGAGCAGGGTCGAGGCCACCACGAGGAACGACGTCGTCTGCTCCAGGTCCCAGACGGCGCCCAGCGCCCTGACGTGGGCGATGAATTCATCGGTCACGCGTGACAGCGCGACCTCCGTGATGTCGAGCTTGTGCTTGGCGATCAGGTTCAGCAGCAGGTCGAAGGGTCCCTCGAAGTTGTCCAGCCGTACGGCGAACCCGCCGCTGACCTGCTCCGCGGCCGCGCCCTCGTCCAGCTCGACCGCAGCCGCCATCAGGTCGGTCATTCCTCGATCAGCCGTCGCACCAGGGCGCTGGCGGGACCCTTCTCGTCGAAGTCGCGCAACACCAGCGCGACCGCCTCGCGGACCAACCGGCCGCGGTCGAGCGCGAGCCCGTGGTCGCGCCGCAGCGCCAGCCGGGCGTGCTCGAGGTCGAGCAGCTCGTCGGAGGTGACGTACACCGTCATCTTCTCGTCGTGCCGAACCCGACCACTGGGCTTGCGTGACTCGAGCTCGGCCCCGCTCTCCTGCTGGTCGGCGTCGCCGGCCTCCGGCGCATCGGGGACCGCGCGGACACGCGCCTGCTCGTCGGAGGTGCGGAACAGGTCGTCGGCGGCGGGAAGGCTCACCCGTCGAGGCACCGCAGTGCCACCTCCTTGGCCAGCTGCCGGTAGGCATCGGCACCCGGCGAGCTCGACGCGTACGACGTGATCGGCTCACCCGCGACCGTCGAGTCCGAGAACTTCACGGTCCGCCTGATCACGGTGTGGAACACCTGGTCGCCCCACGCCTGCACCAGCCGCTCCATGACCTCGCGACCGTGCAGGGTCCGACCGTCGTACATCGTGCCGAGGACGCCGTCGATCTCCAGCCGGGGGTTCAACCGCTCGCGAACCTTGTCGATGGTGGTCTTCAGCAGCGCCACTCCCCGCAGCGCGAAGTACTCGCACTCCAGCGGCACGATCACCCCGTGGGACGCGGTGAGCGCATTCACCGTCAGCAGCCCGAGCGAGGGCTGGCAGTCGATCAGGATCACGTCGTAGGTGGCGAGCGCGGGAGCCAGCACCCGGGCCAGCGTCTGTTCACGAGCGACCTCGTGCACCAGCTGCACCTCGGCGGCGGACAGGTCGATGTTGGACGGCAACAGGTCCATGCCGTCCACACCGGAGGGGACCACCACGTCGTCGAGTCCGACGTCACGGTCCATCAGCAGGTTGTAGATCGTGAGATCCATCTCGTGCGGGTTGAGACCGAGCCCGACCGACAACGATCCCTGCGGGTCGAAGTCGACCAGCAGGACCTTGCGTCCGAACTCCGCAAGCGAGGCCCCCAGGTTGATCGTGGTGGTCGTCTTGCCGACACCACCCTTCTGGTTGCACATCGAGATCACACGGGCGTCGCCGTGCTCGGTCACCGGACGGGGATCCGGGAAATGGGGCAGCGGCCGGCCGGTCGGACCCAGCTCGGGCTCCGCGGCCTCCGGCACCACCGGCGCGTCGACAGCGGTGGTCCGGGCGGCCCGGACCGGGGCGTCGACCTGGACGGGGGCGGAGGCGCCCTCGACGGGACGCTCGAAGGGGATGGGGTCTCTCACGTGGTCGTTGGCTCCGGGGGGCGTCTGGTCGGGTGGGGCATCGGTCAGTGCGTCGGGTTGGGCGCTGGACTGAGGTCGAACCAGCGGTGGCATCTCGGCGGCCTCGGCGGCGCCTCGCTTGTGGAACAGTCCTGAGAAGGACCCGCCACCACTCATCAGTTTCTCCTGCCTGTGGGTCCGGCAAATTGTCGACTCGGCGACATCTGGTCGAGTGAACGTGACGCTAGACCTCGGTCGCGGCGCGTCTCAACCGACGCACCGATACCCCCAGGAACAATCTGAAATCTGTTGAGGACGGCGGGAGCGGGTGCACACCCCGGTGGTCTCCTGTGCACGAACATGTGGACGCCGCTGGCGGACGACGCAGGTTCGACCAGGCTGTCGTCACTCGCGCTCGGCACGACCCAGCACGGTGGCGACGAGAGCCGGCACATGCTCGTGGCCCAAGGGGGCGTCGGTCATCACCCGGGCGTAGATGACGGCTCCTGCCAGTGCGAGGGCTGCCTGCTGCGGATCGATGCCGGGATCGAGCTCGCCGGCGTCGATCCCCGCGCGGACCGCGTCGACCACAGCCTGACGACGGCGCGCGTTGAAGCCGTGGTGCAGCCGTCGGACCCCCGGGTCGTGCTCGGCGGCCTCGATCAGGGCGGGGAGGCACCGTGACAGGGTCGAGTCGCGCATCCCGTCGACCAGGTGGTGCATCAGCTCCTCGAGCCTGGCGCGCGCATCAGCCGCCGTGGCGGGGTCGGCGGGCGGCTGCACCACCAGCTCCTCCAGTGCGTCGGCGACCAGGTCGAGCTTGCCGCTCCAGTGCCGGTAGATGGTGCTCTTCGCGACCCCGGCGCGCCGCGCCACCGACTCGATCCCGAAGCCACCCCACCCCCGCTCCGCGAGCTCGTCCAGGGCCGCCTGCCGCACTCGACGGGTCGACCGCTCGATCCGTGGGTCCAGCTCGCGCTGGTCGTCCTGGTGGGCGTGCTGTTCAGCGGACTCCGTCGTGGGTGTCACGGGCGTGAGTGTAGAGCAATCGAACGCTCCCGTAGCGCTGCGAAACGCATCCGTTGCATATCTCCCGGAGGAGGCGTACGGTCGAGGACATGACCGCATCCGTCCGCTACATCGTGAACGACGCGACGAGCGCCACCGCCTTCTACCGCGACCAGCTCGGGTTCGAGGTGCTGATCGAGGCCGGACCAGGCTTCGCCATGCTCCAACGTGACGACCTGCGACTGCTGCTCAACGCCCCGGGCGCCGGCGGTGGGGGCCAGGGAGACGGCACGCACCCGCCGGAGCCGGGCGGCTGGAACCGGATCTCCCTCAGCGTGAATGACGTCCGCGAGGAGGCCGCCCGGCTCGAGGAGGCCGGCGTCACGCTCCGCAGTCCCGTGATCGAGGGCAACGCCGGCAACCAGGTGCTCGTGGCCGACCCGAGCGGGAACCTGGTGGAGCTGATGGAGCTCCGGCAGGGCTGACGACACACGGTCACAACCGCCGGAGCGCAGTCGCCGCCAGGACCAGCTCACCGGCGGCGTCCGAGGCGTCGCAGTCAACGACACCCTCGATCACCCAGTCCCGGTGCCCGGCCGGATCGGCGATCGTCTGCACCACGCGCCGTACCCGGGCGGTGGTCCCCTCCTCCGCACCCGCCGGCTCGCCCAGCTCCTCCGGGCCGACACTGAGGTACGTCGGGCCGCGTGCACCGGCATCCGTCGCGATGGTGTCGTGCTCGGCGTAGTAGGCCTCGAGCGCCTCGTCCCACGAGGACCGTCCCATCACGACGGTGCGTGGCGGCTCGACCCGGTCCGCGGCCTCCCGCTCGATCCTGACCAGTCCGTCGAGGTCGTCGCGGGCGCACAGCTGGACTCGCGCGAACATGGCGTTGCGGACCATCACCTGGAAGCTCCGCCCCTGGCGCGACAGCGGTCGCGGGGGTGGCGGCGCGTCGTGGAGCAGCACGTCGGCCGGTGCGTGCTCGGGGTCCCCGAGCGATTCCCACTCGTCGAGCAGCGAGGAGTCGGTCTGCCGGATGGTCTCCCCCAGCCACTCGAGCAGGTCCTCCACCTCGGGGGTCCGGTGCCGCTCGGGCACGGTCTGCCGCACCGTCCGGTAGGCGTCGGTGAGGTAGCGCAGCAGCAGGCCCTCGGAGCGCGCGAGCTGGTAGCGGGACACGAAGTCCGAGAAGCCCATCCCCTGCTCCCACATCTCGCGCAGCACCGACTTCGGCTGCAGCGCGTCCGGCGACAGCCAGCCGTGGGTCTCCCGGTAGGTCTCGAACAGTGGCTCGAGGAGGTCGGCGAGCGGCTGCGGCCAGGTGATCTGGTCGAGGATCGCCATCCGCTCGTCGTACTCGACGCCGTCGGCCTTGAGCTCGGCGATCGCCTCACCCCGGGCCGCGTGCTGCTGCGCGAAGAGGATCTGGCGTGGGCCCTCGAGCACGGCCTCGACGACCGACACCACGTCCAAGGAGTACGTCGGCGCCTCCGGGTCCAGCACGTCGAGCGCCTCGAGGGCGAAGTGTGCGAGCGGCTGGTTGAGCGCGAAGTCTGGCGGCAGGTCGACCGTCAGGACGTACCGTCGCCCGTACTCGTCCGGTTGCTCGAGCCGGGTGAGGGTTCCGGAGCGCAGCAGCGATCGCGCGAGCCTCAGCGCTCGGCGGGCGAGACGGCGCCGCTGCTTGGGGTCCTCGTGGTTCTCGGTCAGCAGCCGCCGCATCACGGGAAAGGCGTCCTCTTCGCGGACGACCACGTTCACGAGCATCGCGTTGTCGACCTTCATCCGCGAGACCAGCGGCTCCGGCTCGCCCGAGACGAGCTTGTCGAAGGTCTGCTCGGTCCACACCACGGTGCCCGCGGGCGGCTTCTTCAGCTGCGGCTTCGACCGCTTCTTCGGGTTCGCAGCGTTGCGGGCCTCGGAGCGAGCCTTCGCCCTCTCGTTCTCGATCACGTGCTCCGGCGCCTGGACGACGACGTAGCCGGTGGTGTCGAAGCCGGCCCGACCCGCGCGCCCCGCGATCTGCCGGAACTCCCGGACCTTGAGCACCCGCTGCCGGGTGCCGTCGAACTTGGCCAGGCCGGTGAACAGCACGGTCCGGATCGGGACGTTGATGCCGACGCCCAAGGTGTCGGTGCCGCAGACAACTGTCAGCAGCCCGGCTTGGGCCAGGTTCTCGACCAACCGACGGTACTTCGGCAGCATGCCGGCGTGATGGACGCCGATCCCCGCCCGAAGCAGGCGTGACAGGGTCTTGCCGAACCCAGCCCCCAACCGCACCGCGGCCATGTGCGCGGCGATCGACTCCTTGTCGACGCGGTAGTCGCTCTTCGAGCGGAGCAGAGCCGTGGCGTGCTCCACCGCGGCTGCCTGGGTGAAGTGGACGACGTACACGGGCGCCTGCCCGGTGCTGACGAGCTCGGCGAGCGTGTCGTCGAGCGGTTCCAGCGACCATGCGAAGGACAGCGGCACCGGCCGCTCGGCCTCATCGACCACAACGGTCTCGCGCCCGGTCCGACGGGTGAGGTCCGCTGCGATCTCGGTGACGTCCCCGAGGGTGGCCGACATCAGCAGGAACTGTGCGCGGGGCAGCTCCAACAGCGGCACCTGCCAGGCCCAGCCACGGTCGGGCTCGGCGTAGTAGTGGAACTCGTCCATGACGACCAGCCCGACGTCGGCGGTGGCGCCCTCCCGGAGTGCGATGTTGGCCAGCACCTCGGCGGTGCAGCAGATGATGGGGGCATCGGCGTTCACGGCTGCGTCGCCGGTGAGGAGCCCGACGTCGTCGGCGCCGAACACCTGGCACAGGGCGAAGAACTTCTCGCTCACGAGCGCCTTGATCGGAGCGGTGTAGAAGCTGACGCGGTCATCTGCGAGGGCGGCCCGGTGCGCGGCCTCGGCCACCAGCGACTTGCCCGAGCCGGTGGGCGTCGCGAGCACGACGTTGTTCCCGCTCAGCAGCTCGATGACCGCTTCGTCCTGGTGCGGGTAGAGCTCGAGCCCGGCCTGCGTGGCTCGTTCGAGGACCTCGGCGTAGACCTCGTCCGGCGTCATCCGCGCGCCCGCGGGTGCGCGGTCGCGAAGACCTCACGCAGGTTGTCGACGGTGACCAGCGTGTAGATCTGGGTGGTCGTCACCGAAGCGTGCCCGAGCAGCTCCTGGACCACGCGTACGTCGGCTCCCCCGTCGAGCAGGTGCGTGGCGAACGAGTGCCTGAGGGTGTGCGGGGAGACGTCGCGGGTGACGCCCGCGCGCTCGGCCGTCCGCGTGAGGACTGCCCAGGCGCTCTGGCGCGACAGCCGCCCTCCCCGCGAGTTCAGGAACAGAGCTCCACCCGGGGTGGTCGACGACACCAGCTCGGGTCTCCCGCGCACCAGGTAGGCCTCGACCGCCTCGGCGGCGTACGCACCGAACGGCACCAGCCGCTCCTTGGAGCCCTTTCCTCGCAGCAGCACGGTCCGGTCGGTCAGGTCGATGTCGTCCACGTCGAGCCCGACGGCCTCGGAGATCCGCGCCCCGGTGCCGTAGAGGACCTCGAGGAGTGCCCGGTCGCGCATCGCGAGCACCGTGCCGTCGGCACCGGCAGCCTCCAGGATCGCTTCGACATCGGCCAGCGGCAGCGCCTTCGGCAGCCGCTTGGCGGGCGTCGGGGGCTTCACGCCGGCCGCGGGGTCAGAGGCCGCCAGCCCGTCGCCCAGGCAGAACTTGTGGAAGCCGCGCACCGCCACCAGGGTCCGGGCGGCCGAGGTGGCGGACAGCGCCGGATGGTCCGCGTCACCCTCGCGCAGCCGGGTGAGGAAGCCGGCGACGGTCGCCTCCGTGACGTCGTCGAGCGAGGCCACGCCCTCGCCCGCCAGGTGGGCGAGATACCGGCGCAGGTCGCGGCGGTACGACGTGAGGGTGTTCGCGGCCAGGCCCCGCTCGACCGTCAGGTGGTCGAGGTAGGTGCGGAGCGCGCGGACCAGGGCCGGGCCGGGCCCGCCCTCGGTCGGTTGGTCAGGCAACGGCGCCGTCCAGTGCCTCCTCCACGCTGATCGCGGCCATGCCCACCGCGTCGCCGACCGGGGCGTTGGTCAGCTGGCCCGCGTGGGTGTTGAGGCCGTAGGAGAGGCTGCGATCGTCGCGGCACGCCTGGGTCCAGCCCTTGTCGGCCAGCGCGACGGTGTAGGGCAGGGTCGCGTTGGTGAGCGCGTAGGTGGAGGTGTTGGGGACCGCGCCGGGCATGTTCGCCACGCAGTAGAAGATCGAGTTGTGGACCTCGTAGGTCGGGTCGGCGTGCGTGGTCGGGTGGGTGTCCTCGAAGCAGCCTCCCTGGTCCACAGCGATGTCGACCAGCACGGAGCCGGGCTTCATCTGCGAGACCAGCTCGTTGGACACCAGCTTCGGCGCCGCTGCGCCGGGGATCAGCACCGCCCCGATCACCATGTCCGCCTCCATCACCTGCTGCTGGATCGCCAGCTTCGACGACGCCAGGCCGTGGACCCGGTTGTTGTAGCGCCAGAACGACATCCGCAGCTTGTCCAGGTCGGTGTCGAGAAGTGTCACGTCGGCCCCCATGCCGAGCGCGATGTTGGCCGCGTTCTGCCCTGACACGCCGGCGCCGATGATGACGACCTTGGCGTTCGCGACCCCGCCGACACCGCCCATCAGCACCCCCCGGCCCCCCTGAGCCTTCATCAGCGCGTGCGCCCCGACCTGCGGCGCCAGGCAGCCGGCGACCTCCGACATCGGGTACAGCAGGGGCAGCCCGCCCGAGGGCAGCTGCACGGTCTCGTAGGCGATCGCGGTGACCTTCTTGGTCACCAGCTCCTCCGTGAGCGGCTTGTCGGCCGCCAGGTGCAGGTAGGTGAACAGGGTCAGGCCCTCACGCAGCCGGTGGTACTCCTCCGCGATCGGCTCCTTGACCTTCAGCACCATGTCGACCCCGCCCCACACCTCGTCGGCGTCGTCGAGGATCTTCGCGCCGGCCGCGACGTACTCCGCGTCCGGGATCTGGGACCCGATCCCGGCGCCGCGCTGCACGACCACGTCGTGACCGTGCTGGGTGAGCTCGTGCGCCCCTACCGGGGTCAGCGCGACGCGGTACTCGTGGTTCTTCACTTCCTTGGGGACGCCGATCTTCACCCTGGTACTCCCTCACCTGCTTTGTGTGATCACCGCCACGGACATGGCGACGGCTGCTGACATTACTCCGGACTCGGTCCGCGACCGCTCAAACCCCGGGTGAGTGCGAGCAGCACGGCGATGACCGTCGGGGCGTCGCTGACGCGACCGTCCAGGATCGCCTCGTGGACGTCCTCGAGAGGAGCCCAGAACACCTCCATGGCGGCCTCCTCGTGGCTGGGGTCGAAGTCACCGCGTCCGACGTCCGTCAGGTCCTGCGCCAGGTACAGGTGGACCCGCTCGCTCGTGACGCCCGGCGAGGAGTACGTCGAGCCGAGAAGCGTCCACTCCTCGGCGATCAGGCCGGCCTCCTCGCGCAGCTCGCGTCGGGCGACGACCAGCGGGTCCTCGCCCTCGACGTCGCACAGCCCGGCCGGCAGCTCGACGAACCACGCCTGCCCGGGGTGCCGGTACTGCCGCAGCAGACACGCCCTCCCGGTCCGGTCGACAGCGAGCACGACGGCAGCACCGGGGTGCTCGAGGACGAGCCGACGGAAGGTCTCGCCACCGTCCGGGGCACGAACCGTGTCCCGCCGCAGCGCCATGACCCAGTCGTCCCGGAAGAGGTCCTCGGACTCGAGGACCGGCCATGAGGCCGGGGTGTCCTCGAGGGGCGGCTCGGTCATGTCAGGACGCTACCGTGAGCACTATGACCACCGTCACCAGCCTGACCCGTGCCGAGGCCGAGACGCGGGCGAGGATCTTGACGGTCTCCCGCTACGACATCGAGATCGACCTGACCGGTCTGCTCGAGGGCGAGGTCTGGGAGTCCACGTCGAGCATCACGTTCGGCTGCACGGAGCCCGGCGCATCCACCTTCGTCGACGCGGTGGGCGACGTCAGGCGCGCCACGCTCAACGGGGTCGACCTCGACCTCACCTCAGCAGCCGGCGGGCGGGTCCCGCTCCCCGACCTGGCAAGGGAGAACACACTCGTCATCGAGCTGTCGCAGCCGGACACGGCCGGCTCGGCCGGCATCCTGCGGACCGTCGACCCGACCGACGGCCTGGTGTACGTGTGGACCTCGCTGGAGTGTGACGACGCCCGTCGGCTGTGGGGATGCTTCGACCAACCCGACCTCAAGGCGCTGCACCGCTTCACGGTCACCGCACCGGCGGCCTGGACCGTGACCAGCAACATGCGCCCGGAGGACGTGACCGACGACGCCGGTTCGCGGACCTGGTCGTTCCCGGACACGCCGCCGCTCTCGCCGTACGTCACCGTGGTGAACGCCGGTCCCTTCCACGAGGTCCGGGAGCAACGCGGCGACTACAGCCTCGGGCTCTACTGTCGTCAGTCGCTCGTCCCGAACCTCGAGCGCGACGCATCGTCCCTGCTGGATCTGACCGAGGCCGGGCTCGCGTTCTTCGGCGACCGGTTCGGACGCCCCTTCCCCGAGGCCCACTACGACCAGGTCTTCGTGCCCAACATGGGTGGCGCGATGGAGAACTGGGGCTGCGTCACCTGGGGCGACGGCTACCTCCACCGCGGAACGCCGACCCACAGCCAACGCCACATGGTCGCCGTGACCCTGCTCCACGAGATGGCGCACATGTGGTTCGGAGACCTGGTGACCATGCGGTGGTGGGACGACCTGTGGCTCAACGAGGCGTTCGCGTCATGGGCGTCCACTTGGGCGGCCGCAGAGGCGACCGAGTTCACCGACGCGTGGGCGGGCTTCCTGATCGGCCGCAAGCTCGACGCCTACCGGGTCGACATGGGGCCGGCCACGCACCCGATCCGCCACGAGGTGCCCGACGTGGACTCGGCGTTGGCCAACTTCGACGCCATCACCTATGCGAAGGGTCAGGCGGTGCTCCACCAGCTGATGGCCTACGTGGGCGAGGAGGCCTTCACCCGCGGGCTGCAGGACTACTTCTCCCGGCACGCGTGGAGCAACACCCGGCTCGACGACCTCATCTCCGCCGTCGAGCGGGCATCGGGCCGCGACCTCCGGGACTGGACGAGCGACTGGCTCGACCGGGCAGGCACCGACACCCTGACGCTCACGTCCAGCACGATCGACGCCGTGGCTCCCGACGGCGGCGAGCCGCGGCCACACCGGATCGACATCGGCACCTACAGCGCCTCCGGCGAGCTCCTCGAGCGCACGCCGGTCGAGACCTCGGGCGGCAGCACTCCCCTGCCGTCACTGCCCGACGGGCTGCACCTCCTCAACGACACGGACCTGGCGTTCGCGGCGGTCCGCACCCACGACGACTCACTGCGTCGGTTGCTCGTCGCCGTGGGCTCGATGCCCGACCCCACGGCCAGGGCCCTCATGGTGGCGACGGGGATGGACCTGCTCCGCAAGGGTGAGCTCGGCGGTACCGAGCTCCTCGGCGGGCTGCTCGGTGCGCTCGGGGCCGAGAAGAGCGCGACGCTGCTCGAGCCGTTCCTCCTGCTCGCCCGCGACGTTGCCGAGCTCTGGTGCCCGCCCGACCAGGTAGCCACGTCCGTGGCCAGGGTGGCCGACCAGGCGCTCGCGTTGAGCCGTGACCTGGAGCAGCGGCGACCGGCGCTCAACGTGCTGGCCGCCTGCGCGTCGACCACCGCCCACGACGACGCCCTCGACCAGGCGATGGGCGACGACGTGGACCTCGCATGGCGGGTGATGATCCGGCGCGCCGAGCGCGGCGTGCTCGCCGACGGCGTGGTCGAGGACCTGATCGCGCGCGACCCCGATCCGGATGCGCGTGCCCGAGCGGTCGCCGTGAACGCCGCGCGCCCCGAGGAGGCCGCGAAGGCCGAGGCCTGGCATGAGCTGTTCGAGAAGCGTTCGGTCCCCGCCGGCTACCCAACGTTCCACGTGGCCAAGGCGTTCTGGCGCCCGGCGCAGGTCGACCTCCTGCTGCCCTGGGCCGACCGCTACCTCGAGGAGATGCGAAACATCTCCGGTGGTTTGCTGGCGATCCTGTCGATGGTGCGCTCGATGTACCCCATCGTCGGCGACGACGACTTCGTCACCCGGTCCCTCGAGCTGGCCGACGCTCCAGGCACCGACCCCACCGTCCGCAGCGCGCTCCTCACCGGCGCCGACACGCTCAGCAGGATGATCCGCGCCCGGGCAGCCGGCTAGGCATCGCGCATCCTGACTCGGAGGAGCTGCCCGCCTACGCCTCGTCGTCCGCGACTTGTCGCCGCAGTCCGCTCTCGTCGATCGGGAACCGCTCGGCCTTCTGCCGCTCGATCGCCGCTCCGATCAGGCCCGAGAACAGCGGGTGCGGCCTAGTGGGCCGCGACCGGAGCTCCGGGTGTGCCTGGGTCGCGACGTAGTAGGGGTGGACCTCGCGGGGCAGCTCGACGAACTCGACCAGGCCGAGGTCGGGGTTGGTTCCCGAGAACACCAGACCTGCTTCACCGAGCTGGTCGCGGTAGTCGTTGTTGACCTCGTAGCGGTGCCGGTGTCGCTCGTGGACGGTCGGCTCGCCGTACGCCTGCCGCACCAGGCTTCCGTCGGCGAGCGTCGCCGGGTAGAGCCCCAGTCTCATGGTGCCCCCGAGGTCACCGGCCCCCTCGACGTAGGACTTCTGCTCCTCCATGGTCGCGATCACCGGCTCGGGGCTGTCGGGCTCGAACTCGCTCGAGCCGGCCTTCTCCAGGCCGGCCACGTTCCGGGCGTACTCGATGACCATGCACTGCAGCCCGAGGCACAGCCCCAAGGTCGGAATGCCGTGCGTGCGGGCGTACGTCAGCGCGCCGACCTTGCCCTCGATGCCGCGCACCCCGAAACCGCCCGGGACGCACACCGCGTCGACCTCGCTGAGATGCTTGGCGGCGCCGGCCGGGGTCTCGCAGGTGTCGGAGGCGATCCAGCGCAGGTGCACCTTCGCCTCGTGGGCGAACCCGCCGGCACGCAACGCCTCGACCACCGAGAGGTAGGCGTCGGGCAGGTCGATGTACTTGCCGACCAGCGCGACCGTGACCTCCTCGTTGGGGTGGTGGACCCGCCGCAGCAGGTCGTCCCAGCTGGTCCAGTCGACGTCGCGGAACGGCAGGTCCAGACGTCGTACGAGGTAGGCGTCGAGCCCCTCTCGGTGCAGCACCTTGGGAATGTCGTAGATCGAGGGCGCGTCGGCCGCGGTGACGACGGCCTCCTCGTCGACGTCGCACATCAGCGAGATCTTGCGCTTGATGCCCTCGGGCAGCTCCCGGTCCGCCCGGCACACGACGGCGTCGGGCTGGATGCCGATCGAGCGCAGTGCCGCCACCGAGTGCTGGGTCGGCTTGGTCTTCAGCTCCCCCGACGGCCCGATGTAGGGCACGAGCGACACGTGGATGAAGAAGCAGTTCTCGCGACCGACGTCGTGTCGGGTCTGACGGGCCGCCTCGAGGAACGGCAGCGACTCGATGTCGCCCACCGTGCCGCCGATCTCGGTGATCACGACGTCGACATCGCCCCCGGCGCCCATCGCGAGGATCCGGTCCTTGATCTCGTTCGTGATGTGCGGGATGACCTGGACGGTGTCGCCGAGGTAGTCGCCGCGGCGCTCCTTCGCGATGACGGTGGAGTAGACCTGCCCGGTGGTCACGTTCGCGATCTGGCTGAGGTCGGTGTCGAGGAACCGCTCGTAGTGGCCGATGTCGAGGTCGGTCTCGGCACCGTCGTTGGTGACGAACACCTCTCCGTGCTGGAACGGGTTCATCGTCCCGGGATCCACGTTGAGGTAGGGATCCAGCTTCTGCATCGTCACCCGCAGCCCGCGGGCCTTCAGCAGGCTACCCAGGCTCGAGGCGGTGAGGCCTTTTCCCAGAGAGGAGGCGACGCCTCCGGTGACGAACACGTGCTTGACCGGCGTCGCATGCTTCACGGGGTTCCATCCTACCCGAGCGGGAGGAGGCCGTCGGCGCCCGACGCACCGTACGAACCCGCGGGAGTCTCCTCGACCCGGGCCAGCGCGAGCACCGCCGCGACCTGGCCCGCCTCGCCCTCGATCCCGTCGACGGTGGTGACCGCCCCCCGACCGTCGACGACCGTCAGGTCGCCCTCGCGGACCGGGGCCGCGACCACGACGCCGGCCGACCGCGTCGCGAGTCCGTCGAGGATGCCCCCGACCACGTAGTCGTCGAGATCCTCACCCAGCACGACCAGGACCAACGGCGAGCGCCGTGCGTCGCGGTCACCGCCCTGCACCAACCCGGCTGCCGCCAGGCTCTGCCGGACAGTGAGCGCGTCCTGGCTCGCAGCCGTGGCGTCGGAACGGCGCGTCGCCAGCGCCGTGCCGATCAGCTGTCCGATCCGCTCGTACCCAGGCGCGTCAGGCTCGGCAGGCTGGCTCTCGAGCTGCTCGACCAGCTGGTCGCCGAGGGTTTCGACCAGCGCCTTCTCGCTCGGTTCTGTCAGCGACTCGGTCAGCCGCCAGGTCCCGCTGACCGAGCCGGCACCGGACTCGATCCCGGCCGTGACCGAGTCGAGCGTCTCGCTGGTCACGCCAGGTCCCGCCAGCACCGCGATGCTGCGCCCCTCCAGTCGCGCCCCGAGCAGGGACGGTCCGGCCGCCGCAGCCAGGTCGTCCGCAGTCGGGCCTGCCGGCTCCTCGCCGGTGTCGGTCGGCGATGCCGACGTGGGGACGATGTCGTCACGCTGCAGTGGACCGGCACCGAGGGCGATGCCCACAGCGAGCGCGAGAACGACGACGAGGGCACCCACGAGGTGCCGACGTACGAGGGTCACGCGAACCACCCCAGGTCGCTCCACGTCTGGCGGACCCAGTCCTGCAGGTCTGCGAACCATTCCTGCCCCACCGGCGTGGTGGCCACTGCTGCGGCCAGGGCGAGGATCCCCACCAGGATGGCCAGGAACAGGTGCCGGGGCCGGAGTCTGCCGGAGTACAGAAGGGGGACGGCGGACGCGTCGACCAGCCGCTGCCCGACCCGCAACCGGGTCAGGTACGTACTCGCGAGGCCGGAGCGCTGCCGGTCGAGGAACTCGTCGAGGGTCGCGTGCGTGCCGACGCCCACGATCAGGGTGGCCTCGGAGGCGAACGCCAGCAGCAGCGCCACGTCCTCAGTGGTCGCCGCAGTCTCGACCCGGGCGGCCCGGACGCCGATCCGCTCCAGCTGATCCACCGGTCGCCGGTCGCCTCGTTCGACTCGCACGACCACGTCGCGCGCGTCGCGCAGGGTCGAGCGGCTCGGCAGCTCGGGAGCGTCCGGCCCGGTTCCCAGGACGACCACGTCCGGGGCGTACCCCGCGTGGCGCAACGCCTCCGCCCCGCCGTCGACGCCGATCAGGACCGGCCTGCGCTCCTTGACGAACGGACGGATCGCACGCAGCTGGGCGACGAGCTCGCCACCGTCGACGACGACGAGGGCCGGTCGTCCGCCGACCTTGGACGCGAGGGAGGGCAGACCTTCGCCGTGCAGCAGCAGCTCCTCCTCACGGCGAAGGAAGGCGGCGCTGTTGTGGGTGAAGGTGTCGAGCTGTGTGCCAAGGCCGGCTCGCGCCTGCTCCATCTCGTCGGCGAGCACCGCGGAGTCGACCGTCCGGCCCATCGCGACCGGCTCGCCGTCGACGTACACGACGTCGTCGTGGACGCGGATCCGGGCGCCGTCGGGTATCCGGTCGGCTCCCTCGACCTGGTCGAGCAGGAGAAGACCGGCATCCGCGAGCAGCGCGGGCCCGAGCGCCGGGTAACGGCCGGAGAGGAACTGTGAGGCGTTGAGGACACCCACGACGCCGGTGTCGACGAGCGTCTGCGCGGTGGCGCGGTCGAGATCGAGGTGGTCGAGCACGGCGACGTCACCCTTGCGCAACCGCGGGATCAGGCCCTTGGACCGGCGCTCGACGCGGGCAGTGGCGGTCAGGCCTGGTAGGTCGAGGGAGGCTTTGCTTCGGACTGGCACCGCCTCATGCTGCCAGCCGTCCGACCCGGTCGCGGGTATAACGGGAGAATCGGCGCGTCAGCCTTGTGCGCGTGCCGGGAGGGCTGCCTCGAGCAGCTCACGAGCATGCGCCAGGGCGTTGTCGGAGTCGCTCTGGCCGGCCATCATCCGGGAGAGCTCGCGCTCGCGTCCGGAGTCGTCCAGCACGGTGAGATCGGCGCTGGTGACGGTGCCGTCGTCGGACTTCGACACGACGACGTGCCGGTCGGCGAACGCGGCCACCTGCGGGAGGTGAGTCACGACGAGTACCTGGGCGGTGCGGGCCAGCCGCGCCAGCCGCCGCCCCACCTCCACTGCCGATGCCCCGCCGACCCCGGCATCCACCTCGTCGAAGACGTACGTCGGGACGCCCGTGGTGCCGGCCAGACTGACCTCCAGCGCGAGCATGACGCGCGACAGCTCGCCGCCCGAGGCGCCCTTGCCGAGGGGCCGAGGATCGGCGCCCACGTTGGCGGCCAGCAACAGCTCCACCCGGTCCTTGCCGGACGCACCGTGCTCGTCGCGTTCGGTGACGGACACGCTCAGGCGGGCGTGGGGCATGGCCAGCGCCGCGAGCTCCTCGGTCACGGTCGCGGAGAGTCGCTCACCGGCGGCCCGACGGGCAGCGGACAGCTCCGTGCCGACCTCCGCCAGCTCGGAACGAAGCCGCTGCGTGACGCCACGGAGCTCCTCGATCCGCTCGTCGGTGCCGTCGAGCTCGGTGAGCCGCTCCGCCGCTCGGTCGCGCCAGGCCAGCACCTCGTCGAGGGTGTCGCCGTACTTCCGCGTGAGGGCGGTCAGCGCGGCCCGCCGTTCGGAGACGGCCGCCAGCCGGGCCGGATCGGTTTCGATGCTCGACGCGTACGACGCGACGTCGGCGGCGAGGTCGGACAGCAGGTAGCTCACCTCGGCCACCCGGTCGGCCAGTCCGGCGACCTCGGGATCGTGCTCACGCACGCCGTCGAGGGCGGTGCGGGCTGACGCGGTGAGGCCCAGGGCGTCGGGCTGGTCGATGTCGTCGGTGGAGAGTGCTGATCGTGCCTCCTCGGCCGAGGACCTCAGCGTGTCGGCGTGACCGAGGCGTGCCTCCTCAGCCGCGAGCTCGGTGTCCTCCCCCGCGCTCGGCGACACAGCATCGACCTCGCCGACGCCGAACCGCAGCAGGTCCGCCTCGCGGGCTCGCTCCCGAGCGTTGGTCGTGACGTCGGTGAGCTCCCGCTCGGCCTCCCGCAGTGCCTCGAAGCAGGAGCGGTACCGCGCGAGCGGCTCTGCGATCGCCTCGCCGCCGAACGCGTCAACGGCATCCCGCTGGGCGCCGGGGCGCAGCAGTCGGTGCTGGTCGGACTGTCCGTGCATTGCCACCAGTGGCGCGGCCAGGTCCGCGAGCCTGCTGACCGGCACGGACGCGCCACCGACGAACGCGCGTGAGCGCCCCTCGGCGCTGACCGTGCGGCCGAGGACGACACGACGGTCCTCCAGCTCGCCGCCGACCTCGTCGACTCGGGCGTCCAGTCCGTGCAGCCCGTCGACGACCACTGTTCCCTCCACCCGGGCCATCCGGGCGCCGGTGCGGACCGCGCCACTGTCCGCTCGGCCGCCGAGGAGCAGGCCGAGGGCGGTCACGATCATGGTCTTCCCGGCGCCGGTCTCTCCGGTGATGACGGTCAGGCCCGGGCCCAGCTCGAGGTCCGACGAGTCGATGACACCGAGCGACCCGATCCGGATCTCCTCAAGCATCGACATCACCCGACCGACGCCCGCGCCAGCCCTCGACGGACAGGTCGAACTTGGCGACCAGCCGGTCGGTGAAGGGCGCCTCGTGCAGCCGTACCAGGCGGACCGGCTGCGCCCCGCTGCGCACCTCGATCCGGGCACCCGGTGGCAGCTCCACCGTTCGCCGGCCGTCGCACCACAGCACTCCGGCTCCGTCGCTCCGCGTCAGCACCTCCACCGCGACCACCGAGGTCGGGGCGACGACGAGTGGCCGTGCGAAGAGGGCGTGCGCACTCAACGGAACGACGCAGAGCGCCTCCACTCCCGGCCACACGACCGGCCCACCGGCGCTGAAGCTGTACGCCGTGGAACCGGTGGGCGTCGCGCACACGACGCCGTCGCAGCCGAACCGCGACAACGGCCGGCCATCGATCTCGAGGACCACCTCGAGCATCCGCTCGCGGGCGGCCTTCTCGACGCTGGCCTCGTTCAGGGCGAAGGTGCTGCTCACGAGCTCGCCGTCGTGGTGGACGGTGACGTCGAGCGTCAGGCGATCCTCGGTCGCGTAGCGCCGGTCGACGATGGCCTGGATGGTGGTCTCGACGTGCTCGACCTCGGCCTCGGCCAGGAACCCGACGTGGCCGAGGTTGACCCCCAGTACCGGGGTGCCACTCGCGTGGGTGATCTCGGCCGCCCGGAGGATCGACCCGTCACCGCCGATGACGACCGCCAGCTCGCAGCCGTCGCCGGCGTCCGGCTCGCCGTCGGCCAGCTCGATCCGCTCCCGGTCGGCGACCAGGCCCAGCTCGGCTGCCTCGTCCGCCAGCAGCCGGACCACGATCTGGTGGCCGTTGAGCGACTCGACGAACGCACGGGCCACCTCTCGCGCCTCCTCCCGGCCGGTGTGGGCCAGCAGGAGGACGCGACGCTGGCCGTCGGCCGCCACCCCGCGGGGCGCTCGCTCCTCAGGAACCATCACGGTCCACCTTCTCACTCTGACCCGCCGTGCCCAGCCCGGCACGCACCACCGCGTCCCGCTGACTCGGCTCGAGGGCGGCGGGGCCGCGCCGGAGCCAGACGAAGAACTCCACGTTGCCGGAGGGTCCCGGCAGCGGGCTGACAGTCACGGCGCGGATCCCCCAACCCCGGGACTCAGCGGCCTCCACGACCGTCGCGACCGCCTCGACCCGCAGCTCCGGATCGCGGACCACGCCACCCTTGCCCACCCGGTCCTTGCCGACCTCGAACTGCGGCTTCACCATCAACACCAGGTCACCTGACGGGTGGGTGATCCCGATCAGCGCGTCGAGCACCAGGGACAACGAGATGAAGGACAGGTCGCCGACGACGACGTCGACCGGCTCGCCCACCACTTCCAGTGACAGGTCTCGGACGTTCGTGCGGTCGTGGACGACCACCCGGTCGTCGCTGCGCAGCGGCCACGCCAGCTGGCCGTAGCCGACGTCGACGGCCACCACCGCGCGGGCTCCCTCGCGCAACAGGACGTCGGTGAAGCCACCGGTCGAAGCCCCCGCGTCCAGGCAGCGGCGGCCCGCGACCGTCAGCCCGGCTCGGCCGAACGTACTCAATGCTCCGGCGAGCTTGTGCCCGCCGCGCGACACGTAGTCGGGGCGCTCCGGGTCGGCGGTCACCACGAGGGCCACGTCTGTGGTGACACCCGTGGCCGGCTTGGTGGCCCGTGCCCCGTTCACCGTCACCCGGCCGGCGGCGATCAGCTCGCTGGCGTGGTCGCGTGAGCGTGCCAGGCCTCGGCGTACCAGCTCGGCGTCCAGCCGCAGGCGTCGTGGCGGCACGTCGCTCAGGGCGTCGTGCCGTCGAGCGCGGCCCGGAGCCTCTCGTGAGCGGCCTCGAACACCGCGGGGTGCTCCGACACGTCGGTCGTGTCGAGGCGCACGAGCGACTCCAACACCTCGTCGACCTCGGCGACCCCGGTACGGACCAGCTCGCTGTCGGCGGTCTCGGGATGCAGCTCGCTCATGGGCCTGAGGCTACCGCGCCGGGTTGCCAGTAGGCGGCACCAGCCCACGGGTGTCCGGCGCGTTCCCGTGCTCGTCGAGGTGCTCCCAGGCGGCGACCGCGGCCACCCGCCACCAGTCGTCGGGGGCACCTTCGCCGTCCACCCTCAGCCGGCCGTCGTGGACCGAAGCACGCCACCCGCCCAGCTCGGCGCAACCGGCGTGGCCCCGGGGCGGAGCCGGGTGCTGCTCCAGCAGGCCCTGCAGGCTGCTGGCGAGGTACGTCGGTCGCTCCTCCGGCATCGCGGCGACGAGCTCCGGGAGGCGGGTCACGCCGGTCATCACCAGGAGCGAGTCGACGCCTGCCTCGTGGCCGCCGGTGATGTCGGTGTCGAGCCGGTCACCGACCATCAGTGGCCGGTCTCCTCCCACGCGCCGGATCGTCTCGTCAAGCAGGGGTCGCCGCGGCTTGCCGGCGACGACCGGCGCCACGCCGGCGAACCGTGACAGGAGGTCGACCAGCACCCCGTGACCGGGGGCCGGCCCCGCAGCGGTGGGCAGCGTCAGGTCGGTGTTGCTGGCGACCCACGGGAGCCCGTCGCGAATCCTGACCGCAGCGCGCATCACGTCCCGCCACACCACGTCGGGACCGTAGCCGCTGACGATGGCCACCGCGTCCTCGTCGTCCACCGCGACCGGTTCGAGCCCGGCCTCCACGAGGGCGGTCTCGAGGCCGGGCCCACCCAGCACCGCGATCCGCGCCCCTGCACCGTGGTCCACGACGAGCAGGTGGGCCGCCGCCTGGGCCGACGTGACCACGTCCGAGACGTCCGCCTCGACCCCGAGGGCAATCAGCTTGGCCACGACGGCCTCGGGTGAGCGCGAGGCGTTGTTGGTGATGAACGCGACGTGCGCCCCCTCCGCGCGGACCCGGCGCAGGTGGTCAACCGCTCCCCGCACCGCCTCGTCGCCGATGTAGACCACTCCGTCGAGGTCGAACATCAGCAGGTCGTAGTCGTCGACCAGCCTCCCCACGCTCGCCCTCAGCGCGCTCACCTCCCCGCTCTGTCGTGTCGCCCCGCACCCTACGATGAGCCGATGCACGCAGCGGGCGCGGAGGGCTCCGGCGAGGTCGCCGGGCCGTTCCGCCTCCACCCGTTCCACGGCTTGGTGCTGTCCCCCCGGCGGGTGGGCGATCCCGCCTCGGCCCGGGCCTTCGCCCGCCCGTACCGCGACGTGGCCACGCGGCTGAAACGTTGGGAGCGTCACGGTCACATCAGCCGGGACGCCGACCCGGGCATCTACCTGCACGAGTACACGACGAGCGGCCTGACGATCCGTGGCCTGGTGGGCGCGCTCGACGTTTCGCGGCGGTCCACGGATCCCGACGACCGGGTCGTGCTCCCCCATGAGGGAGTGCACCGCTCGCAGGCGGCCGAGCTCGCGAGGCGGATGTGGGAGATGAAGCTCAATCCCGCGCCGATCTTGCTCGTGCACCGCGGGCCGGCGGCAGTCCGCGCCGTGGTGCACCGGGTCATGAGCAGGGCGCCTGACCGCGAGTTCCACGATCGTGCCGAGCGGCACAACCGGCTCTGGCGGATCATGGACCCGGCACTCCTCGAACAGGTGGACGAACAGCTCGCCGCGGCCCAGCCGTTGGTGGCCGATGGCCACCACCGGTTCGCTGCCTATCAACGCCTGCAGGATCGCGAGCCCGGCACCAGCGCCGATCGGGGACTGGCGATGCTGGTCGACCAGGACGACACTCCGCTCTTCCTCGGAGCCGTTCACCGGACCCTCGCGGAGACGCGCTTCCGCGACCTGCGGGAGGCAGCCGCGGGCGTCGCCGAGTTCGCCGTCGTCGACGAGCAGGACGCCATGGCAGCGCTGGGACCGAGCACCCTGGTCGCGACCGACGGTCGGGAGTGGGCCCGGATCGAGCTTCCGCTGGACTCCGAGCACGCGGCCGTCCACGTGCTCCACGAAGAGCTGCTCCCCCGGCTGCGGGGCAAGCCGAGGCGGATCGGCTACCACCACACCGTGGAGGACGCCCTGGACCGGTTGGCTCCGCGCAAGCGCGTGGCAATCCTGATGCCAGCGCCCGACTTCGACCTCGTCGACCGGATCGTCTCCGCCCATCGGCTGCTGCCGGAGAAGGCCACGTCGTTCCAGCCCAAGCCGAGCCTCGGAGTCCTCATGCGGTCGCTGCTCGACGGATGACCCGGGCACGGGTCGCCTCGATCTCCACGCGCGAGGCGGACACCCCGCCGGCACGGTAGAAGCGCCGACGGATCGACCCCGACACCTCCACCAGGTCTCCGTCGGACCAGCGGGCCACACTGCGTCGCACACGGGCACTCCATGCGACGCACTCCAGGGCGTCCACCGGTTGCCGGCGCCGGTCTGCCGGAGGCCGGGGAACCACCACCCGGAAGGACCACAGCTCGTCACCACTGGGTAGCGATCGCTGCTGCGGTGCTCCGGACACGCGGCCCACGAGTCGGACCTCGTTCACCTCGTCGACGACGGTCGCGTCGTCTCCTGCGCTTGTCATCTCGCATCACCTCGAGCCCGAGGATGACCAACCACGCTGACAGTGACCGCCCTCGGAGGCGTCGCTTGTGGACGAGGAGGAACGGGCGCCGATTGTGGAAGGAAAGCGGTCCCGACCTGCCACAAACGGCGGCGAAATGCGATCGAGGGCCACCCCTCGCGGGGTGACCCTCGATCAAAGAATGTCCGGCGGCGTCCTACTCTCCCACAGCCTCTCGGGTGCAGTACCATCGGCGCTGAACGGCTTAACTTCCGGGTTCGGGATGGGTCCGGGTGTTTCCCGTTCGCTATGGCCGCCGTAACTTTGTCAACCAACTGTTGTG
>NZ_DASUTK010000198.1:0-12496 GCF_036374615.1 Nocardioides sp.
CCGCGGTCACGACGCCGCGGGTCGTGACGACGTCGCCAACCAGCTCGCTGGCACCTTCAGTGCCCTGGATCTCGGCGATGGTCGCTTCGGTCTCGGTCGGTGGCGGCGGGTCGCAGGCCTCGCCGCAGGCCACCGGTCCCGGTGCGCCCTCGGTGAAGTCGTTGGCGTTGTGGTTCGTGTCGGTGCCGCCGGCGCTCCGCGCGGCCGCGGTGGTGGCGGTGAGCGCGACTCCGGTGTTGACCGTCTCGAAGGTGGTCGGCGTGCTGCCGTAACCCACTGTGTCGACGACGGTCGGGTCGTCCTTGAGGTCGCCCTGGGCGGTGATCGGCGTGAGGCTCGGGACCAGCAGCACGACCCCGTTGGCACCGGACATCGCGGCCGAGCCGGTGGCGTCGGGTGTGGGCACCGCGTCCTCTGCTCCGGCGCCCATGGTCACGAGGTAGTGGCTGTTGGCGGCCACCGAGCCGGCCAGCGGAGTCACGGTCGCACTGGTCCCCGCGGCGGAGCGGTACTGCACCGACCAGCCCGCGACGCTGATGGCGGCGTCGGTGGGGTTGTACAGCTCGACGAAGTCATGGGTGTAGTTCGAGCCCGCGTTAGCGCCCGAGCCGTAGACCTCGCTGATGACGAGCCCGGAACCGTCGGGTGCCGCGAGGGCACTCGACGTGGTGACGGCGGCGAGACCGCCGGAGATGAGTGAGATGCCGCCGATCAGGGCGATCGTTCTGCGCAGTGTTGGCATGGGCTCTTCCCGGATGAGTGAGGGACGGTGGTTGCGACCGCGGTCACCCTAACCCTGCGATTCGCGCGTCACGGAACAGCGTTTGATGAAGATTCGGTGACGAATCTGTGGTCAGTTGCCGGTGCGCGACCGCAGCTGGTCGCGCTGCCGCCAGACGTCGCGGAAGAACTCGTACCCCGACCACAGGGTCATCGCGACAGCGCCGGTCAGCGCCACCTGGCTGACGTAGAAGAGCACCTCGCCGACCGTCCCGAAGCGGTCGAACGCACCTCCGTGAGCGTCGCCGTGCGGCAACGGGAGGATCAACCCACTCAGGGCGATCGCCTGCAGTGTGGTCTTGAGCTTGCCGCTCGCGGATGCCGCGATCACGACCTGCTTGAGGACGGAGAGCCGCAGCAGGGTGACACTCCACTCGCGGACCAGCACGACGATCGTGACCCACCACCAGATCTCACCGACGATGGAGAGGCCGATGAACGCCATCCCGGTGATGGCCTTGTCGGCGATCGGGTCGGCGATCTTGCCGAAGTTGGTCACCAGGTCGTGCTTGCGGGCCAGGTCTCCGTCGACCTTGTCGGTGATCATGGCCGCGACGAAGATCACGAACGCCACGATCCGCCAGGTGATCGAGTCACCGCCGTCGTGGAGCAGCGCCCAGCCGAAGAACGGCACCATCACGATCCGCAGCGTCGTGAGCGCATTGGGCACATTCAGGTTGCTCTGCCGCTCGGTCCCGGTCACGCGGACTCCTCCGCGTAGAGGTCGACACCTTCGGAGGCGACCACGTCCGCCCGCACCAGGTCTCCTACCGTCACGTGCGCAGACGCCCTGACCAGGTACGTCGAGCCGTCAACCTCCGGTCCCTGGTGGGCAGCCCGCCCGACGACCTCGTCGTCGACGGACTCGACGAGGACGTCGACGGTCTCACCGATCCGATCCTCCGCGCGCTGGGCGTTCAGCTCCTCGACCAGCGACACGACGTGCTCGGTGCGGTCCCGGATCTCGTCGTCGTCCAGCTTCTCGTCGTACGTCGCCGCCTCGGTTCCGTCCTCGTCGGAGTACCCGAACACGCCGGTGACGTCCAGTCGGGCGGCGACCAGGAAGTCGCAGAGCGTCTCCAGGTCGGCCTCGGTCTCGCCGGGGAAGCCGACGATCACGTTGGAGCGCACTCCGGCCGCCGGAGCGTGGGTCCGCACCTGGTCGAGCAGACCGAGGAACGACTCCGGGTCACCGAACCGCCGCATCCGGCGCAGCACCGGAGCCGACGCGTGCTGGAAGGAGAGGTCGAAGTAGGGCGCCACGCCAGGAGTTGTCGCGATCGCCTCGACCAGTCCGGGCCGGGTCTCGGCCGGCTGCAGGTAGGACACGCGCACCCGCTCGATGCCCTCGACGGCGGCGAGCTCCGGCAGCAGAGTCTCGAGCAGCCGCAGGTCGCCGAGGTCCTTGCCGTACGACGTGGAGTTCTCGCTGACGAGGAACAGCTCCTTGACGCCCTCCCCCGCCAACCAGACCGCCTCGCCGAGCACGTCGTTCGGGCGGCGGCTCACGAACGAGCCGCGGAAGCTGGGGATCGCGCAGAACGAGCAGCGACGGTCACAGCCGCTGGCGAGCTTGAGCGGCGCCATCGGACTCGCGTCCAGCCGGCGGCGCACCGCGCGCGGACCGCCCAGGCCGGGAACGCTGATGTCATCGACCGACGCTCCCCGCTCGACCGGCGTGATCGGCAGCAGCTTCCGGCGGTCCTGCGGCGTGTGCGCGTGGTGCGTCTCCCCCGCGACGATGGAGCGTAGCCGGGCGGCGATGTCGGGGTAGTCGTCGAAACCCAGCACCGCGTCGGCCTCCGGCAACGAGGCGGCCAGGTCCTTGCCGTAGCGCTCCGCCAGGCAGCCGACGGCGACCACGGCCTGCGGGCGTCCGGCCGTCTTGAGGTCGGCCGCCTCCAGCAGGGTGTCGATGCTGTCCTTCTTGGCCGCCTCCACGAATCCGCACGTGTTGACCACGACCGTGTCAGCGTCCTCGGCGTCCGCCACGAGCTGGAACCCGTCCTCGGCGAGCCGCCCCGCGAGCTCCTCGGAGTCGACCTCGTTGCGTGTGCACCCGAGGGTCACCAGCGCGACCGACAGCGGTGGGTCGGCGGCGGGGGCGGAGGTCGTGGGGCTCATGCTCCGAACGAGTATGCCGTCTCGACCTCGGCTCCCCCGCTTCGGCGGCGCAGGAGCAAGGGTCGCCGGTGCGCGGGGTCACCCCCCAGCAGTGAAGGTGTTCTGGGCCGGTTCCCCGGTCGAGCCCAGCGCCCCGTGCTCCTCACCGTCGACGGTCGCGGTCAGCGAGCCGTCCGTGGTCTGCACCCGCACGGGGGGTGAGACGTCGAGCAGCTTGCTCTCACCGAAGGCGATGTTGCCCACGAAGACGACCGCTCCGCTGCCGTCCCGCACCACCACGCGGGCGCCGCCACCCTCGGCGGTCAGCACCACCGGGACCTTCGGCGCGGCTGCGGCGCGGGCCGGCCCGTTGTCGACGCCCGCGGACCCGTTCAGGACCGGGGCGGTGCCTTGGAGCTCGACCGGGCTGTCCATGATCAGCCGCGCGACCGACCAAGCCAGCACCAAGGCCATCACCGCGGCGACCAGCACCGACCAGTTCAGGCCGCCACGGGTGCCGCGGATCGGCCCGTGCGCCCCCGTCGCGAGCTCGGCCTCGAACACCCGGCGCGGGTTGATCGGCGCATCGGCGTACCGCTCGTCGTACGTCGTCAGCAGCGGGACCACGTCGACACCGAGCACCCGCGCGAGCGTGCGGAGGTGGCCACGCGCGTAGAAGTCGCCGCCGCACGGCGTGAAGTCGTCGACCTCGATCGACTCGATCACGTGCGGGCGGATCCGGGTGCGGTCGGCGAGCTGGTCGACGCTCAGCCCGAGCCGGGTCCGCGCCGCCGACACCTCCGGGCCGATGACGGGGTCCGCCGCCGGCTCGGCGGCGTAGTCGTCGATGAGCAGCGGCTCGACCGCGTGCCCCTCGCGGGCGATCGGGGCGACCCGCTCGCCCCACACGACGGTGTCCTCGACCAGGCTGACGCTGCCCGGTCGACGCAGCTCCTTGCCGGCCAGGTCCTCGGGCTCGTCGGCGACCTCACGGCGCACCTCGACCCGAGTGGCGGAGCCAGGCTCGCGCAGCGGACTGGGAGTCTCGCTCGGCTCGACCTCCGGCAGCTCGGACTCCTCGACGGAGGTCCGCTGGAAGAGTCCGGAGACCCGGAAGATGGCGTGTGCCACGAGCGGTCGTGGGTCCGAGCGCCTGAGCGCGAGCCTGCGAGCGCCGCGTGGCTCCGGCGACACGGCAGCTTCGACCTCAGCCTCGACCTCAGCCTCAACCTCGGCCTCGACCTCGACCTCTGGCTCCTCAGCGGCCGGAACGATTTCCACGACCCGGCTCCGGGCACCCGCCAGCGCGGTCAGCGCGGCCGTCAGGTCACCGCCGGCACCCGCGACGCGGGTCGAGAGGCCCAGCGGCAGGGCGAACGGGGCGCCGTACAGTCGCTGGCTCAGCCGTGAGTGCCGACGCGCGCTGCCGTCGAGCTCCTCGATCAAGCGCGCCGGATTGTGCACCACCATGACGAGGCGGCCGTCGCGCAGCACGCCGCGTCGAGGCGTGTGCTCCACCCGCTGCAGCGCGCCCCAGGGCAACCCGCGCCAGGCGCGGCCGAGCCGGATCCGGACGCCGTGGGAGTCCGCGACCAGCAGTGGGGTCCGGGCATCGACGAACGCGGTGAGGTAGCCGATTCCGAGCAGCCCCAGCCCGACGGCCATCACCCAGTCGAGCAGGGCGCCGGTCTCGGCGGCTCTGGCGAGGTAGGCGATGGCTACCGCGGACCCGAGCGCGCCGATCGCCGCGGCGAGACCGGCGTTGCGACGCACCAGCACGCTCTCGGGCGCCAGGGCGAGCGCGGTCGAACGCTCACCGTCCTCGTCAGTGGCACCGGTCGGATCGGTCGGGCCGGGTTCGAAGACAGGTGCCTCACTCATACTGACTCCCCCTGGATGGTCGCGATGACGGCGTCGATCTCGTCGGGCTTCACGAGCACGTCGCGTGCCTTGGACCCTTCACTGGGTCCGACGACGCCACGGCTCTCGAGGATGTCCATGAGCCGGCCTGCCTTCGCGAAGCCGACCCGGAGCTTGCGCTGGAGCATCGAGGTGGAGCCGAACTGCGTCGACACCACGAGCTCGATCGCCTGGACCACCAGGTCCAGGTCGTCGCCGATGTCGTCGTCCAGCTCGCGCTTGGACTGCTGGGGGGCCGTGACCTCCTCGACGTACGTCGGCTGCAGCTGCGTCTTGCAGTGGGCGACGACCTGGTGGATCTCCGGCTCGGTCACCCACGAGCCCTGCACGCGGACCGGCTTGGAGGCGCCCATCGGCAGGAACAGCCCGTCGCCCTGGCCGACCAGCTTCTCGGCGCCGGGCTGGTCGAGGATCACGCGGCTGTCGGCGAGCGAGGAGGTGGCGAACGCCAGCCGCGAGGGCACGTTGGCCTTGATCAGGCCGGTGACGACGTCCACGCTGGGCCGCTGGGTGGCGAGCACCAGGTGGATGCCGGCGGCCCGAGCCAGCTGGGTGATCCGGACGATGGCGTCCTCGACGTCGCGCGGCGCCACCATCATGAGGTCGGCCAGCTCGTCGACGATCACGCAGAGATACGGGTAGGGCGACAGCTCGCGCTCGCTGCCGGGCGGTAGCACGACCTTGCCCGCCCGGACCGCCTTGTTGAAGTCGTCGACGTGCCGGAACCCGAAGTTGGCGAGGTCGTCGTAGCGCATGTCCATCTCGCGCACGACCCACTGCAGGGCCTCGGCCGCCTTCTTGGGGTTGGTGATGATCGGTGTGATCAGGTGCGGGATGCCTTCGTAGGCGTTCAGCTCGACCCGCTTGGGGTCGACCATGATCATCCGCACCTCGTCCGGCGTCGAGCGCATCAGGATCGACGTGATCATCGAGTTGATGAACGAGGACTTTCCCGAGCCGGTGGCGCCGGCGACGAGCAGGTGCGGCATCTTCGCGAGGTTGGCGACCACGAAGCCGCCCTCGACGTCCTTGCCGAGCCCCACGACCATCGGGTGGTGGTCGCCCCGGGCGTTGCCGGAGCGGAGCACGTCGCCCAGCGACACGATCTCCTTGTCGACGTTCGGGATCTCGATCCCGATGGCGGACTTGCCCGGGATCGGGCTGAGGATCCGGACGTCGGCGGAGGCCACGGCGTAGGCGATGTTCTTGGAGAGGGCGGTGACCTTCTCCACCTTGACCGCGGGTCCGAGCTCGACCTCGTAGCGGGTGACGGTCGGACCGCGGGTGTAGCCGGTGACCTGGGCGTCGATCCCGAACTCCTCCAGCACCTGGGTGAGCCGGCCGACCACGTCGTCGCTGGCCTTGGAGCGCGCCTTGTGCGGCGACCCGGGCTTGAGCGTGCCGTTGTCCGGCAGCGTGTAGGTGATGTCGCCGGACAGCGCCAGCTGCTCCACGCGGGGCGGGATCGGGGTGTGCGGCGGCGGCTCGAGCTCCACCTTCTCCTCCACGGCGGGTGTGACCTCCGTGGGCTGGTCGTCCTCGGATCCGGCTCCCGCCTTGCGGCGGCGCTTCCTGAGCTCGCGCTCGGAGAGCACCGGGGAGTCGTAGGCCGGGTCGCCCATGTCCGGGTCGATGGCGTCGGTACCGCGGCGCGTACGCATCGGCTGGGTGAGGTCACCCGCGTCGTCCTCGCTCGCCGGCGTGCGGCCCAGCAGCCGGTCCCGGAGCCCGGCGAGCCGGGATGGCACCTGGTAGACCGGCGTCGCCGTGATGACGAGGATCCCGAACAGCGAGAGCAGCGCCAGCACCGGTACCACGACGTACGCCGACCGCAGCAGGTCGAGCAACAGGCTCGACACCACGAACCCGATCGCGCCGCCCCCGAACTGCAGCTCGGAGGCGTCGCCGAGCTCCGGCTGCGGGTTGCCGCTGGCGATGTGGACGATCCCGAGCAGACCGAAGCCGAGCGCGAGCCAGCCGATCACCTGCCGGCCGGCCGGGCCGTTGTGCTCGGGATCTCGCATGTTGCGCCACCCGATGAGGACGAGCATCACCGGGATCAGCCAGCCGACCTTGCCGACCGACCCGGAGGCGATGGTGCGGGTGACGTCCATGACCCCGCCGGGCAGCTGCCACCAGACCGCGGCGGCCACCACGAAGGCGAGCCCGATCAGGAACAGCCCGACCCCGTCCCTCCGGTGCTCGGGGTCGAGATCGCGCGCCGCTCCGCCGATCCGGCGCGCGCCGGCTCCGACGCCGTGCGCGGCAGCCATCCAGGTCGCACGGACACCGCGGCCGAGCGCGCCGAAGGTGCGCGAGATCGGCCCGCGGCCGCTTCGGACAGCGCGGGGTGCCGGTCGGCGCTTCTTGCTGGACCGGGTACTCCGGGATCGGGAGCTCGAGCTCTTCTTCTTCTTGGACCCGGAGGACCGAGACGAGGACGTGCTTCTGCTCCGCGACCCCGGCGGGGAAGACGTACGGGTCGCCATGCTGTGAAGGCTATGTCAGAGTCACACCAGTCACAGGGATCACACGCCGACCGCGGTGTCGCGAACTCAGGACGCGGATCGGACAACCCCGACCCAGGGGGACCGGCGAAGCAGGCGCCGCAGAGATCTCGTGCGTGACCCGATCTGGATACAACCGCACCATCTGCGGAATGAGAGTGCATTGGAACCCGTCGGCCGACTTCCTCGTCCAAGCGGCATGACGGCGTTGCTGCTCCGCAACCGCGCCACGCGCTGGTGGCTGCTTCTTGTTGTCTGCACGGTGCTGCTCCTCGTCGGTCTCGGCTACTACGCCTCCAGAGGTCCAGGTGCAAGCGTGGTCGACGACGCAGCCGCCTCCACGGGGTGGAAGGTCCTGGAGTACGAAGGCGTGCGCGTTGACGTCCCAGCCGAATGGGAACGCGTCGACCAGACCGGATGCGAGTTCCAGTTCGAGCGCTGGGGACCGCCGGGTACTGAAGAGTGTGAGTACGACGGGGGCGTCGCCTTCTATGCCTCAGCCACGTTCGACCCTGCTCATGGGCCTGGCATGCGCCGGAGCAACTCACAGGACGAACCGACGTGGGGCGGCTATGCCTATGCGGGCGAATTCGCGGTGTACGCCTCGGATGACGACCGCACGGTCGTCGCCGAGATTCTGAGGTCCGCTGAACCCGCGACATAGCCGCACGCACGTCGGCAGGAGCACTCATCGCGACATGAGCGGTCACCCTGTCCGGCGCCGACCGGTCGCTGCCTGATCCCGTACGCTGAGCGATCACCCGGAAGAGAGGTAGCGACTACCCTCATCGCCATGGGCGACCTGACCGTGGAAAGGATGCCCGACAGCGATCGAGCCGTTCGGCGCCAGGTCGCCGACGTGTTCGTCGACGGATACTTCGACGCCCTGTCGAAGATCTCCAAGGACAGGGAACGGTGGAGCCGAGCCCTGGAACCCTCGTTCGTGCCCGAGGTGTTCTACGTCGCCCGCGACGGCGACGAGATCGTCGGCATCGCCGCCTGCTCCACCAACCAGACCAGGGCAAGGCGGCTGAGCAGACACGCCATGGCCGAGCATCTGGGTCGGGTCCGCGGCACGTTCGCCTACGAGAAGCTCGCCTACCACGAGTTCGCCCGGAAGAAGGCGAAGCTGCCGAAGGTCGTCGGCTACGAATACGCCATCTACATGAAAAGGACCTAGCCGTCCGATTGATCCTGATGGCCTGGGTCTCGCCATCCGCCGTTCATGCCCGGGACTTCGGCACGATCGAGCGGATCGCGGCAGGTCGGGTGGTTGTCAAGAGAGTGCTTCTTCCGCGGCCGCTCGATCAGTGTCCTGTGGCGACCGGGGTGTAGACCTGGGCCGGGGCGTAGAGGTCGGGCACCCGGTCGAAGAATGTGCACTCGGCCTTGTGGTAGCCGATCAGGTCGCCCGCGGGTTCGTCGAGGACCTTGATGTTCTCTGCACCTGCGGTGAACGGCAGCCAGGTTTCGACTCCGGGGCCGTTCGGGTTGCCGTTCTTTGCGAAGTTGGTCCAGTAGTCGGCCATCCGATCCGCCAGCACCTCTTCGTCCGCACTGAACTCGAAGTCCAAGCCAAACAGCAGATCGGGGTCATGCCACAGGACCGGCTCCTCGAAAAAGTGGGCGGCCTTCGCCGCGAGGGTGACGGGATCGGGCACGTTGTCATAGCCGTGCGTGTACAAGTAGCGGTAGACCGGAGCCCTGTTGGCGAGGGCGAGGCGACGCATCGGGCAGGTGTAGACCGCGTCGCTGTTGACTGCGACGGTGGCCCAATAGGCCGACTCGTAGGCGTCGACCGGGTAGAGCTCACGTACGTGTCTGCCGTTCTGCGGTCCCGAAACTCCGTTGAGATCTCGAGCGCGACCGAACGCCGGATAGTTGTCACCCGGTGGCAAGACGCCGTCAACGGCGGCGAAGAACGCCGCTTCCTCCCGCGTCGAACCGACCAGCATCGGAACCGGGCTGACGTCTGAACCGATCAACTCCAATGGCGACTTTGGCAGGACCTGACCGCCCACCCAGGGCGAGTAGCCGTTCACCAGCCCCAGGCTGGACTCGGCCCCGACCACAATGTCCTCCGCAGGGACGCTGCGCAGGCAGCCGACCACGTCGGCGTGGTCCGAACAGCCGACGACTTCGGCAATGTTCGACCCCAAGGACTCGGCATCGGCGATCGTTCCCCGTCCGTGAAGCGCGAAGAAGTACCCTGACTGCGCTGCGAGCCGTGCGAACAAGCCCTTCCCGAGAGGGGACGCAGCGATCGCCACGGCGTCTACTGAGCCCGCAGACTCGCCGAACAGGGTCACATTGTCGGGATCGCCACCGAACCCTGCAATGTTCTCCTGCACCCAGTGCAGCGCGGCGATCTGGTCCAAGACGCCATATTCCCCCGACGAGCCGTCACCCTCTTCGGTCAGCTCTGGGTGGCCGGCGAAGCCGAACGCCCCGAGCCGGTAGCCGAGCGTCACTACGATGACGTCCCGCTCGACGAATGCATCGGCATTGCGGTACGGCCGGAAGCCCAAGTTGCCGCCACCGTGCAGGTGCACCATCACCGGCAGGCTGTCAGAGGCCTGCCTGCCGACGGGCGCGAACACATTCAGGTACAGGCAGTCCTCGCTCCCACCGGCCTGAGCCTCCGCGACGAGCTGTGAGCATTGTGGTGCGAAGTCAGGAGACAGCCGCACGCCATCCCAAGGCTCCGCCGGGGCCGGGGGCCGCCACCGCAGGTTGCCGACAGGGGGCGCGGCGTACGGGATGGCGCGCCACTCGACCACGGAACCTTCGACGAAGCCCCCGACATCCCCCGCCCTGGTGTGCACGACCGGGCCGGGAACGGGGTCGGCGCCAGCCGGAACCTGTGCGAGCGCGCACAGGGCAACTCCCATGAAGGCAAGAACGATCGCAACCCGACGCATGACGACTCCCTTGGTCGCGGATATTGGCGACAGGAGTCCACCGAGCCACTCGACTCGCCCGTGCCAGACAGTGTGGGTTGAGTCCTTTCGAGGGTCAATCAAGAATGTGGCTTGGTCTAAACCGGCCCGACCCCTCGCCTGGCTGCCGCGGCGACACCGCGACAAGGGTGGGCGTCACCGGACCGCCGGTCTCACGGTCGACCGGACCCGCGCATTGCCGGAAGAGCCCCCGCCTGCGGCTACTAGGAGAGTTCACGTAGGTCCGGTGTCTGCCCGCAGTGCGGCATAGTCGGGCTCGGCCCCGACAGCGGCATGAGAGTGCTTCGTCGCAACGTTCAGTTGCGACTCCGGGGTGTTGTGCAACATGGTGGAGGCGGCGATCTCACCGCGTTAGCGCGCGATCCGCTTTGTTGCCGGCGGGCTCGTACGTCGTGATCTCGATGACGTAGCCGTCGGGATCAGGGAGATAGATCGACCAGGCGACGGCGTAGTCGCCCTCCTCGTAGCCGATGCCGCTTGCGGTCAACTGTTTCTTCGCCGAGTCGAGACCAGGCCGTGAGGTGCGGAAGCTGACGTGACGTACCGGGTCCTCGGATCGCGCCTCGAAGCCGTCCCTCCGCGAGAACAAGGCAACCCCAGAACCGTTTGCCTCGAAGACAGCCGGATAGTCGCCCCACGCCGCCTCATGCGCTCGCGTCAGACCGAGGACGCTTTCGTAGAACTCGATCGAGGCGGCCATGTCCGAGACGGCCAAGCCCACGTGGTCAAGCGCGTCTAGCTTCATCGCGATCACGCCCTTCTCCGACCGGATGTGCAACGAATGCTGCCCCTTCAAGTGCACCTGACGTCAAGGTGTTAGCCCACGACGCTTCTGGCCGCACGCACCAGTGGCACGCCAGCCTCGGCGCCGAGGCGTTCGGCGCGTTCCGTGCACTATCCGCGGCAGATGGGGACGTAGCGGGAGCATCCAATCTTCCCGAGGCCCTGGCTATGCGAGACCATCGGGGTCATGCGCGTCTCCCGAATGATCCACGTCCTCGACGCTCCCGACTTGCATGCCGAGAGCGCCTTTTGGGCTGGGCTCCTCGACGGCACGGTCGACGCCGACGACGACTGGCACAGCGTCATCGTGGATGGCGAGTGGCGACTCGGAATCCAGTTCGCGCCCAACCATGTCGCACCCGAGTGGCCGGGCGGGCCGCAACAGCAACAGGTTCACCTTGACGTGTGGGTCGATGACTTCTCAGCAGCGCACGACAGGGCGATCTCACTGGGCGCGAGACTGTTGAAGCAGGCCGACGACCCGGCGACCTCAGGTGAGGTCTTCCAGGTGTACGCCGACCCTGCGGGGCATCCGTTCTGTCTTTGCCGGGGTCCGCTCACCCAGTGACCACGCGGACAACGGAAGTGTGTGCGCCTAGAGCGCGGACATCAGGCATGAGCGATCACTCGCCGGGCGCCGCCGCGTCAAGCACCCGTTGGATCAGCTGCGTGGTCGAGATGCCCTCGGTGCGCCCCACGGATACGAAGCGTCCGCCGGCGACGGCTGGACCGTAGATGGACTCTGCCCCCTCGGGCGTCAGGTCGTCGCCGTGCACCACCGTCGTGATCGCATGCTCGTGCAAGAAGTCCTCAGTGATTCTGAACGGAGCATTCGGGATGACTTCGTCGACATACCGGCAGGCTTCGATCACCGCCAAGCGCTCGGCGAGGGTCATGATGGGGCGGCGTTTGTACGACGCACTGGTGTCATCTGACAGCACCCCCACGATCAACCAGTCACCGTGGCGGCGCGCCTCCCTGAGGAGCGAGACGTGTCCCGCGTGGAACAGGTCTCCGACCATGTCGACATACACCCGTGCGCCGCTGGTCGCGGTCTCGCTATCGCTCGTCACGGCATCACTCCTGGCTCTCGTCGGACCCTCGTGATGGATCAGTTGTATCGAATCGCGTGAACGCACATCGGCACGAGCGATCAGGGACACGGTGGGGCGCTCCGTCCCGGACACGACCTGGTCGAACCCTCCGCCCGACGGGGCGGGCACCACACCCTCACGTCCCGCACGACCGCCCGCTGCGCACAGTATTGGGCGACTTCGGACATCCCGGCGAGTAGACATGACAAGAGCCCGCCTCGCAGGCAGCAAGGTGTGCTCTTGCATGTGCCGGCTCGGGACGTAACTTCTCGACAGAGCGTCCGGCCCGGGTAGGCGACCGTGCGTGACGCCACCTCATACACAGCGGCGCGACCGCGGCACGCCCGAG
>NZ_DASUTK010000199.1:0-14239 GCF_036374615.1 Nocardioides sp.
TCCCGGCCGGTCACCAGCGGCAACCACGAGGAGACCTGACATGGCAGGCGAGACCGTCATCACGGTGGTCGGCAACATCACCGACGACCCGGAGCTGCGCTTCACGCCGTCCGGGGCGGCGGTGGCCAACTTCACCGTGGCCTCGACCCCGCGCACCCTCAACAAGCAGACGAACGAGTGGGAGGACGGCGAGGCTCTCTTCCTGCGCTGCTCGATCTGGCGGCAGGCGGCGGAGAACGTCGCCGAGTCGCTGCAGAAGGGAGCTCGCGTGATCATCCAGGGCCGCCTCAAGGCGCGCACCTGGGAGACCCGCGAGGGCGAGAAGCGGACCTCGTTCGAGGTCGACGTCGACGAGATCGGTCCCTCGCTGCGCTGGGCGACCGCCAAGGTCACCCGGGCGTCCCGCTCCGGCGGTGGCGGCGGGTACGGCGGCGGTGGCGCGGCCTCGCAGCAGCCCGACCCGTGGGCGAGCAACGCTCCACAGGGCGGGGCTCCTCAGGGCGGTGCCCCGCAGGGCGGCGCCCCGCAGAACGACCCGTGGGCCGCGCCCGGCGCCGGGTCCGACGAGCCGCCGTTCTGACCAGGCATCAACCATCCGACTACACCTCAACCATTCCGGCTCACGCCGGGCTCTGAACTCTGAACAAGGAGAGCACCACAATGGCCAAGGCAGTGATTCGCAAGCCCAAGAAGAAGGTTTGCCAGTTCTGCAAGGAGAAGGCGACCGGTGTCGACTACAAGGACACCGCTCTGCTTCGCAAGTTCATCTCCGACCGCGGCAAGATCCGCGCTCGGCGGGTGACCGGCAACTGCGTCCAGCACCAGCGTGACGTGGCGATCGCGGTCAAGAACGCCCGCGAGCTCGCCCTGCTGCCCTACACGTCCACCGGTCGCTGAGAGGAGACCCCTGATGAAGATCATCCTGACCCAGGAGGTCTCGGGCCTCGGAGCCCCGGGCGACGTCGTGGAGGTCAAGGACGGCTACGGCCGCAACTACCTGCTGCCCCGCGGTGAGGCGATCCGCTGGAGCCGCGGCGCCGAGCGCACGGCTGAGTCCATGAGGGCCGCCCGCGCGTCGCGTGCGGTGCGCGACGCCGACCACGCGGCGCAGATCAAGGCCAAGCTGGAGGCCGCTCCGGTGTCGGTGAAGGTCCGCGCCGGCGAGACCGGCCGGCTCTTCGGTGCCGTCACGGCTTCCGACATCGCCGACGCGCTCGCTGCGACGTCCGGTGAGTCGGTCGACAAGCGGACCGTCCTGATCGGCAACCCGATCAAGTCCCTGGGCACCCACGAGGTGTCGGTCAAGCTGCACGACGAGGTGTCCGCCACGGTGGCTCTCAACGTGATCCCCGCCTGACCCACGCACACCGCGCAGGGCCGCTCCTCCGCCACGGAGGGGCGGCCCGTCGCGTCTCGGACCGCCGACCCGACACTGAAGCGAACAGCACAAGGATCACGCCGGACGCGATCGCCGGCAAGGGGAGCATGGCGTCACTCCAGGCTCGAAGAGCGGGCCGGTCCGGCGATTCCGGTGACCAGCCACGCGTCGCCCCGGGCCCGGACGAGCAGCACCACGAGCCGAGCGCCCATGAAGACCACGGTGAACGCGATCCAGACCGTCAGCAGTCCGCCACCCGCGGCGACCGACAGCAGCGCAGCCGGCGCGTAGGCAGCGAGCGTGATCAGTCCGCCCCAGGCGAGGAACGTCCCGTCGCCGGCGCCGATCAGGACCCCGTCGAGGACGAACACGACGCCGGCGACCGGCTGTCCGGCGGCGGCGACCAGCAGCACTGCGACCAACCGGTCGCTGACCGCGGCGTCGTTGGTGAACAGCGCACCGAGCACCGGGCTGAGGGCTGCGAGCGATACCCCGGTGACCACACCCGACCACAGTCCCCAGCGGATCATCCGGTCGGTCACCGCACGGGTGCCCGCGACGTCGCCGGCCCCGAGGTAGCGCCCGGTCAGCGCCTGCGCCGCGATCGCGATCGCGTCGAGCACGAACGCGAGGAAGGTCCAGAGCGTGAACGCGAGCTGGTGCGCGGCCAGGTCGACGGCCTGGTCCCGCCCGGTGGTCGCACCGATCGTCACGGCGTACGTCGTCACGAGCAGCGCGGCCCGCAACGTGAGGGTCCGGATCACCAGGGCGAACCCGGCGCGGGCCGCAGCCTTGATGCCGGCCCAGTCCGGGTGCAGGGGCGCGCCCTCCCGACGGGCACCTCGCACGACGACCGCGACGAGCGCTGCGGCGCTGGCGACCTGGGCCAGCACCGATCCCCACGCCGAGCCCGCGATCCCGAGATCGGCGCCGTAGACCAGCAGCAGGTTGAGGACCACGTTGAGCGCATTGCCGCCGACCGCGACGTACAGGGGGGTCCGGGTGTCCTGGAGCCCGCGCAGCACTCCGGTCGCGGCCAGCATCACCAGCAGTGGCGTGGTGCCCAGCAACGCGATCCGCAGGTAGGTCGCAGCCTGGTCGGTCACCCCGGGGCCGGCCCCGAACGCCGAGACCAGGGTGTCGGTGAACGTCACACCGACCGCGGTCGCCGCCACTCCGATCAGGACTGCCAACCAGATCCCGTCGACCCCCTGCGTCAGCGCGCCGCGGGTGTCTCCGGCGCCGAGGTGACGGGCGACGCTCGCCGTGGTGCCGTAGGCGAGGAACACGCACAGCCCGACGATCGTCTGGAGGACGACCGCCGCGATGCCGAGGCCGGCCAACGGCTCGGTGCCCAGGTGACCGACGATGGCGGCATCGGAGAGCAGGAAGAGCGGCTCGGCGACCAGCGCCAAGAAGGCGGGGACGGCGAGTCGCAGGATCTCGCGGTCCTGGGCCCTGCTCACCGAGCCACCCTACCCTGATGTAAGAGGCTGATCGGCATAGTGCCTCTCACTGTCCTGGATCCTGGACGGGATGGGGACATCCTGTGAATTCTTCGGTGCAAAACCCTGCGAAAACCACCTTTCATCTGGTAAGTCGACAAAGCCGCGGGCCGTCCCAGATGCTGACCCTGCAACGAAAGGAATCCGGCCAGAGATTTCCATCCACACGCTGTGCGCCACGTTTCCGCAGGTCAGAGCGTTGTGTGGGCCATGTGCGCGGCGCCGCTCCACAGCTGCCTCCCCAGGCTGTTCACACCTCGTCGCGTGTCGTCCACCTGCCGACCCTAGTTATCCCCAACCCCCTGTGGATGAGCCGCTTCCGGCGGGCCCTGTCGGCCCCGTAGGTTCCTCCGCGTTGCCTCGTCGTGCCGACCACGTCCATCCGGACGTCCACCCCCGACATCCCGGCCGATGTCCGGGCCGACGCCTGGGCCGAGCCGTGTCTCGGCAGGTCCATCACGACGTGTCAGTGGTCGAACCTATGTTCGATCCCATCGATGGAACACGTCTGAGGAGGTCTGGTGAGCGTCACCGAGCACGGCGCGCCCGGTCCTGCCGGGGCCTACGACGAGCCGGCCGATCACGACGGCTGGGGTGACGGCCCCGCCGCCTTCGCCCCCGGTGAGCAGCCGCGCCGCCCGGGTGACCGCACGCCGCCGCAGGACAACGCCGCCGAGCAGAGCGTGCTGGGTTCGATGCTGCTGTCGAAGGACGCGATCGCCGACGTCACGGAGACCGTGCGCGGAGTCGACTTCTACCGACCCGCCCACGAGCTGATCCATGACGCGATCATCGACCTCTACGGCCGCGGCGAGCCGGCCGACCCGGTGACGGTCGCCGCCGAGCTGCAGCGTCGCGGCGAGCTCCAGCGGGTGGGCGGCGCGCCGTACCTCCACACCCTGTCGGCGAACGTGCCGATCGCGGCCAACGCCGGCTACTACGCCGAGATCGTGCGCGAGAAGGCGATCCTGCGCCGGCTCGTCGACGCGGGCACCAAGATCGTCCAGATCGGGTACGCCGGCGAGGGGCAGGTCGACGACGTGGTCGACGCCGCGCAGGCGGAGGTCTACCAGGTCACCGACCGTCGCGCGGCCGAGGACTACGCCCCGCTGTCGGACATCATGGACGGCGTCCTCGACGAGATCGAGGCGATCGGCAACCGCGAGGCCGGGCTCTACGGCGTCCCGACCGGGTTCGCCGACCTCGACGACCTCACCAACGGTCTCCACTCCGGACAGATGGTGATCGTCGCGGCCCGGCCGGCGATGGGGAAGTCGACCCTCGCGCTCGACCTCTGCCGGGCGGCGTCGATCCAGAACAACATGACCAGCGTCTTCTTCAGCCTGGAGATGACGCGCTCGGAGATCACGATGCGACTGCTGTCCGCCGAGGCGCGGGTGCCGCTCAACGCGATCCGCAACGGCAACATGAGCGACGACGACTGGACCAAGCTCGCCCGCAAGATGGGCGAGGTCTCGAGCGCCCCGATGTTCATCGACGACAGCCCCAACATGACGATGATGGAGATCCGGGCCAAGGCGCGACGGCTCAAGCAGCGCCACGACCTGCGGCTGGTCGTCATCGACTACATGCAGCTGATGACGTCGGGCAAGAAGGTCGAGTCCCGTCAGCTCGAGGTCTCGGAGTTCTCCCGCCAGATCAAGCTGCTCGCCAAGGAGCTCGAGGTCCCGATCATCGCGCTCTCCCAGCTCAACCGTGGTCCCGAGCAGCGCGGCGACAAGCGGCCGATGATGTCGGACCTTCGCGAATCGGGGAGTTTAGAGCAGGATGCCGACATGGTGATCCTGTTGCACCGCGACGACGTCTACGAGAAGGAGTCGACCCGCCCCGGCGAGGCCGACCTGATCGTGGCCAAGCACCGCAACGGCCCCACCCGCGACATCACGGTCGCCTTCCAGGGCCACTACTCGCGCTTCGTCGACATGGCGCACTGAGCGCATCGAGCGGTGTCGACCTTGGCTGCCTCTCGACCACCAGCTGGGGCACTCAGCCGCCGGTGTCGTCCGACGAATGCTGCGGCCATGTCGTGGGCAATGCTGTACGCATGGAGTACGTGTCGAGGGGGCCGCAGCCGCCGCTCGACGGCCTGATCAACGACATCTATTACCTGGCGGGCAGGCCGCCGTATCGCCGGCTGGCGCTGCCGGCGGCGCCGGCACCGCTGCTCATCGTCAATCTCGGGGCACCGTTCCACATCCGCGCGGGCAACCACATCCAGGCGGCCGAGTACGCCGACGGCTGCGTGGTCAGCACGCCCACCCGCGCGTGGGAGTTCGGCTACCCGATCCCGAGCCGGTCCGTCGGCGTGCACTTCAAGCCGTGGGGGCTGGCACCGTTCCTGCCGTTGGCCGCGGCCGAACTGCGTGACCGGCCGGCGACGATCGAACAGGTCTGGGGCCGGCCCGCCATCGCTGAGCTGCGAGACCAGCTGGCCGCCGTGCACGAACCCCACCAGCTGCTGACGGTGCTCGAGGAGGGGCTGATGCGACAGCTGCGCGAGACCCCCGGCCTGGATCTGGTCCGCCACGTGAGCACCGCCATCGCGGCGACCGGTGGGACGGTGCCGATCGGCGACTTGATCGCGGCGGGAGGTGTCAGCAGCACCTATCTGGCGCGAAGCTTCAAGGACATCATCGGCGTCACGCCGAAGCGGCTGGCCCGTGCGCACCGCTTCGCCACCACCGTGCTCGCCATCGACCCCGCCGAACCGATCGACTGGGCAGACCTCGCCGCCCGCGCCGGCTACTTCGACCAGGCGCACTTCGGTCATGAGTTCCGGGAGTTCACCGGCTTCACGCCGACCCGGTACGTCGAGGTCCGGAGGCGCTTCCTGCGCGAGCATCCCGGCCACGTGCTCGACGGCTGGCCGTTGCCGGCCGATTGAATTCTTACAAGAGCGAACAGCTTGAGGCGCCGCAGACTTCGGGGACACATCCCGATCAGAGGAGTCCCATGAGCAAGCTAGTCATGTACGCGTCGGTGTCGGTCGACGGCTTCATCGCAGCCGAGAACGACGACCCTGGGCCGCTGTTCGAGTGGCTGGTCAGCGGTGAGGTCGCGTTGGACGAGAGCGGTGTGTTGAAGGTGTCGCAGGCCTCCTACGACTACGTCCGTCCGTACTGGGACGAGATCGCGGTGACCATCGCCGGGCGCCACGTCTTCGACATCACCGACGGCTGGGACGGGACGCCGCCGGCCGGGGTCGACCACGTCGTCGTCGTCAGCCACCGGCCGCCGCCCGAGGGCTGGGACCCCGAGGCGCCGTACCACTTCGTCGACGGCGTCGAGGCAGCGGTGGTCAAGGCACGGGAGCTCGCGGGTGGTCGCACCATCGAGGTCGCGGCCGGAGACGTCGGCGGCCAGTTCCTCGCCGCGGGCCTCGTCGACGAAGTGCGGATGGACGTCGTCCCCGTCGTGCTCGGCTCCGGCAAGCGCTTCTTCGGATCGGTCGATGCTCCGCACCCGTTGAATGATCCCGACGTGAACATTCAGGGCAATCGAGTGCTCCACCTGCGCTATGGCGTACGCCGCTCACAGAACTGAGCGGGGATCGCGCCGCCGGGCGACCGCCGATCTCGCGGCCGTGACGCAACGGGAGCCCGCGTGAAGGCGCCAGACGTCGCGCGCATCTCGACACGACCGCGTCGAGCGACGACGCGAGCCGCCTGGTGTCAGACGAGCAGCGCGATGCCGCAGGCCACCAGCCACACCGACCACGCGATGTAGGTGATGGGCGTCAGCGTGGATGCCAGTCTCCAGCCGTCGCGTTCGGCCGGCCCGACGAATTCCAGGGAGCAGAGGGCGAGCACCGCGCCGATCACGATCCCCGGCAGACCCAGCCAGCCGGGGGCCTCGGCGGTCTGGGTGAGGGCGACACCGAGCAGCACCGTCCACGTGCCGGTGAGCAGGTATCCGAGGTGTTCGCCCACGGCCACGCCCAGGTAGCGGTTGAAGCTCTGGAAGACGACGTCCACCGCGTCCCGCTGCGCGGCGGTCGACTCGGGGTCGGCCTCGACCCGCGCCAGGTAGGGCACCAGGAACGGCCAGCGGATGAGGCCGAGCAGCTGCACCAGTGCGGCGAGCACTCCCACGGTCGCGCCGACGGCCAGCACGGTCGGGTTCGCGTCCTCGAGGGCCAGGGCGGTCAGGATCGCGAGCGGCGCGAGGGCCGCCGCGGTCAGCGCGAAGACCCACCACCACAGGAGCAGCGTCGTACCACCCTCGCGGAAACGGGTCAGGACCTCATGGGTGGGCCGGCGCAGGATGTCGGGGTAGTCGAACCTCGCTGCCAGCGCAGCGAAGGCGACGTTGAACGCCACCGGCAGCGCCAGCAGCAGCGCACCGGCGACCGTGTTCGTGCTCATGGAGCGACGCGGCTGGCCGGCCCGACACTCACGACCTGGACGCCTCGGCCGACGTACGTCGGAGCATCAGCGCGAGCAGCGGGGCGGTCACGAGGGCGTAGAGAAGGCAACCGCTCGCACCGAAGTTCGTGAAGCGCTCGTCGATGTTCGCGCTGATCACGTAGGAGCTGACCAGCCACGCGAGCGCCCAGGCGGGCGGGTTGACTGCAGCCCACCACGTCGCGCCGGAGATCCGTTGACGTGCCAGCACCATCGCTTGGAGGCCTCCGACGGCAGCACCGGTCACGGCCCCCATCAGCATCAGCGCCCCCCGGTCGATCTCATAGTCCACCAGAGCCGCGCCGACGGTCAGTCCGACGGCCATCCCGATGCTGGTCGCGACGATCCAGGTCCAGGGGACCACCCGCCGCAGGGCGAACCACTGGATCACACCGACGACAGCGCCGGCGATCAGCCCGCCGAGCAGCGCCGCGCCCACCGAGTCGACCGGGCCGGCGACCAGGCTGGCGGCGTAGCCACCGATCGGAAAGCCCACCAGGACGGCGAGCGGCCACGCCCAGACCGGCGGTCGGCTGGACGTGGGGCGAGGCCCGGTGTCGGTCTTGTGCGACAGAGAGGTCATGGCATGGACCTTTCAGGAGCGGGCGTCCTCAACGCCCTGGCGCACCGGGATGTCGGCGTGCTTCTTCCCCGAGCCGAAGATCGAACGATAGTATCACCATTCATGAATAACAATTCCGGTAACGAGGACCACCCTTGGGCCTTCGTCACCAACTATGCGCACGTGCTGGTCTGCCTCGCGGCCGATCCCCGCGCCCGGCTACGAGACGTCGCTGCGTACGTCGGTGTCACGGAACGAACCGCGGCTCAGCTGGTCTCGAACCTCGAGCAGGCCGGTTACGTGACGAAGACCCGCCAGGGGCGGCGCAACCAGTACGAGGTGCACGACGATCTCCCACTCCGCCATCGCGCGCATCGTCACCACACCGTCGGTGAGCTGATCCACTTCCTGGCAGCGCCTGGATCGGCCGCCTGATGGCCATCTGAGCCTGCGCGACCAGCCGGTCTCGGTGCTTGGAGGAGGCGGGTCACAGCCCGTGCTGCTGCAGGTGGTGGTGGAGCATGAAGGCACAGTTGTCGATCCTGGCGGCGTTGGCCTTCTTCGCCGCGCTGAGGACCAGTGAGCACAGCTCCAGCGCCTCCCAGAGGACGATCCGGCCGGCCGAGACGGTGGCGCGCTCCCGGTACCCAGCGAGGAAGTCGTCACAGATCGAGCTGGTCCGCGACATCCGGGTCAGTCGGGTCTCGTCGTCGATGACCGCGTCGTCCTCCGCGTCGGCCTCCTGGTCCGGCTGCAGCTTGTTCATGCCCACGTGCTTGACCTTGGTGGTGAACGACGCGAGGTCCGACGCGGGCTCGCCCTGGCAGGCTTTGTCGAAGTCGATGAATCCGACGCGGCCATCGGCGAGCAACACCTCAGAGGGTCGGAAGCTGTGGTGGACCGGCACCGGCGGATCCGGGGAAGTCGCGGCGGCCGCCGCCTCCAGCCGCTCGAACACCGAACCGGTGACGGAGGCGAGCCGGGGCACGACCGGCGCGAGCTTGTCCCGCTTGGCCCGGAGAATGTCGAGCTCCTCGGTCCAGGTCACCAGCGGTCCGTCTTGTACGCCGCACCGGTGCAGGTCGGCGAGCCCACGTCCGGCCCTGCGCATCGTCGTGGCCAGCTCCGCGGCCAGCGCGCCGGTCTGGTCGAGCAGCGCTACGTGGAGCAGGTCCTTCAGGGTGCGACTGCCGGGGACCCAGCCCTGCACCATCAGCTTCAGATCCGGCAGGTAGGCCAATGGTTGCGCGATCGTCACCTGCTCGCTGCTGGAGAGCGGCGAGGACCACAGCGCCTGCATCGTGCGATGCACTCGTGCACCGGTGTCGTCGTGATGAACCTTGGCGACCACCAGCGCCGGCCACCGGTGGCCCGCCCCGGCCGGGTAGTCGAGATGACAGAGCACCGTGCACCGCAGGCCAGGCTTGAACCCCTGGACCTCCGGCGTCACCGCCGTGAGGTGGAGGTCGTCGTACTCTGCGCCGCTGTTGCGGAGGATGCCTTCGAGGAGGATGCGCGCCCGGGTCGGGTCCGTGAGCAGCGCGAGGGACGGCAGCCCCGCGTCGACGTCCTCGACGCGCAGCTCCAACCGAACCTCCGGCAGGTAGCACCTCCACCCGTCGGCTCCGAAGGCTGTTCCGTCGTCCGTCCACGACGGGACCGGCGCCTCCGGTGGGATGAGCGTGCCGTGTGCCACGACCGTCCGGTTCGCACCACCCGAAGGCTCCGCGACGGTCAGCAGGTAGGTAGCGGTCCAGGAGCCGTCCGCTGGCGCCGACCGGAGATGACTCATCTCGCACCCCAGGAGGGTCAACTGACCCGACGCGAGCTGCGGCACGTCTCGTGTGAGCAGCGACCGGACGCGGTCGGGGCGCACGGCACCTTCGAACCACGCTGTGTCCGTTGTCATCGGTGCCGACCTCCTCACACTTGTCGCATCAGACTCACGGCCGCGGTGTCGCGAGCCCGCTCGTGGCGATCCGGTGCCGGAGCGCCACCAGTCGCGGCTCCAGCCGGGCGATGCGCACCTTGGTCCAGGCGTGGAGCATCGCGGTGAACAGGTCGCACGTCTCCCACAGGAGCACCCGCGTCGCGGAGACCTGCGCGTGCTCCTGGTAGGCCGCCAGGAAGTGGTCGCACAGCTCGTCCTGCAGACGCAGGTTCTCGTCGAGGGCGGGGCCGGTCATGGGCTGCCCGCTGGCGGCCAGAGCCGAGATTCCGATGTCGCGCAGCTTGGCGCGGAACCGTCCGACGTCGAGCGCCGGCTCGGCCATGGCCGCGCCGTCGAAGTCGATGAACCCGACCCTTCCTTCGTGGAGCAGCACCTGAGCCGGCCGGAAGTCGTGGTGTGCGGCGACGACGGGGTCCGCGGGTACCGTCGCAGCCACGTCGGACAGGCGCGCCATCAGGGCCGCCCCCGCTCCCTCCAGCTTCGGGACCGTGTGGGCGAGCCGGTCGATGACCTCGTGGATCTCCGTGATCTCCTGGTCGAGAGTCGCGGTACGGCCGTAGACCGCGCCGGAGTCGTGCACCGCCGACAGCGCCCGAGCGGTCTTCGTCAGCTCGTCGCGGAGCTCGGTGAGCAGCGGCTCGCCCGCGGCGAACGCCCTGCGGGCGAGGTCCTTGAGGGTGCACCGCTCCGGTACCGGTCCCTGCACCAGGATCCGCTCCTCTGGCAGGAAGGCCAACGGTTCGGCCATGATGACCGATCCGCGCCAGGCCTGCTGCCGGTCCCATAGTGCCGACATCGCCTCCCACGCGGTCCCGCCCTTGTCGCCCTGATGGGTCTTGAGGACCACCGGGCTGGGCGGGCGCGCACCGCCGTTGCTCGTCTCGTAGTCGACGTGGACCACCACCGTGCACCGGCTGCCGGGCTTGTAGCGCACCACGTCAGGCAGGCAACCGACAACAGCCGCGTCGTAGCCCGCTGCGGGCAGCACGCGACGCAGCAGGCCGGCCGCGGCCTCGGGCTCGACCAGCAGCGGCAGCGCAGGCAACGCCTCGTCGTGTTCCTGTGCGCGCAGCTCCAGCCGCACCTCCGGGAGCCAGCATCGCCAGCCGGGCTCACCGAAACCCGCGCGATCGGTCCCGGGCTCGTCGACCGGCGGATCTCCCGCCGCGGGCGGCCACAGGTTCCCGACGAGGACGACCTCCCGCCGCTCGCCCTCGGGGTCCACGACCTCCACCCGGTAGCGCGCGAGCCACTCCTCCCCCTTGGCCCGCAGTCGTTCGGGGGTGCAGGCCGACACCCGCAGACCTCCGTCGGCCAGGTCGTCGAGCAGGTGACCGATCAGAGCTCCGTCCATTCCGTCCGCCAGCCACTCGGGGAGCGCAGCGAAGGCGGACAGGGAGTCGACGAGCTCGTCGTCGAGCAGGCGGGTGTTCATAGGTCAGCCTTCCGGTCGTGAACGGTGATCGATTCGAGCAGGTCCAGCGCGATCTCGAGGCGCTCCACCTTGAGCGCGCGGCACGCCCGCAGCGCGCTGCGTGCCAGGGTGGTCGCGGTGTAGAACGTGACCCGCTCGCCACCACCGCCGGCCGCCGCGCCCGCTGCGGACTCGCCGTAGCCGTGGAGGAACGCCTCCCGCAGCTCTCCAGCCAACGGCGTGGTCGGGCTGCCCGCCCGCTTGGCGACCTGCAGCTGGAGGTGCGCCAGGAAGCGACCGATGTCGAGTGCCGGCTCGGCCCGGCACAGCGTGTCCAGGTCGACCACGCCCAGGCCGTCGGCGTCGAGCAGTACCTGTGACGGCGTGAAGTCGCCATGGGAGAGGACCCGCTGCGTCGATGGCGACTCACGATGCTGGGTGGCGACCAGGTCGACGCTCCGGCGTACCCGCTGCGCCAGGTCCGGCCACAACCGGGAGACCAGCTCGAGCTCCTCTTGCAGCTCCGAAAGCTCGTCGGCGGCGGTGCGCACCGGAGCCGCGTCGAGCCGCGCACCGTGCAACGCGGACAGCGCTTGCCCCGCTGCCTGCGCCGCGTGGCGTGCCGCCGACCTCGATCCCGGCTCGGCGGGGTGGCCGTTGAACATGGACTTCAGCAGCCGCGGCAGAGCAGGCTCCCCGGGCAGCGCCTCGGTGATCAGCAGCCGGCGGCCGGCGAAGTACACCACCGGCTGGGGTACCCGCGCAACGCTCGTGAGCGCGGATCCCGACTGGCCGGCCGTGAGTGCGCGCAGGCACCGGTCGACAGCGCCGCCCGTGCCGTCGCGATACACCTTGCCGTAGTACGTGGTGGGCCCGGCGCCGTTCGCCGTCGGACTGGCGAACCGGTAGCGGAGCACGCACGCTCCCTCGCGCGGGTGGTGCACGACCTCGACCTGCGGGAGCCCGTCGTCCCGGCGGCCGCCCAGCATCCGTCGCACCGACTCCGGGTCTGACGCGCGGGCGAGCGTCGGCAGCTCGGGATCGAACGGGAAGATGTGAAGGGCGAGCCCGGTACCCGCGGCCAGTGCGGTCGGCTCGCGCCAGGGCGTCGGTGGCGCCGTCTTGACTCGCAGTCCTGGAAGGCGCCCGACCCGGTCCCGCAAGTACGTCGCCGCCGCCTCGTCGTCCGGATGCAGCCGGGCCAGCACCGGGTCGATCTCGACCGCCCCCGTGCCATCGACCAGCTGCAGGCCATACCGCAGCGTGCAGCTGCCGTCGGCGCGCAGCCACAGCTTGCTGATCGTCGCGGCGCCGACGACTGTGTCGTCGTCGAGCAGCAGGTCATGCACCCGTCGCGCGGCGAAGTCCCCGTCCAGTGCCTGAGCCAACCCTGGTAGCCGGCGGTGCAGCGGATCCGCGAGCCCTGCCGGACGCCGGGCAGTGGGCGGATCCGCGGGCCCCTCCCCGTCGGCGTTCGCCAGCGCCGCCAGGTGGTCCTCGCTGTCGACTCCCTCGAGGTGCAGCTCTTGGCGAGTGAACAGCTCGGCGTAGGGCCCGTGGCGTTCGATCAGCTGCTCGTGGGTCCCTGACTCCACGATCCGGCCGTCGGCGATCACCAGCACCCGGTCGGCACACCGGATCAGGCCGAGGTCGTGGGAGATCACGATGGTGGACTTGCCGCGCATCAGGCTCCGCAGCGCGTCGACCACGCTGCGGGCGGACTCGGCGTCCAGACCGGTGGTCGGTTCGTCGAGGATCAGGATCGGGGCGCGGCGGATGAACGCCCGGGCGATGGCGAGCCGCTGCCGCTGCCCACCGGACAAGGTGGCGCCGCGCTCGCCGAGGAGCGTGGCGTAACCCTCCGGCAGCGCCATGATGAACTCGTGGGCGTTGGCCAGCCGTGCGGCCTGCTCGATGTCGGCCGGGGTGGCGTCGGGGATGCCGTATCCGATGTTCTCCGCCACGCTGCCGCTCAGCAGCACGGTGTCCTGCAGAACCAGACTGATCTGGCTGCGCAACGAGGCGAGGGTGACGTCCTGGACCCGCAGTCCGTCGACGAGCACCTCGCCGTGGTCTGCGTCGTACAGCCTCGGGACCAGCTGGGCGATCGTACTCTTGCCGGCACCGCTGAACCCGACCAGGGAGACCACCTCGCCCGGAGCGAGCTCGAAGTCGATGTCGGTCAGCACCGGTGGCCGTGAGGTTCCGAGCGAACCGTCCTCGTGCTCGGCCGGGTAGGTGAAGCCCACGTGCCGGAAGCTGAGGCGGCCCTCGAGCGGCGGGGCGGGGAGGGCGTGCGGGTCGTCGCGGACCACGATCTCCCGGTCCAGCAGGTCTTCGATCCGCTCGACGCTCGCGAAGACCTTGCCGATCTTGTACCACTCGCTGACGATCTTGCGGGCGGGCTTGAACATGTTCTGCAGCAGCAGCACGAACAGCACCAGTGTGCCGACGGTGATCGCGTTCCGGTCGACCAGCCACACTCCGAGCCAGACCACCGCCGCGATGGACAGCGCCTCGACCAGAGAGATCACGAAGCTGAACTTCGCCTGGATGTTGGCGGCCCACAGGGAGGCCCGCATGCTCTCCCCGGTCTCGCGGGAGAACTGCTCCAGGTCGACGGTGCCTCGGCCGTAGCTCTGCACCAGCCGGATCGAGGTCAGCATCTCCTGCGCGGTGGAGGCCAGCTCGCCCTCGCGTTGGCGCTGCGTCTTCGAAGCGACCTTGATCCGGCGGGAGTAGTAGTTGGAGACCAGTGCCAGCATCGGGATCACGATCAGCGCGACCAACGCGACGCTCCAGGACTGGGTCAGCAGGAAGATGAAGCTGCCCACCAGCACCAGCAGGCTGCCGAGGATGTTGCTCACCGACTTGACCACGAAGTCCTCGACCACGAGCACGTCACCGGTGACCCGGGTGAGGACGTCGCCGGTCCGCTTGGTGTCGTGGTAGGCCAGCGGCAGGCGTTGCAGGTGGGAGTACATCGCGACCCGGATGCGGTAGCC
>NZ_DASUTK010000200.1:0-23789 GCF_036374615.1 Nocardioides sp.
GGCGTGTGCCTGAGAGTGCGCCATGGCGCACTCTCAGGCACACGAGCCGCACGGTTCGGGTCACACAACGGCCAGATCCGGGGGAGGATGTCCCGGTGAACGAGCAGCACCCTGCGGTCGAGGTGACCAGCCTGCACGTCCGGTTCGGTGACGTCGAGGCGGTCGCCGGCGTCGACCTCGCCGCCTACGCCGGTCAGGCGACCGCGCTGCTGGGCCGCAACGGCGCCGGCAAGTCCACGACGATGCGCGTGCTAGCCGGCCTGGTGCCGCCGAGCGCCGGGACCGCCGTGGTCGCCGGGTACGACGTGTGGCGCGAGCCGCTCGCCGTCAAGCGCGTCACCGGCTACTGCCCCGACGTCGGCGGCCTCGTGACCCGTGCCACCGCCTGGGAGCACCTGCAGCTCGCGGCCCGGTTGCGCCGGATGACCGACTGGGAGGACCGCGCACGCGACCTGCTGGAGCGGTTCGAGCTCGGTGACGCCGCGCACCGGGTCACCGGCGGCTTCTCCCACGGCATGGGCCGCCGGCTGTCCGTCGCGCTGGCCGCCCTCCACGAGCCCGACGTGCTGCTGCTCGACGAGCCGTTCGACGGCGTCGACCCGATCGGCGTGGAGGCCACCCTCGACGTGATCGCCGACGCCCGCGCCCGCGGCGCCTGCGTCCTGGTCTCCACCCACCTGCGTGAGCTGGCGATCGAGGCGTGCGGCGAGGTTCTCGTGCTCCGAGGCGGCTCGCGGGTCGCGACCGTCAGCGCGTCGGAGATGTCCGGGGAGGAGGGGGCGCGTGCCTACCGCGCTCTCCTCGACTGACGCGCGGTCCCGCGCCCGGTCCGAGTTCGCCTGGTGGCGGCCGGTCCGCGACGTCGGCTACCTGCTGCAGTTCCGGGCTGCAGCCGTCCGCCGGCGCTCGGCGTTCCGGTGGTCGGCACTCCTGCTGCTGCTCATCACCGCCGCGGTCGCGATCGTGCCGGCGTACGTTCCTGCCGAGGACGATCGCCGGCTCGAGATCGCGGTCCTGATGCCGACCGCCATGGCCGGCATCTTCGCGATCTCGATCATTTCCGCGATCGCCTCGGGTGGCGGTCGCGAGCTGATCAGCCGCGAGCAGGGGGTCGCCTTCCCGGTCAGCCCGACCACCGACCACCTCGGCGCCCTGCTGCTGGCCCCGCTCAACATCGCCTGGCTGATCCAGGCCTGGGTGCTGCTCGGAGCCTCGGCCTACGGCGCGCTGCCGGCGCGTCTCATCACCGCGCAGACCGTGATCCTGCTGTGGCTCGCCCTGGCGACCGCTGCCGCGCAGGTGATCGCCTGGGTCGTCGAGGCGATCAGACGCCGACCACACGGCATCGTCGCGATGCGGTTCGTCCTGGTCGCCATCGCGGGGGTGGCGCTGTGGATCCAGCTGACCGGGCGGACCACGGAGACCCTCGACCGGATCCCGACCCTGTCGCTGTGGATCGCGGGCATCGGCGGGTTCGAGCTCGGCTGGTTCAGTGCGGTCCTGCTGGAGCTGGTGCTGCTCTTCTGCATGGTCGTGCTGGGCGCGATCCCGGCGATCCTGGCGGCCCGGCGACTGCCCCACGACGAGCTCCGCGCCGAGACCGACACCCACACCCCGCGACCGATGCCGTGGACCGACCTGTCCGCACTGCTGCGGATCGACCGCGCCTCGGTGTGGCGGGCGGTGCCGATGCGCCGAGGCATGGCGGTGCTGGCGATCGGCCCCGGGCTGGTCGCCGTGGTCGGCGGCCTGCCCTGGTCGTCTGTCACGGTGCTGCCTGGACTGGTGGTCTCCGGCGGTGCCCTGCTGTTCGGCGTGAACGCGTGGTGCCTCGACGGCCGTGGTCTGCTCTGGCGGGAGAACCTGCCGGTGGCCCCCGGGACGGTCTTCACCGTTCGCGCCCTCGTGATCGCGGAGTTCCTCGCCATCGCCTCGCTGGTGACGATCCTGCTCGCCTCGATCCGGGCCGGGGCGCCGACGACGGCCGAGCTGACCGCGCTCGCCTGCACCCTGATCGTGGTGACGCTGCAGGTGGTCGGAGCCTCGATGCGTTGGTCCGACCAGCGCCCGTACGCCGTCGACCTCCGCAGCGCCCGCGCGACCCCTGCCCCGCCGGTCATGATGGTGGGCTACTCCGCGCGGCTCGCGCTCAGCACCACGTTCACCGGGCTGCTGTTCTCGGGGCTGTCGCGCGTCCCGGACCCGACGGTCTCGCTGCTGGTGGCGGTGCCCTGCCTGGCGTGGTCGACGGTGCGGCTGCTGCGGAGCCGACGGCGCTGGATCGACCCCGCCGAGCGGGCGCGGATCGTTACGACCGTCGCGGCCTGAGGACGGCCCGTCCGTCTAGGGTCGGGCGCATGGACTTCGCCCCCTCCCCGCGCGCCGAGGCGCTGCGCGAGAAGGTCGCCGCTTTCCTCCGCGACGAGATCGAGCCGATCGAGCCGGCGTACCACCGCGACCTGGCGCAGGCACGCGTGCAAGGCACGCAGTGGACGCCGCTGCCGGTGATCGAGGAGCTGAAGCAGAAGGCCCGGGCGCAGGGACTGTGGAACCTGTTCCTGCCGAAGGAGCACGCGGGGGAGTACGCCGCGGCGTACGGCACCGACGGGGGCGAAGGCCTCAGCAACGTCGACTACGCCCCGCTCGCCGAGCTGATGGGCCGCTCGGCGATCGCACCCCTGGTCCTCAACTGCAACGCACCGGACACCGGGAACATGGAGGTGCTGCTCCGCTACGGCACACGGGAGCAGCGCGACACCTGGCTCGACCCGTTGCTCGACGGCCGGATCCGGTCCGCGTTCGCGATGACCGAGCCCGACGTCGCGAGCTCCGACGCCACCAACATGGTCGCCACCGCGGTGGTCGAGGGCGACGAGGTGGTGGTGAACGGCCGCAAGTGGTGGTCCACCGGCGTGGGCCACCCGGACTGCCGGATCTTCGTGTTCATGGGCCTGGCGGACCATCCGGGGAGGCGGCCGAGCGCCGACCGTCATCACCGGCACACGATGGTGCTGGTGCCACGTGACGCGCCCGGTGTGAGGATCGAGCGCCTCCTCACCACGATGGGGTACGCCGACGAGCCGATCGGGCACGGCGAGGTCTCCTTCACCGACGTCCGGGTCCCGGTCGCGAACATCCTCTCCGGTCCCGGCGAGGCGTTCTCGATCGCCCAGGGACGACTCGGACCGGGCCGGATCCACCACTGCATGCGGCTGATCGGAGCCGCGGAGGTGGCCCTGGAGCACGCGATCCGGCGCGGCCTCGAGCGGACCGCGTTCGGCAAGCCGCTTGTGGACCTCGGCGGCAACCGGGAGCGGATCGCCGACGCCCGGATCGCGATCGAGCAGGCCCGGTTGCTGGTGCTCCACGCCGCGTGGAAGCTCGACCAGGGCGGGCCCTCGCACGCGCTGTCCGAGGTGTCGCAGATCAAGGTCGCGGTGCCCAACGTGGCGCTCGGGGTGATCGACATGGCGATCCAGCTGCACGGGGGTGCCGGCCTCTCCGACGACTTCCCGCTCGCGATGTCCTGGGTGAACTCCCGTGCGCTCCGGCTGGCCGACGGTCCTGACGAGGTGCACCGCGGCCTGGTCGCGCGGCTCGAGCTCGGCAGGTACAAGTGACGCCGCAGCGGGTGCTGATCACCGGTGCCGCAGCCGGGCTGGGTGCCGCGCTCGCCGCCGCCTACCGGACGCGCGGTGCCGACGTGCTGGCGACCGACGTGGCCGAGGGAGTGGACCTGCGGCTCGACGTCACCAGCGACGACGACTGGGCCGCCGCCCGTGACCGCGTGGAGCGGACGTGGGGCGGGCTTGACGTGCTGATCAACAACGCCGGGGTCGCCGGCGGCGGCCGGCTCGACGTCGCCGGCATCGACGAGTGGCGGTGGATCACCGAGGTCAACCTCTTCGGGATGGTCCGTGGCACCCGGACGTTCGTGCCGATGCTCAAGCGGCAGCGGGCGGGGCTGATCGTCAACGTGGCCTCGCTCGCCGGTCTGGTGCACCCGGCGGGGATGGCCGGCTACAACGCGGTGAAGGCGGCGGTCGTGGCCCTGACCGAGACCACCGGCCACGAGCTGGCGGCGTACGGCGTGCGAGCGTCGGTGGTCTGCCCGTCGTACTTCCGCACCGGGCTGATGGAGAACCTGCGTGGGGAGGACCAGGCGTTCGGTGCAGTCGTCGCGCACCTGGTCGCGACCGCGCCGCTCGGTCCGGACGACATCGCGACCGAGGTTCTCGCGGCGCTCGACCGCGGCGAGGAGCTGATCCTGCCCGACGAGGCCGCCCGCGCGGCGTACGACCTCAAGCTGCGCGACCGGGCGGCGTACGACGAGCAGATGCGGCAGCAGGCCGACCGGTTGCGCGCGCTGTGAACACCGCGGAGGAGAGTCGCCCGGTGCGCGACGAGGACGCGTTCGACGTCGAGCGCGTCGCCACGTGGGTGCGCACGCACGCCGCCGAGGACTGGCGCGACCGCCTCACCGGCACCCCGAAGGTCCGACAGTTCCCGGGCGGCGCGTCCAACCTGACGTACTCGCTGCGCTATCCCGACGCCGACCTGATCCTGCGTCGGCCTCCCAGCGGCGTGAAGGCGAGGGGGGCCCACGACATGGGCCGGGAGTTCCGGATCCAGCATGCGTTGGCGCCGGTCTTCCCACTCGTGCCGGAGATGGTGGCGCACTGCGAGGACGACTCGGTGATCGGGCTGCCGTTCTACGTGATGACGAGGGTCGACGGCGTGATCCCACGACGCGAGCTCGGGCTCAAACTGACGCCGGAGGAGACCTCGACCCTCTGCGGGAAGGTCTGGGACGTGCTGGTCCGGCTGCACTCCGTCGACGTCGATGCCGCCGGGCTCCGGTCGCTCGGCAAGGGGGACGGGTACGTCGGACGGCAGGTTTCGGGGTGGACGACGCGGCTGGCGGCGGCTGCCACCGACGACCTCGGTGACTGGTCCGACATCACAGCCTGGATCGACGCGAACCAGCCGGCCGACGTCGGCAGCTGCCTGATCCACAACGACTTCCGCTTCGACAACCTGGTGCTGACGGAAACCCAGCCTCCCGAGGTCGCGGCGGTGCTCGACTGGGAGATGGCGACCCTGGGCGACCCGCTGATGGACCTCGGCGGCTCGATGGCGTACTGGGTGCAGGAGGACGACGACGAGTTCTTCCGGCAGTTCCGGAGGCAGCCGTCCGACGCCCCGGGGATGTGGACGAGGGACCGGATCGTGGAGCACTACTGCGAGCGGATGGGTTTCGACCTCTCTCCGGAGCGCTGGCGGTTCTACGAGGTGTTCGGTCTGTTCCGGCTGGCCGTGATCGCGCAGCAGATCTGGTACCGCTACTACCACCGCCAGACGACGAACGAGGCGTACGCCAGGTTCGGGCCGGCGGTTGGCTATCTCGAGCAGCGCGCTCGCGCCGTGATCCGCGGGGTCGGCTGATGGGCCAGATCCTGGTGGTGCGGCACGGGCAGGCGTCCTTCGGTGCCGACGACTACGACGTGCTGTCCGACACCGGTGAGGAGCAGGCCCGCGTCGTGGGACGCTCACTGGCGCACCTCGCACCCGACCTGGTCGTGCACGGGTCACTCGTCCGGCAGCGACGCACCGCCGAGCTGGCGGCTGACGCCGCGGGCTGGGACGCACCGCTGCGGGAGGACCGTCGGTGGAACGAGCTGGACAGCCTGGCGCAGTTCGCGACCGTCTCCGGGTCGCCCGAGGGTCTCGACCCGGACGGGTTCCAGCGCTGGTACGACGCCGCCATGGCGCGCTGGACCGGCGGTGAGCACGACGCCGACTACACCGAGTCCTTCGTCGGGTTCACCGACCGGGCCAACGCGGCCCTGGCCGAGGTCGCGGCCAACGGCACCGTCGTCGCGTTCTCCTCCGGCGGGCCGATCGCCGCGATCGTGGCCGTGCTGCTGGCGGGTGGTGCTGCGACGTACGGGCGACTGCTGCCCGGCATCGTCAACGCCGGCATCACGAGGGTGATCTCGGGGCGTCGCGGCCTGACCTTGCTGTCGTACAACGAGCACCAGCACCTCGCGCCGGACCTGGTCACCTACCGGTGACCCACCGGTCGGGAACTGGCCGGAATCCTCCCTAGGCTGACGACATGACCGACACCAGCCCGCCCGAGACCCCGACGCAGCCGCTGTCGCAGGAGCGCCGCGACCTGCTCGAGACGTTGCGAGTGCACCGGCACTTCCTGCGCACCACCGTGCAGGGCCTGACCGAGGACCAGGCGCGCACCCGCAGCACCGCCAGCGAGCTCACCCTCGGGGGCCTGATCAAGCACGTCGCCAGGACCGAGTCGGCCTGGGCGGACTTCGCCGTCAATGGCCCGTCCTCGATGGAGGGCCCGGCCGACGGCGACTACTCGGACTGGGAGAACGGCTTCCGGCTCACCGAGGACGAGACCCTCGCCGGCGCCCTGGCGCGGTACGACGAGGTGGCCGCCCGCACCGATGCGCTGGTCGAGACCGTCGACCTCGACCACGCGTGGCCGCTCCCGCCGCAGCCGTGGTTCGAGCCGGGCGCCACCCGGACCGCCCGCCGCGTCTTCACCCACATCGTGGCCGAGACCGCCCAGCACGCCGGTCACGCCGACATCATCCGCGAGGCGATCGACGGCCAGAAGACGATGGGCTGAGGTCGAGTCGTGCCCCATGCGCGTCGAGTCGTACAGGGCACGACTCGACAGGTCAGATCATCTTCCGGAAGACCGGCAGCGGCGCGTGCTTCATCAGGACCGACACCGGCGCCCACGGCATCCTCGGGACGCAGGCGGAGGCACGCTTCTTCTCGATCGCGGTCACCATCTCGGCCACGCCCTTCTCCGTCGGCACCATCATCTTGTTCTCGGCTGCGGTCACCCCCGCGTTCATCTCCGAGGCGATGTAGCCGGGGTAGAGGACCGTGAAGTCGAAGCCGGGCTTTCCGTAGAACTCGGTCCGCAGCCCCTCGACGAGATGGGCCAAGCCGGCCTTGGTGGCGGCGTACGTCGTCATCGACTTCGGCATGCCGCGCAGCGCCGACATCGACGCGACGGCCACCAGGTGCCCTCCGCCCTGGGCGCGGAAGACCTCCATCGCGGCCTCGACCTGGGCCAGTGCGCCGACGAAGTTGGTCAGCGCGGTCTCACGGTTGGCCTCGAACTGACCGGTCCCCAACGGCGCACCCGCTCCCAGGCCGGCGTTGACGACGACCCGGTCGATCCGGGGGAACGCGCCGGCGAAGTCGCGGAACACCGCGAACACGGCCGCGTGATCGGTGACGTCGAGCGCACTCAGCTCGATCCTGCGCTCCGGGTGACGCTCCAGGATCTCGGCCCGCAGCTCATCCAACCGGTCCGTGCGCCGCGCGCAGAGTGCGAGGTCGTGGCCGAGGACGGCGAACTGGCGCGCCATCTCCGCGCCGAGGCCGGAGGAGGCGCCGGTGATCAGGATCGTCTGCGTCATGACACCAGTCTTCCTCCACTGCCCTGGGCGCCGTCCGTCGGTACCTTGCTGCCACCCGGTCCCGGATCCCCCGAGGCCCTGGACGAACTGGAGTCCTGCATGAGCTACGGAGCACCTCCGCCGAGTGACCCCTACGGCCAACCCGCCGCCCCGCCACCGGGTGACCAGTCCTCCGCCAAGGGTTTCCTCGGCGCGCTCTTCGACTTCACGTTCGAGCACTTCGTGACGCCGATGATCGTCAAGGTCGTCTACATCCTCGCGATCATCGCTCTCGGCCTCGGCTTCTTCCTGTTCCTCGCGGCCGGCTTCGCGGCGGGCGCCCGCACCGGCCTGGTGGTGTTGCTCGTTGGTCCCGTCGCCGTCCTGCTCTACCTGTGCCTGATCCGGATGACGCTGGAGTTCTACCTCGCGATCGCGCGGATGAGCCAGGACATCCACCAGCGGCTCCGGTGACCCGCTGACGGAGCGACGCGTCCGGACGCATGACAGGCGACATGCATACGTGGTATACATACCGGGTATCCACATCACGGGGGTGCGTGGATCGCAGGTCGAGTGACCCGGAGCAGTCGGAGGTACGCCATGTCGGTCAAGCAGGCACTGCTGGCCCTGCTGGAGCAAGGGCCGAAGTACGGCTACCAGCTTCGGACAGAGTTCGAGGAGCGCACGGGGGCCACCTGGCCCCTCAACGTCGGGCAGGTCTACACGACCCTGGCCCGGTTGGAGCGAGACGGGCTCGTCGAGCAGGTGGCCGGCGAGGCCACGGATGCTGCCGAGGGCGGCCCGGGCTCGGATGCCCACGTCGTCTACCGGGTCACCGACCACGGCCGGGCCGAGGTGCTGGCGTGGTTCACCACGCCGGTATCTCGGACCCAGCCACCCCGCGACGAGCTCGCCATCAAGCTCGCGCTCGCGGTCACCGTGCCCGGCATCGACGTCGGCACCGTGATCCAGCAGCAGCGCTCGGCCACCATGGCGGCACTGCAGGACTACACCAGGCTCAAGCGGAACGGCCCGGGCGCGCAGCCCGACGACACCTCCCAGCTGGCCTGGGGGCTGGTGCTCGACTCGCTGGTGTTCACCGCCGAGGCCGAGATCCGCTGGCTCGACCACTGCGAGGCCAGGCTGCGGCGGGCCGCTGCCGAGCGGCCCGACATCCTCGCCGGCCCGGCCGTCGTGACGTCCACCTCGACTGAGGACGCGACGGCATGAGTACCGTGCTCGCGCTGGCCGTCGTGAGCCGTGTGCACGGTCACGGCGCGTCCGAGGTGCATGCGTTGCGAGGCATCTCGTTCACGGCGTACGCCGGCGAGCTGGTCGCCGTCATGGGGCCCTCCGGCTCCGGCAAGTCGACCCTGCTGACGCTGGCCGGCGGCCTCGACACCCCCACCAGCGGCACCGTGTCGATCGAGGGCCGCGACCTCGGCGGTCTCGGCCACGCCGACCGGGCACGTCTGCGCCGCAGCTCGATCGGCTACGTCTTCCAGGACTTCAACCTGATTCCCGCTCTCACCGCTGCCGAGAACGTCGCTCTTCCCCGTGAGCTCGACGGTGAGCGACCCCGCGCGGCCAAGAAGCTGGCGCGCGCGGTTCTCGAGGAAGTGGGGATCGGCGACCTGGCCGACCGCTTCCCCGACGAGATGTCCGGCGGCCAGCAGCAGCGGGTCGCCATCGCTCGAGCGGTCGTCGGTGAGCGTCGGCTGATCCTGGCCGACGAGCCGACCGGCGCGCTCGACACCGAGACCGGCGAAGAGATCCTCAAGCTGCTCCGCGCCCGGTGCGACGCCGGCGCTGCGGGCGTCCTCGTCACCCACGAGGCCCGGCACGCGGCCTGGGCCGATCGGGTTGTCTTCCTGCGCGACGGCATCGTGGTCGACCAGACCTCGAGCGCACCGGTCGACGCGTTGCTCGAGCCTGGACTGACGAGGTGAACCCTGTTCGCCGTTGGGCCTCCGCGCTGCGGATGGCCCGGCGGGAGGCGTGGCGCGCCAAGGGCCGCTCGGTCCTGGTGCTGCTGATGATCGCGCTGCCTGTGCTCGCGGTCACCGCAGCCGACGTGGTCATCCAGACCTCCGACGTCAAACCCGGTGAGGCGATCGAACGAACCGTGGGCGGCGCGGACGCCCTGGTGACCGTCGAGCCCGGCGTCACCGACGTCGTGCAGGCACCCGACCCCGACCAGATGTCTGGCTGGACCACCCGACCGAGCGCCAGGCCACGCACGCTGGACGACGTGCAGGAGGCGCTCGGCCGGGAGGTCGACGCCGTCGAGGTCGTGCGTAGCGGTCGACAGGTCACCACCGACGCCGGGCGGACCTACGCCGAGCTGTACGAGACCGACCTCACCTCATCCCTGACCGAGGGCACGTTCCGGTTGGTGCAGGGCCGTGTCCCCGCTGAGATCGGAGAGGTGGCGGTCAACGGCGAGCTGGCCGAGCGCGGTCCGTACCGCGTGGGCGACGAGCTCACGCTCGGGAGCGGCTCGAGCGCGACCGTCGTCGGGATCGTCGAGAACGCCGTCATCCGCAGCTCAGCGATTGCGGTGGCGCCGCCCGGCGGGCTGGGCCTGAAGACGCCGGAGGGTCGGCACGCGTGGCTGGTCGACGCCGGCGGCCCGGTGACCTGGGCCGACGTGCAGGCTCTCAACGCCATCGGCGCCTCCGTCTGGTCCCGGACCGTGCTCACCGACCCGCCGCCGGCCTCCGAGATCAGCCCCGAGCTCGGCTACAGCGGCGGCACGGACGACGCCTGGCTGGCCGTCGTGGTGCTCGTCGTGGTGATGGCGCTGCTCGAGGTGGTGCTGCTCGCGGGTCCGGCCTTCGCGGTGATCGCCCGGCGGCTGCAGCGCTCGCTCGCGCTCATGGTGGCCAACGGCGCGACGCCGCGGCAGGCGCGCCGTGTGGTGATCGCGAGCGGTGTGGTCCTCGGCGTCGTCGGGGCGACGCTCGGAGTCGCGCTGGGGCTGCTGGTCGCGTGGCTCGTGCTCCCGCTCGTGCAGCAGTTCCAGGGCAGCTACCTCGGTCCGTACGACGTGCCGTGGCTCCACCTGCTCGGCATCGCCGGCTTCGGGCTGCTGTCCGCCCTGCTCGCGGCCCTGGTCCCGGCCTGGATCGCGTCCCGGCAGGACGTCGTCGCCGTGCTGGCCGGTCGGCGAGGGGACCGCAAGCCGTCGTTGCGCTCCCCGCTGCTGGGGCTGGTGCTGCTCGGCGCCGGCATCGCGCTCGCCGCGTACGGCGCGACTCGCGCGGGCGGCGAGTACGTCATCGCGGTCTCCGCGGTCGTCTCGGTGCTCGGCATGATCCTGCTGGTCCCGGTCGTCGTGGTGTTTCTCGCGCGGCTGGCTCGTCGGCTGCCCCTGGCCCTGCGGTTCGCCGTCCGCGACGCGGCGCGGCACCGCACCCGCACGGTGCCTGCCGTGGCCGCGGTGGCTGCGACGGTCGCCGGTGTCGTCGCGCTCGGCATCGGCAACGCCAGCGACACCGAGCAGAGCCGCGCCACCTACACCCCGCTGCTGGCCGTGGGCCAGGCGTCGGTGAGCCCGCCGTCCGGTGTTGCGCTCGCCGATGTCGAGCAGGTCCTGGAGCAGTACCTCCCGGACGCGTCGATCACCCCCGTGATGGGGCCCGACAGCAGCATCCGCCGGTACACCTACGTCGACACCCGCGTCGAGGGTGTCGAGTCCGTCCTCTCCGGCTACAGCGGCTCACTGTCGAGCTTCCCGGTCAGCGAGGACGGGACCATCCCGAGTCACCTGGCTGACGCGGTCGGTGACGACCGGGCGGCGGCCGAGCGAGTGCTTGCTGCGGGTGGCGCCGTCGTCTTCATCGACCAGCAGGTCGACGCGGACGAGGTGAAGCTGGTCGCCCACAGCGACCGTCGAAGCGGCGTGCTGGGGCGGGCAACGGTTCCGGCAGTGTTCGTCGAGGTCACGCAGCTCGAGGCACGCGCCCAGGGGGTGCTGTCCCCGGAGGCCGCCGCGGCCGTCGGGGTCGAGCCGGTCCCCACCGGGCTGCTGGTCGAGGGCGACATCAGCGAGGACCAGGAGGAGGACGTCAACGAGGCGCTGCTCGCGCTGGACGCCGACGCCTCGATGTACGTCGAGCGTGGCTACCAGGCCGGCGATGACACGCTGATCATCCAGCTGGTGCTGGGCTCGCTCGGCGCGGTCCTCATGCTCGGCGGCACGCTCACCGCGACCTTCCTGTCGCTGTCGGACGCGCGACCGGACCTCGCGACCCTCTCGGCGGTCGGCGCTGCGCCGCGCACCCGACGAGCGGTCGCCGCGTCGTACGCCCTGGTGATCGCCCTGGTCGGCGCCCTGCTCGGCGTGGTGGTCGGTCTGATCCCGGGGATCGCCGTGACCTACCCGCTGACGGGGGCGGAGTGGGTGCAGGACCTGAACCCTGCCCTGCCCGACCACTTCCTGGCGATCCCGTGGGCGCTGATCGGCTCGCTGGTGGTCGCGCTCCCGTTGCTCACGGCGCTGCTGGTCGGCGTGTTCACCCGGTCCCGGCTACCCATGGTCTCCCGTATCGACTGATCAGGCACACTTTCGGCCATGGGGAGTCGACGCCGTTGGATCTGGCCGCTGCTCGTCCTGATGGCATGGCTGCTGATCGGTCTCCCGAGCGGCTCCTTCGCGGGGAAGCTCTCCGAGGTGCAGACGAACGACAACGCGTCGTTCCTGCCCGAGAGCGCGGAGTCGACCGAGGTGCTCGAAGCACTCGAGGACTTCCAGGAGCAGGAGACCTTCCCTGCCACCGTCGTGATGGAACGACGGGGCGGGGTGACGCAGGACGACCTCGTCTGGCTCGAGGACCTGGGCAGCCAGGCTGCCGACGTCGAGGGCGTCGTGACCGTCGCGGAGGTGACCCCGTCGAGCGACGGGGAGGCCGCCCAGCTCGTAGTAGAGCTAGACGCACGCGACTTCGAGGTGCTCAGTGACTACGTCGAGGAGCTGCGCGGCATCGTCGACGACCCCCCGGACGGGCTGACCGTCGAGGTCGGCGGCCCCGCCGGCGTACAGGCCGACTTCTCCAAGGCGTTCGGCGCCATCGACGGCCTGCTGCTCGGCGTCGCGCTGAGCGTGGTGCTGCTGATCCTGCTCGCGGTCTACCGCTCGCCGGTGCTGCCGTTCGTGGTGCTGTTCTCGGCGGTGCTCGCCCTCGGGCTGGCCTCCGGCCTGATCTACCTGCTCGCCGACCTCGACGTGATCGCCCTGTCGGGGCAGAGCCAGGGGATCTTGTTCATCCTCGTGGTCGGCGCTGCCACCGACTACTCGCTGCTGCTGGTCGCGCGGTTCCGGGAGGAGCTGCGCGACCACGAGTCGAAGTACGACGCGATGCGGGCCGCCTACCGCGGCGCCTTCGAGCCGATCCTGGCGTCCGGTGCCACCGTCATCCTCGGCCTGCTCTGCCTGCTGCTCTCCGACCTCGCGTGGCTGCAGGGGCTCGGCCCGGTCGGGGCGATCGGCATCGCGTTCGCCGTCCTGGCGGCGCTGAGCCTGCTGCCGGCGATCCTGCTCCTGCTGGGCCGCAAGGCGTACTGGCCGGTGCACCCCGACTACGGCACAGAGCACACCGACACCCGCGGGCTCTGGGGCCGGATGGCGCGGCTGATCGGGCGTCGGGCGCGCGTCGTGTGGGTCGTGACCTTCGTGGTCCTCGCCGGGGCCGCGACGCTGGTCACCCAGCTCGACGAGGATCAGGTGCCGCAGACCGAGCTCTTCCTCGTGGAGGAGCCCTCGGTGCGTGCCCAGGAGATCCTCGACCGGCACTTCGCGTCCGACTCCGCCTCGCCGGTGCAAGTGTTGGTGCCCGAGGCACAGCTCGGCGACACGCTCGAGACGCTCAGCGGGCACGAGGGGATCGCGCAGTCCTCGGACCAGGCGCCGACGGTGTTCCCCATCCCCGACCCGAACGCCGAGGGCCAGCCGCTCGTCGTCGACGGCAACGCGATCGTGCTGGCGACCCTCGCCGACCCGTTCGACTCCCAGGCCGCCACCGACACGGTGGAGCAGCTGCGGACCGAGCTGCCCGACGACGTCCTGGTCGGTGGGGCGACGGCGATCAACCTCGACGTCCGGGACGTCACCGACTCCGACCGCCGGATCGTGATCCCGGCGATCCTGCTGGTGATCTTCCTGGTGCTCGTGGTCCTGCTGCGGGCGCTGGTCGCGCCGCTGCTGCTGCTCGTCGCCAACGTGCTGTCGTTCGGCGCCACGCTCGGGATCTCGGCGATGGTCTTCAAGTATGTCTTCGACTTCCCGCCGGCGCCGCTGGAGGTCGCGCTGATCGGGTTCGTCTTCCTGGTCGCGCTCGGGATCGACTACTCCATCTTCTTGATGACCCGGGTGCGCGAGGAGTCGATCAGGCAGGGCACCCACCCGGGGATCCTCAAGGGACTCTCCGCCACCGGCGGCGTCATCACCTCCGCCGGCGTCGTGCTGGCCGCGACCTTCGCCGCGCTCGGCGTCATCCCGATCCTGTTCATGGCGATGATCGGCTTCATCGTGGCGTTCGGCGTCCTGCTCGACGCGCTGATCGTGCGGTCGCTGCTGGTCCCGGCCCTGTCCTACGACGTGGGCCGGTTCATCTGGTGGCCCTCCCGGCTCTCCCGTGAGTCCGACCACCCGGACGCGGAGACCGAGCAGTTCCTCCACCGCTGAGTCGTGCCTGGTGTGGGTCGACCCGCGCTGACCACGACTCGGCATAAACAGTCAGGCTTGACTGTTTGTTTCTGACCCAGCACGATGGGGCGGTGAGCTCGACGGTCCGGACCCCCCAGGCCGACCGCACGCGTGCGATGCGGCTACGGCTGCTCGAGGCGACCGTCGACCTGCTGGTCGAGCGCGGCTTCTCCGGTACGACGACGACGCTCGTGTCCGAGCGCGCCGGTGTCTCACGCGGTGCCCAGCTCCACCACTTCCCGACGAAGAACGACCTGGTCGTGGCCGCGGTGGAGCACCTCACTGAGCTGCGCGGCGCCGAGCTCGCCGAGGCGGTCTCGCGACTCCCGAAGGGAGCCGGCCGGACGCGCGCGGTGGTGCGGATGCTCGGTGACCACTTCAGCTCTCCGGTGTTCACCGCCGCGCTCGAGCTCTGGGTCGCGGCCCGGACCGACGAGGCGCTGCTCGCCGCGGTCGCCCCGCTCGAGCAGCGGATCGGCCGGGAGACCCACCGGCTGACGGTCGACGCCCTCGGGGTCGATGAGTCCCGGCCGGGCGCGCGCGAGCTGGTGCAGGCCACCCTCGACCTGGTCCGAGGGCTCGGACTGGCGAACACGATCACCGACGACGCGCGACGTCGCGGCCGGATCCTGGACGAGTGGTCCCGCACCCTCGAGTCCCGTCTGGGGCGCGCGTCGTGAGACTCCTGGAGACCGTGCTGACCGACCTGACCGCCGAGAGCGAGCGGCTCGACACCCTCGTGGCCAACGTTCCCGAAGCGGGCTGGCGGATCCCGACGCCGGCAGCGGGCTGGGACGTCGCCACGCAGGTCGCCCACCTCGCGTGGACCGACGAGGCCGCCCTCGCCGCGGCCACCGACAAGAAAGCGTGGGACGGGCTGGTCCTCGAGGCGCTCGCCGACCCCAACGGGTACGTCGACGCGTCGGCGGTGGCCGGCGGTGCGGTGTCGCCCGCCGAGCTGCTCGCCCGCTGGCGGTCGGGCCGCGCGGCTCTTGCCGCAGCGCTCCGCGAGGTCCCGGACGGCACGAAGCTCCCCTGGTACGGCCCGCCGATGTCCCCCGCGTCGATGGCGACCGCGCGGTTCATGGAGACGTGGGCGCACAGCCTCGACGTGCACGAGGCGTTGGGCGCCGAGCCCGAGGTCACCGACCGGATCCGACACGTCGCGCACCTCGGGGTGCGCACCCGGGCGTTCTCCTTCGCCGTCCACGGGCTCGATGCGCCGACCGACGAGGTCCGGGTCGAGCTGACGGCGCCCAGCGGCGACCTGTGGTCGTGGGGACCCGAGGACGCCGATCAGTCGGTCCGCGGCTCGGCGTACGACTTCTGCCTGCTCGTGACGCAGCGGATCCACCGCGACGACACCGATCTGGTGGCCCAGGGCCGGGACGCCACCACCTGGCTGTCCGTCGCGCAAGCGTTCGCCGGTCCGCCCGGCGAGGGACGGAGTCCTCGATGAGCGCGGCGCCACGCACTGCGCTGCGGATCGGCAACTGCTCCGGCTTCTACGGCGACCGGCACACCGCCATGCGTGAGATGCTCGAAGGCGGTCGGCTCGACGTGCTCACCGGCGACTACCTCGCCGAGCTCACGATGCTGATCCTCGGCAAGGACCTGCTCAAGGACCCCTCGCTCGGCTACGCGCGCAGCTTCGTGCGCCAGCTCGAGGAGTGCCTCGGCACGGCGCTCGAGCGCGGGGTCCAGATCGTCTCCAACGCCGGCGGGCTCAACCCGGCGGGGCTCGCCGAGAAAGTGCGGGAGGTGGCTCGCGGGCTCGGGCTCGATCCGGCCGTCGCCCACGTCGAGGGCGACGACCTCAAGACTCACGGCTTCCCAGGCGCGCTGACGGCGAACGCATACCTGGGTGGCTTCGGGATCGCCGCCGCGCTCACGGCGGGGGCCGACGTCGTCGTGACAGGCCGCGTCACCGACGCCTCGCTCGTCGTCGGTCCGGCGGTCGCTCATCACGGGTGGACGGCCGAGCAGTACGACGAGCTGGCCGGTGCGGTCGTCACCGGGCACGTCCTGGAGTGCGGTGCCCAGGCCACCGGCGGCAACTTCAGCGGCTTCCGCTCGCTGCCCGAGGCAGCCCGGTCGCGGCCGCTCGGGTTCCCGCTCGCCGAGATCGCGGCCGACGGCAGCAGCGTCATCACCAAGCACGAGGGCACCGGGGGCGCCGTCACCCTCGACACCGTCACCGCGCAGCTGCTCTACGAGGTGCAGTCGACGCGGTACCTCGGGCCGGACGTGACGGTCGACCTCGCGTCGGTCCGGCTGGCCGACGCCGGTCCTGACCGGGTCGCCATCGCCGGGGTGCGAGGCGAGCCCCCTCCGGAGCTCCTCAAGGTCTGCGTCAACGAGCTCGGCGGCTACCGCAACAGCGTCGAGCTGGTGCTGACGGGGCTCGACGTCGAGGAGAAGGCGGCCTGGGCGCGCAGCCAGCTCGAGGCCGCCCTCGACCCGGCACCTGCCACCGTCGTGTGGTCGCCGGTCAGCCAGCCCGAGCCCGACGCCTCGACCGAGGAGGCCGCCTCGGTCGTGCTGCGGTGCACCGTCCAGGATCCGTCGCCCGACCCGGTCGGCCGCTCGTTCACCGCCACCGTCGTCGAGCTCGCGCTGGCCTCCTACCCCGGGTTCACCATGACCGCCCCGCCGGCACCGCCGTCGCCGTACGGGGTCTTCCGAGCCGAGTACGTCGAGCGGTCTGCCGTGACGCACACGGTCGTCCACGCCGACGGGCGTCGGCAGGTCGTGCCGGAGGCTGCCGTTTGGACACAAACGGCGACGACACGCCGCCCCGAGGCGCCATCTGTGCCCAATCCCGGCCACGACACCCTCACCCGCCGGCTCCCGCTCGGCACCTTCGTCCACGCCCGGTCCGGCGACAAGGGCGGTGACGCGAACCTGGGGCTGTGGGTCTCACACACGGAGCCGGACAAGTACGACGCGCGGGTGCAGTGGCTCTCGAAGCTCATCACGCCGACCCGGATCCGCGAGCTCGTCCCCGAAGCAGCCGACCTCGATATCGAGGTCCACCAGCTCCCCAACCTCGGTGGTGTGAACGTGCTGCTGCGCGGCCTGCTGGGACGAGGTGTTGCGGCGTCGAGCCGGTTCGACCCGCAGGCGAAGGGCCTCGGCGAGTGGGTGCGGTCGCGGTTGGTCTCGATCGAGGAGGACCTGGTGTGAGTGAGCGTGACGCGATCAAGGAGATGGCGGCCGAGTTCGTCCGCCGCGAGGTCGTGCCGAACCTCGACGACTGGGAGTCGGCGGGCGAGGTGCCGCGCGAGCTGCACGTCTCCGCGGCCAAGCAAGGACTGCTCGGTCTGGCCTTCCCCGAGGCCGTCGGGGGGCACGGTGGCGACCTGCTCGACAGCCTTGCCGCGATGGAGGGCTGCTTCGAGGCCGGCGCGTCCAGCGGCCTGATGGCGGCGCTGTTCACCAGCGGCATCGCGCTGCCCCACATCGCGGCGTCCGGGAGCCGCGACCTGATCGACCGGTTCGTCCGCCCGACGCTGGCCGGGGAGCTGATCGGCTCCCTGGCCGTCACCGAGCCGGGCGGTGGTTCCGACGTGGCCGGGATCCGCACCACGGCCCGCCGCGACGGTGAGGAGTACGTCGTGGACGGGGGCAAGACCTTCATCACCAGCGGCGTCCGCGCCGACTTCGCGACGACCGCGGTGCGCACCGGCGAGTCCGGCCACGGCGGGGTGTCGCTGCTGGTCGTCGAGAAGGGCACGCCGGGCCTCACCGTCGACCGCGCCCTCCCGAAGATGGGATGGCACTGCTCGGACACCGCGGAGCTGGGGTTCGCCGGCTGCCGGGTGCCGGCGGCCAACCTGGTCGGCGAGGAGAACTCCGGCTTCTACCAGATCGCCGAGCAGTTCGTCGTCGAGCGACTGGCGCTGGCGGTGCACGGTTACGGGATCGCCGCGCGCAGCCTGGCACTGACCGCGGCGTACGTGCGTGAGCGGGAGACGTTCGGCAAGCCACTGGTGAAGAACCAGGTGGTGCGCCACACACTGGTGGAGATGCGCCGCCAGGTCGAGGTCGCCCGCGCCTACACGCACGAGGTGGCACGCCGTCACGTGGCTGGGGAGAACGTGGTCGCAGAGGCGTGCCTGGCGAAGCAGACCGCGGTCGAGTGCGCGGCGTACGTCTGCGACCGGGCGGTGCAGCTGCACGGCGGTAGCGGCTACCTGACCGGCAGCGAGGTGGAGCGGCACTACCGCGACGCCCGGATCCTGCCGATCGGCGGAGGAGCGACCGAGGTCCTGACCGACCTGGCCGCGCGACTGATGGGATACGCGTGATGCTGCCACCGGTGAAGGTGCTCCTGCGACCGCTGACCGGGGAGGTGTCGGTCCGGATGGCCGCGCCGCCGTCGGTCGTCTGGGAGCTGGTGTCCGACGTGACCCGGATCGGGGAGTTCTCGCCCGAGACCTTCGAGGCGGAGTGGATCCGGGGGGCGACCGGGCCGGCGGTCGGCGCGCAGTTCAAGGGCCACGTGCGGCGCAACGGGGTCGGTCCGACGTACTGGACGCTCTGCACGGTCACGGCGTGCGAGACCGAGAAGGTGTTCGAGTTCGCGGTCGGCAACGACGCCGTCACGGCCAACAACTGGGGTTACCGGTTGCACCCGTCGCCCGGACCTGACGGTGACGGCACGCTGGTGACGGAGTACTTCCGGCTCGAGCCGAACCTGCCGATGCGGCTCTACTGGCTGGTGCTGGGCCCGCTGCGCGGCCGGACCAACGAGCAGGGGATGCGCACGACCCTCGAGCGCATGAAGGCGGTGGTCGAGGATGGGTAGCAACCGGGAGGCGATGCTCGAGAAGCTCGCGGACCTCGAGGCCGAGCACGCCAAGGCGGTCGGGGGCGGCGGCGAGCGGTACGTCGAGCGGCATCACGCGCGCGGCAAGCTGCTCCCCCGCGAACGGATCGAGCTGCTGATCGACCCGGGCTCGGCGTTCCTCGAGCTGTCGCCGCTGGCCGGCTGGGGCTCGGACTTCACCGTCGGCGCCAGCGTGGTCACCGGGATCGGGGTGATCGAGGGGGTCGAGTGCGTGATCACCGCCAACGACCCGACCGTCAAGGGAGGTGCCAGCAACCCCTGGACGGTGAAGAAGATCTTCCGTGCCTCCCAGATCGCCGAGGAGAACGGACTGCCGACCGTCGCGCTCGTCGAGTCCGGCGGCGCCGACCTGCCGACGCAGAAGGAGATCTTCATCCCGGGCGGCAAGCTGTTCCGCGACATCACACGAGCGAGCGCCCGCAAGGAGCCGACCATCGCGCTCGTCTTCGGCAACTCCACCGCCGGCGGGGCCTACGTGCCCGGGATGAGCGACTACACGGTCATGGTCAAGGAGCAGGCGAAGGTGTTTCTCGGCGGCCCGCCACTGGTGAAGATGGCGACCGGCGAGGAGTCCGACGACGAGTCGCTCGGTGGCGCCGAGATGCACGCCCGCACGTCCGGCCTCGCCGACTACCTCGCCGAGGACGAGCACGACGCGCTGCGGATCGGCCGGCGGATCGTGGCCAGGCTGAACTGGCGCAAGGCGCGGGCCGAGCCAGGGTCGTTCGCCGAGCCCGACGCCGACCCCGACGAGCTGCTCGACCTGATCCCCGCCGACCTCAGGGAGCCGTTCGACCCGCGCGGGGTGATCGCCAGGATCGTCGACGGGATCGGGCCCGGCAACGAGCGGGCCTTCGACGAGTTCAAGCCGCTCTACGGGACCTCGCTCGTGACCGGCTGGGCGCGCATCCACGGCCGGCCGATCGGCATCCTGGCCAACGCCCAGGGAGTGCTGTTCAGTGAGGAGGCGCAGAAGGCGGCCCAGTTCATCCAGCTCGCGAACCAGGTCGACACCCCGCTGCTGTTCCTGCACAACACGACCGGCTACATGGTCGGCGCGGAGTACGAGCAGGGCGGGATCATCAAGCACGGCGCGATGATGATCAACGCGGTGAGCAACTCGACGGTCCCGCACCTCAGCGTGATCATGGGGGCGTCGTACGGCGCGGGGAACTACGGCATGAACGGCCGCGCGTTCGACCCGCGCTTCCTCTTCACCTGGCCCAGCGCGAAGTCCGCGGTGATGGGACCGCAGCAGCTCGCCGGTGTGCTCTCGATCGTGGCCCGCGCGGCGGCCGAGGCGAAGGGCACCGAGTACGACGAGGATGCCGACGCCGGCATGCGCGCTTTCATCGAGCAGTCGGTCGAGGAGCAGTCGCTCCCACACTTCCTGTCCGGGCTGCTCTACGACGACGGCGTGATCGACCCACGCGACACCCGCACCGTGCTCGGCATCTGCCTGTCCGTCATCGACACCACACCGTTCGCCGGGGCTTCCGGCTACGGCGTCTTCCGGATGTGAGCGCGCGATGATCACTCGACTGCTCGTCGCGAACCGGACCGAGATCGCCTCGCGGATCTTCCGCACCTGTCGGGCGCTGGGCATCCAGACCGTGGCGATCCACTCCGACGCCGACGCCGGGCTGCCCTATGTCCGCGACGCCGACGTCGCAGTCCGGCTCGCGGGCTCCGCGCCCGCCGAGACCTATCTCGACATCGACGCAGTGCTGCACGCCGCCAAGCGCACCGGCGCCGAAGCGATCCATCCCGGCTACGGCTTCCTCTCCGAGAACGCCGACTTCGCCCGCGCGGTCGAGGCCGCGGGACTGACGTGGGTCGGGCCGACGCCGGAGTCGATCGTGGCCATGGGCTCGAAGATCGAGGCCAAGCGGCTCATGCGGCAGGCCGGCGTACCGGTGCTCGAGGCTCCGTCCACACCGAGTGAGGCCGACCTGCCGGTGATCGTGAAGGCCTCGGCGGGGGGTGGGGGCCGTGGGATGCGGATCGTGCGCGACCTCGCGTCCCTCGAGACCGAGATCGCGCGTGCGCGCGCCGAGGCGGCCAGTGCGTTCGGCGACGGCACCGTGTTCGTCGAGCCGTACGTCGAGCGTGCCCGCCACGTCGAGGTGCAGGTCGTCGGCGACCGGCACGGCGACGTGCTGGTGCTGGGCGAGCGCGACTGCTCGATCCAGCGACGTCACCAGAAGGTGGTCGAGGAGGCACCGGCCCCCGACCTGGCCCCCGAGGTCGCGCGGGCGATGCACGAGGCGGCGCGGGCGGCCGCCGAGGCGATCGGGTACGTCGGTGCCGGCACCGTCGAGTTCCTCTACGACCCGGAGTCCGAGCGGTTCCACTTCCTGGAGGTGAACACCCGGCTACAGGTCGAGCACCCGGTCACCGAGGAGGTCTTCGGCGTCGACCTCGTGGAGCTCCAGATCGCGGTCGCCGAGGGTCGCGGCGTGTCCCTCAGCGAGCGCCATGGCGCACTCTCAGGCACACGCGGCGGTCCCGACGGCCACGCGATCGAGGTGCGGCTGTACGCCGAGGACCCGGCGGACGACTTCCGGCCGCAGAGCGGGCGGCTCACGACCTTCGAGCTGCCCGAGGCAGACGGCATCCGGGTGGAGGCCGGCTTCGAGTCCGGCTCGGAGGTCTCGACCTACTACGACGCGATGCTGGCGAAGGTGATCTGTCATGCGCCCACCCGAGCCGCAGCGGCGCGGCGGCTCGCGGCCGCGCTCGACGGGGCCCGGATCCACGGCGTCGCCACCAACCGCGACCTGCTGGTCGGGATCCTGCGCGACCCCGACTTCCTCGCGGGCCGGGTCGGCACCGACTTCCTCGACCGGACCGCGGTCGTCGCGGCCGCCGCGCAGGCCGAGCCGCATCGGCAGCTGCTGGTCGCCGCCACGGTCGCGCTGGCCGAGGACCGCCGGGCTCGCCGGGCGGTCCAGCGAGGCATCCCGGTGGCGTGGCGCAACGTCACGTCGCAGCCGCAGCTGACGCGCTTCGAGAACGACCTCGAGGTGACCTGGCACGGAGGGCGTGACGGCTACCGGTTCGACGGCCTCGAGGTCGCGGCGATCAGCCCCGACTCGGTGGCGCTCGTCGAGGACGGCATCACCGCGACGTACGCCGTGCGGGTGGACGGCGCCGCGGTCGAGGTCGACGGGCCGCTGGGGCATGCGCGGCTGGTCGAGCGGCCGCGCTTCGCGGACCCGGCCGACCAGCACACCAGCGGCAGCCTGCTCGCCCCGATGCCGGGCACGGTCGTCAGCGTCTCGGTGAAGGCCGGTGACCGGGTCGCCGCCGGCGCGTCGGTGCTGGTGCTGGAGGCGATGAAGATGCAGCACCCCGTCGTCTCGCCCTACGCAGGCACGGTCACGGAGATCGACGTCCGACCCGGCGCGCAGGTCGCCGCGGGAGACGTCCTCGCGGTTGTCGAAGAGGAGCAGGAATGAGCCAGATCGCGTTCAGCGAGTCCGAGGAGCGCCAGGAGCTGCGCAAGGCGGTGGCCAGGCTCGCGTCCAAGTACGGGCGCGAGTGGTTCACCGAGAAGGCCCGGTCGGGGGAGAAGACCACCGACCTGTGGCTCGAGATCGGAAAGAACGGCTACCTGGGGATCAACATCCCTGAGGAGTACGGCGGCGGGGGCGGTGGCATCGGCGACATCGCCGCGGTGTGCGAGGAGCTGGCGGCCCAGGGTTGTCCGTTGCTGCTGATGGTCGTCAGCCCGGCGATCTGCGGCACGATCATCAGTCGCTACGGCACACCTGCGCAGAAGCAGCGCTGGCTGCCCGGCATCTGCGACGGCACGGGCACCATGGCCTTCGCCATCACCGAGCCGGACGCCGGCACCAACACCCACAACATCTCGACGACCGCCCGCCGCGAGGCGCTTCCGGACGGAGGGAGTCAGTGGGTCCTCAACGGGCGCAAGATCTACATCTCGGGCGTCGACGAGGCCGACTACGTGCTCGTCGTCGCACGCACCGAGGACGCGACGACGGGCCAGGTGAAGCCGGTGCTGTTCGTGGTGCCGACCGACGCCGCGGGCTTCGAGGCCCGTCCGATCCCGATGGAGATCGTCAGCCCCGAGCTGCAGTTCACCGTGTTCCTCGACGACGTCCGGCTGCCGGACGACGCCGTGGTCGGTGACGAGGACGGCGGGCTGGTGCAGCTCTTCTCCGGCCTGAACCCCGAGCGGATCATGGCCGCGTCGTTCTCCACCGGCCTGGCTCGGTTCGCGCTCGACCGCGCGGCGGCCTACGCCAAGGAGCGCACGGTGTTCCAGGGACCGATCGGTGCCCACCAGGCGATCGCCCACCCGCTGGCGCAGAGCCACATCGAGGTCGAGCTGGCCCGGCTGATGACCCAGAAGGCGGCGGCGCTGTACGACGCCGGGGACGACGTGGCGGCCGGGGAGGCGGCCAACATGGCGAAGTACGCCGCAGCGGAGGCCGCGTGCGACGCCGCGGACCGGGCGGTGCAGACCCACGGCGGCAACGGGATCACCCAGGAGTACGGCATGGCCGGTCTGCTGGTCGCCACGCGCGCCGGCCGGATCGCCCCCGTGAGCCGCGAGATGATCCTCAACTACGTGGCGATGCACAGCCTGGGGCTCCCCAAGTCGTACTGACCCATACCGCGGCGTGTGCCTGAGAGTGCGCCATGGCGCACTGTTGTGTCTCAGGACATCGCGGACACATATGTCTCAGGACTTCGCGGACACCTTTGTAGTCGATGGGTTGGCTGACTGGTAGCCGGATCGGGAGATCAGGTCGAA
>NZ_DASUTK010000201.1:0-19777 GCF_036374615.1 Nocardioides sp.
TGGCCTCTGCTGCCGGAGCGTCGGAGCGCCACAGCCGGTCGGGGTCGGCCTGCACCTCGTCGTTGGTGCGGCCGCTGAGGACCGAGCGCGGGTGGTCCTCGGGGTCCCAGTCCTCCACCGCGTGCTCGTCGCGCTTGTGCAGCAGCATCCACTCCTCGCTGCCGTCGGAGTCGGAGGAACGGTCGTCGCGTCTGACGAGCACGAGGCGACCGCGCAGCTTGCTGCCGTGGACCTCGGCGTGGAGCTCTCCGTCACGCACCGCCGCGCCAGGGTCGTCGGTGTGGACCGGCTCCCACGTGCCGGTGTCCCACACGATGACGTCGCCACCGCCGTACTCCCTGGCCGGGATGACCCCTTCGAAGTGCAGGTACTCGACCGGGTGGTCCTCCACGTGCATCGCCAGCCGCCGCACAGCCGGGTCGAGGGTCGGCCCCTTGGGGACCGCCCAGCTGACCAGGACTCCGTCCATCTCGAACCGCAGGTCGTAGTGCAGCCGGCTGGCGCGGTGGCGCTGCACGACAAAGCGCCGACCCTCCGCTTCGGCGGCCAGTTCGCCGGCCGGCTCGGGGGTGCGCCGGAAGTCGCGCTTGTGTCGGTACACCTCCAGGTTGCCCACCACGACAGCCTGTACCCACGCCCGCCGCGCGCGAATCGGCCTGGCATGGAGGCTGGTGCCGTTCCGGAGACGACCCAGCAGCGCATGGTCGCAGGGTCGATGGGGTATCGGTCCCAGGTGACGTGGTCGGCCAAGGTCGGGTCCCGGGTCGGGTCCGCCGCGTCGTTGCTGGTGATCGCCTTGGCCAGCACGTCGTGCGGTGGCTCTCAGGACGCGTCCGTCCGTGCGGCGGCAGACGACTTCTACGAGGCGGTGGCAACCGGCGACGGCGTACGTGCCTGCGCCCTGCTCGCGCCTCGCACCAGGTCGGAGCTCGAGCAGAGCTCCGGCGACCCGTGTGCCGAGGCGATCCGGGCCGAGCGCGTGCCGCAGGTCGAGGCGCCCGAGGACGTGCGCGCATTCGGGACGATGGCTCAGGTCCGCTACGCCGCGGAGACGACGTTCCTCACCCGGTTCCAGGACGGGTGGCTCGTGGTCGCAGCCAGCTGTGTCCCAGGCCCCGCGGACGTCTACGACTGCCAGATCACCGGAGGCTGAGATGCGCACGGTGTTCGTGGGGTACCTGCTTGTCATCTGTGTCGGCCTGACACTCATGCTCGTGATGGGCCTCAGGCATGCCTGAACGTGGCGGAGGCCTGCGCACCTTCGTCCGGGAGAACTCGCTGAGCCTCTTCTTCGGAGTCACCTTCTTGGCGGCTCTGGTCGGGCAGACGTTCGCAGGGTGGCACCAGTTCAACGCCGAGCAGGTGGCCGAAGGTCTCGGGCGGCTGACGTGGTGGCAGTACGTCACGTCGGCCAGCTTCGCGGTCGACGTCTCCGAGAACTGGCAGAGCGAGTACCTGCAGTTCCTGCTCTACCTCACCGCCACCGTGTGGTTGCTGCAGCGAGGGTCGCCGGAGTCCAAGGAGCTGCACAAGGCCGGCCGCGAGTCGGCCGAGGAGCAGAAGGTCGGCGAGCATGCGAGACCTGAGTCGCCTGCCTGGGCCAGGGCGGGAGGGTGGCGGACCGCACTGTTCTCACGGTCGTTGGGACTGGTGATGGGTGCCACCTTCCTGGCTTCCTGGCTGATCCAGTCGATCGCCGGATGGGCGGCCAACAACGAGACCCGCCTCGAACGCATGCAGGACCCCATCGGCTGGCCCACCTACCTGACCGACGCCGACTTCTGGTCTCGAAGCCTGCAGAACTGGCAGTCGGAGTTCCTGGCCGTGGGGTCGATGGCCGTCCTCTCGATCTACCTGCGCGAGCGAGGCTCCCCGGAGAGCAAGCCGGTCGGTGAACCGCACAGCTCGACCGGGGTCGAGGGCTAGAGCCCCGGCCAGTTCCGTCGGTCAGTGATCGCCTCCGCGCAGGCCCGGCCTGCTGCGACGCTCGCTCTGCAAGCCCACCAGCGCGGCGACGGCCCCCACGATGACCACGGCGCCGAGCCACTGACGCGGCTCCAAGCGCTCACCGATCGAGTAGCCCGCCACGATCCCGAACACGGGGATGAGTGGCAGGAAGCACGCCGCGACCGACGCCGGGACATGACGCAGGCCGGCGAGGTACAAGGAGAAACCGAGGCCGTAGTAGAGGACTCCCGAGAGAGCCGCGCCCGCCCAGTCGCCACGATCGAGACCGGCGAGATCCCACCCGGGCCCGCCGAACAGTGCGACCACGCTGGCCAGCGTGCCCGCGAAGACCAGCGCCGTCGCGTGCTGGGCGAGCACCACCCTGAGCGAGGAGTCGTCGAGCAGGGACCGACGGATGAGGACGGTGTACACCGCGCAACAGGCGACCGAGACGAGCGTGAGCGTGATGCCGACCGTTGCACCAGCCGCACCCGGCTGGTAGACGACGAGCAGGACACCCGTCACCGCAACCGCGACCCCCGACCCGAGTGCCAGCGAGACATGCTCACGCAGCACGAGTGCGGCCAGCAGCAGGATGACGACCGGCTCCAGTGCCCAGAGTAGGACCGACATGCTGGCCGTGATCGTGGTCAGTCCGATCAGCCCCAGGGCGTACGCGACACCGGGGTTGAGGACGCCGAGCGCAGCAAGTCGGAGCCCGGACCGACCCCTAGTGACGAGCTCACCGCGCGCCGCAGCGAGGGCGAGGAGGAGAAGACAGCTGGCGGCCAGCTGGACCGGCAGCAGGGTCAGGGGCGGGACGTCGTCGACGACCTGCTTGGAGACGACGGTACCCAGACCCCAGCACGCAGCCGCAGCGACGAGGGCGGCGACGGCCGTGCCCGTCCTACGCCGGCGAGGCAGCCCGGTGGTGATGGCGTGCATGTCACACCGGCCTCATCAGGTCGGGTCGGGCCGGAACGGCGGGGTCGCGGCCACCATCAGGACCGCTCCGGCTGCGGCCACCGCTGCGAGGACGAGGAACGCCGCGCCGTACGAGCCGGTGGCACTCGCCAGCAGCGCACCGGCGAAGGGTGCAGCGGCGGACGTCGCGAGGGCGGGAGCGGTGAGGATGCCGTTGAGGCGGCCGTACGACGTGGGGCCCCACCGGTCCGTGACGGCGGTGGCGTGCACGAGCGTGTGCAGCCCGCGGGCCAGGCCGAGCAGCATCCCGAGCGTGATCACCATCCAGGCGACGGGTGGCGCAACCGCGAAGGCAGCGGTGAAGACCGCCACGGCGGCGGCCACCACGACTCCGCGCGTGGTCACGCCAGCGGAAGCCGCGAGCCGGGCGTACCCGATCCGCCCGATCACTTGGCCGACGCCACCGAGCCCGAGCACGAGGGCCGCCGTCTGAGTGCTCATCCCCTGCTCGCGCAGCATCGGCACCATGTTCACGACGACGGCGAACGCGGCCAGGGCCACCAGGGCGTTGGCGAGTGCCAGTGCCACGAAGGGTCGCGTCGTCGCCACCCGAGTCGCCGTCGTGTCGTGTCGGCTCGAAGCGGCTGGGATCGATGCGGCGGGTCGGGTCCAGCGGTGCCGAAGGCCCCACCAGTGCAGCGGCAGGGTGACCCCGACCGCGACGCTCGTCAGGACCAGGTAGGCGGTGCGCCATCCCGCCGCTGCGTCGACCGCGGCGGCCAGGGGGGCGAACACCGTGCTGGCGAGCCCGCCAGCGAGGGTGACCGCGGTCAACGCGCGCACGCGGTCCTGCCCACCCCACCGGGTCAGGGCTGCGAAGGCAGGTGGGTAGAGCGTGCCGGCCATGGCCGCGCCCACCAGCATCCACCCGGCGTAGAACCACGGCAGTGACGGCGCAGCCGCGATCGTGACCATCCCGGGAACGGCGAGCACCGTGGCCCCGATCATCACGAGCCGCGGCCCGTGAGAGTCCAGGTGCCGCCCGACCCAGACCCCGACCCCGGCGCTGACCACCAGGGCCAGCGAGAACGCCGCGGTCACCGATGTGGCGGACCAGCCGGTGTCGGCCGTGATCGACGACTGCAGGGCGGCGAAGCCGTAGTAGAGACAGCCCCACGAGACGATCTGGCTGAGGCCGAGCACGGCCACCACGCGCCGCAGGTCAGGACCGCTCAACGCGTCGGGGTGAGCGGCCACCACTGTGACCGCTCCCGTCCCAGTGGCGGCCGCGTGCGTCACTGGGGGCGCTGCCCCAGGCTGATCAGCTCCGGCTCGGCGTGCGCGGACGTCGTGCCGCAGCAGCCGGAGCCGGCCACCGCCGACGTCTCGTCGAACGCCCCCGCCCCGTTGCAGACACCCGTCTCCGGCAGCACTAGGTCGACCCGGTCGGCGGCCTCGAGATCGCCGTCGAGCGCGGCGACCACCGACCGCACCTGCTCGAAGCCGGTCATGGCGAGGAACGACGGCGCCCGGCCGTAGGACTTCATGCCGACGAGGTAGAGACCCGGCTCGGGCTGGGCGAGCTCGCGGTGCCCGTGTGGGCGGACGTCGCCGCAGGAGTGGTGGTCGGGGTGGATCTGGTCGGCGAGCACGCGAGGTGAGCCGAGCGCGGCGTCGAGATCCAGCCGCACCTCGGAGAGGAAGGACAGATCGGGCCGGAACCCCGTGACGACGATGACCTCGTCGACATCGGCGACCCGCTGGCCGTCGGAGGAGACCAGCGTGAGCCGGCCGTCGCTCTGGACCTGGACAGCCTCGGTGCGGAACTGCGTCAGCTCGCTCACCACGCCCGTGGACGCCGCCGCCTTCGCAGCCTGGCCCAGCCGACCCCGCTCCGCGAGCTGGTCGTTGTCGCCACCGCCGAACGCGTCGCCGACGTTCGGTCGTCGCAGCAGCCACGACACCCGGGTTCCCGGGTCCCGCCGGGCAAGCCGGGTGAGACCGATCATGGCGCCCTGGGCCGAGGCCCCCTTGCCTGCGAGCGCCACGTGCTTCCCGACGTACCGGGCAGCGACGTCGGGATCGGCGAAGTCGGGAGTCCCGTAGCTGATCCGGTTCCGGTTCTCGTGCTCCCCGATGGCCGGGTAGCCGTCGGCACCCAGCGGGTTGGGCAGCCGCCAGGTGCCGGAGGCGTCCACGACGCCGCTGCCCAGCAGCCGCTCCCGGCCGTGCGCGGTCGCGACGTGGACCACGAACGGGTCGGACTCCCGGCCGGAGTCGACCAACAGGTCACGCCCGGAACGACCGATCCCGATCACGCGGGCGTCGTACCGGACCTCGCCACTCGGACGGGCGCCCAGCAGCTTCGCCAACGGTTCGAGGTACGCCGAGCGCCACTCGCCTCCCGTCGGGTAGTCGTCCGCGGGCGGGGCCGCCCAGCCCTCGGCCTCGAGCAGTCGCCGAGCGACCGGGTCGACGAGCTCGCGCCACGCAGAGAACAGCCGCACGTGCGACCACTCGGCCACTGCGGCTGCGGCGTGCGGACCGGACTCGAGGACCACGAAGTCCAGCCCGCGGTCGGCGGCGTTGGCGGCGGCCGCGAGCCCGATCGGGCCGGCTCCCACGATGATCATCGGGTGGTTCACGACGGCACTCCGTTCATTGGATGTTCCTTGGCTGTTCGTTGGATCAGGTATCATCGACGGTGATCGATGTAAGCACACCCGCACTATATCGATGAAGATCGATGAATGCAAGGAGCTCCTGTGACCGAGGTCATCGCCGCCCAGCGCCAGCTGTTGCCGGTCCTGCAGCCGGAACCGGACCGGCCCGCCGGCGCTGCGCTCACGACGGCCGAGGCCGCGGACTACGCCGAGTGGTTCGGCGTGCTGGCCGACCCGACCAGGGTCCGACTGCTGCACGCGGTCTCGACGTCTCCCTCGGGATCGATGCGGGTGGGCGAGCTCGCCCGGGCGCTCGGCATCAGCCAGTCGACGTGCTCCCACCACGTCGAGCTCCTCAGGAAGGTCGGGTTCGTCGTGGTCGACAAGGTCGGCACGGCCAGCCTGGTGTCGGTCAACGCAGCGTGCTGCACCGGACTGCCCCACGCTGCGGACGTGGTGATGGGCACCTTGTCCGCACAGCCGTGCTGCCCCACCGATCTGCCGACGGACGTGACGGTGCGGCCAGTCGAGGCCGACCGTGACATGGCCGCGGTGCTCGACATCTATGCCGAGGGCCTCGCCACCCGGAACGCCACCTTCGAGACCGCGGTCCCCACGGCCGAGGAGCTGCAGGCCAAGTGGCTGCCGGGTCTGGCCTGGGTCGCCGAGCTCGACGGGTCGGTCGTCGGCTGGACGGCCGTGACCCCGGTGTCGACGCGCGAGTGCTACGCGGGGGTCGGTGAGACCTCGGTCTACGTGACGGAGCGAGCCCGCGGTCGCGGCGTCGGCACGGCGCTGCTCCACACCCAGGTCAACGAGGCGGACGCTGCCGGCATGTGGACGCTGCAGACCTCGATCTTCCCGGAGAACCGGGCCAGCCTGGCGCTGCACCGCTCGGCGGGGTACCGGACCCTCGCGGTGCGGACCCGGATCGCGCAGCTCGACGGGGTCTGGCGCGACACTGTGCTGATGGAGCGTCGCAGCGAGCGCTGCTGACCAGCCGGCCGGTTTCGAGTGGTCGTGGGCTGCGCGGGCTGCAGGATTCCCCGGCTCGCCGGGGAATCCTGCGCTCCTCGGCCTTGGCAACACCCGAGATGTGCAGGGATTCGCCGAGCGCCGTGACGGGAGGGACTCGTGAGTCGACCTGTCGATCGGTCAGTCGCTCCGCTGGCGCCGCGACAGCAGCGGTCGCGCCAGCAGCGCGACGACCAGTGCGCCGCCGGCGAGCAGTCCCCACCACCGGGCATCGTCGAGGGCCCCGGCCACCGGGTCGGGCTGCGGCGTCGGGGCGGTGACCCGGGTGGCGGCGGTCTCCGCGCGCGGCATGTCGTCGACGGCACCGGACTCGTCGGGGTCGAGCTTCCGGGTCAGTGCCTCGACCGGCTGCAGCACACCGGCGCCGGTAGCGGTGGTCGGGGCACTTGACACGCCGCTCGCCGTGGCCGTCAGCCGGGCCACGATCTGCGCGGCGTTCTCGTCGGGATAGGCGGACCGCACCAGCGCCACGACGCCCGCAGCGATGCCGGTCGCCGCCACCGAGCTGATCGGGTCGATCGCGCAGGTCGCACCGTTCGGGGCGAGCGTCACCGCGCCGTACGACGGCACCGCGACGTCGACGTCGCTGCTGAGCAGCACGGCGGCGGCGGCGTCCCCCGATCCTGCCTCGGAGGTGACCCCGCCGGCGGTGGTGGTCACCCCGAGCACGCCGTCGTACGCCGCGGGTTGCACGGTGCCGGCGGCATCCTCACCGGGCGTCGGGCCACCGCCGAAGTCCTCGAACCCCGGCTGACCCTCCGCCGGCCGGTCCCCCGTCGCGGCGACGACCACGACGTCGCGCGAGGTCAGGTCACGCATCGCGCGCTCGAGCTCGCGGCTCGGCTCGACGTCGAAGCCCATGACGACCACCCCGAGGCGCTCGGACTCGGCGTTGTCCACCAACCACCGCACGGCGGCCAGCACGTTGTCGGTGGGCACGTCGAGCGCGCCGCTCTCGAGCGGCTTCGCGTACACCCGCAGGTCGACGATCTCCGCTGCCGGGGCGACCCCGGTCGGCTGCCCGTCCTCCCGGTCGCCGCCCGCGACCAAACCGGCCAGGTTGGTTCCCTGCCCGAACACGACCGGACCGCCGACCCCGAACGCCACCCGCTCGACCACCGTGACCGGTGCCATCGGCGACGCCGACCGGTTCACGCCGGAGTCGACGATGGCGACCCTCACTCCCTCGCCGGGTGCGACACCGCGTCGCCCGAGCAGCTCAGTGGCCCGGTCGACACCGAGCAGCTCGAGCGGGACGCTCGGCGTGGTGGTCGCCGATCGCTCGGTGGCCGCGTCGACGTTCGCGCACGAGACGGCCTCCGCGGCACCGGCCGACGCCCACCCGGGTGCTGCCGGGGCGGCCAGCACCGCGACCACTCCCGCGACGGCGAGCCGGCCTAGGCGCACGGCTCGGTCCCGATCTGGGGCTCGCACAGGGCGGCGGTCCGCGACAGCGCGACCCCACCGGTGAAGAGCTCGACCCAGCTGTCGGGCACGACCGGCGGGTCGAAGCCCCCGTAGCCGAGCTGGGTGGAGGCGTCCGGATCCTCGAGCGGGTAGGCGACCCCCTTGGCGTCGACCACCAGCGGGCTGCCGCGAGTGCCGTCGCTCCACCCGCCTGAGAGGACGTAGGCGCCCGCGCCCGCGTCGACCGCGACCGATTCACCCTTCCGGCCGGTGGCCGCTGCCTCACCCTCGGGGTCCTGCACCAGGCGCACCACGGGCGGTGCACCCCGTTCGGTCACCAGCTGCGCGCAGCGCTCGCCGAACACCGGCTGGAGCGTCGTCGACGGCCACCGCGTGTCGACGACGCCGGCGTCGTCGATCTCGAGGTCGTCGACGTCGCCCTGGTACGTCGCGGACGGGGGCAGCGCGGTGGAGCCGGTGGCGACCACCAACGAGAACTCGTCGAGCTCCGCGACCGACCCGTCGTCGAGGACGACGTACGGGAGACCGTTGACCTCGAGCAGGCCGCCGGGTCGCGGCTCGCCGGAACCGGCCCCCGCGTCAGGTCTCACCCCGAGGGTGGACGGGGAGATGTCGGCTCCCTGCGGGAACAGGTTGAGCCACTCCCGGCTGACCGGGGTGACCTCGGTCGCGCCGGAGCCCACACCGAGCGCACCGAGCACCAGCTCCTGCCTGGTGGAGTCGGCGTCGGGCACCAGGTAGCGGTGGGCGCTCACGACGCCGTCGCGGTCCGGTCGGCTGGTGGCGATCAGCCAGGTCTCCTTCCCGACGCTGACGAGCAGGCCACCGTTCGCGGGAGCCGGCGAGACCAGGTCGCCCTCGCTGAGGCTGAGCCGGAGCCCGCCGCGAGCGCCGTCGGTGCAGGACGTCCAGCCGCTCTCGATCAGTCGCGACACGTCGGGCACGTCGTACGGCGCGCCGAAGATGCCGAGGTCAGCGCCGATCTCGACGTCGGCGATGTACTTCTCGGGGATCACCTTGGGCTCGACGTCGCTGCCGAGGATCAGCTTCGCGGAGGTGATGTTCAGGATCGGGTGCAGCACCGGGTCCGGGCGCGACTCGGTGATGACGAAGACCTCGGCCTCCTCCTTCGAGATCACCAGACCGGGCTGTTCCGCCCAGGCCGGGTCGACGTTGGAGGTGAAGATCCCGGCGATGGCAGCACCGGCGATGAGGAGGACGGCGAGCGCCAGGCCACCGACGATCGAGCGGCCAGGCCGCGACGGCTCGACCTCCCGGCCGCCGGGGGCACCGGAGACGAACGCGGTGACCAGGCGCCGCCTGCTGAACGAGTAGGCCTCGACCAGGTCCTTCTTCGTGGCCACCGATCAGCTCCGGATCGCGTCGAAGACGCCGGTCGCGAGGATCAGCAGCGGCGGGAGCGAGACCAGGGCGATCGTCTCGGCGACGTCGCCGAACCGGCCGCGGCGCACCGACGGCGTGGACGGCAGCAGTGTCACCGCCAGCAGCACCGCCCCGGCCGCGGCGAGCGTGACCGCGGCCGCCGGTCTCCACTCGGGATGCAGCCACAGCACCGAGACGGCGACCGTCGCCAGTCCTGCGACCCCCGCCACCAGGCCGACGAGCACCTCGGCGCCGATGCGGTACTGGCGGGTTCGGAGCATCACGACGACGCAGCACATGAGTGCGACCAGGGTGCCGAAGAGTCCGAGGCTGACGGCGAGCGGCGTGATCAGCACCAGCAGCAACCCGACGGTGCCCGACACCGCGACCAGGATCTCGTGGGCCACGCGGGCGTCCGTCCCGACCACCGCGGCGTCGACCTCCTCGGCGTCGGCCGTGATGTCGGCGACCGTGAAGAGCTGGTCGACCTTGGTCCCGGTCGCTCCCAGCGCCAGCCACGGGAACACACTGCCCGCGATCACGATCAGGACCAGGGCAGTGGTCAGGACGACGGCCGGGTCGAAGGACGCGATCTGCATGACGAGCCCGGTCGCGAGGAAGATCGCGCCGACCACGACCGGCGGCAGCATCAGGGTGCGGCCCTCATCGAGCCCGACCAGGCAGATCAACCCGGCCACCAGTGCCCCCGCCCCAGCACACGCCACGGGCAGCGCCAGCAGCTCACCGTCGGGCGCGAAGAGCAGCCCGGCGACGGCGGCATACGCCGCGCCCATCCACGCCACCGGCACCGCGGCCTCGGGCTCGCCCTGGGCGCGCGAGAGCACGATCGCTCCGGTCACGAGGGCGACCGCCACCAGCGCGGCGGACGTGGCCGCGATGCTCCCCGCCTGGATCAGCAGTGCGATCGCGCCGATCGCCAGCAGCAGGGACGCCGCCGCCATCGCGGTACGACGGCCGGCGGCCGGCTCCCAGGGCTTGAGGTCACGCTCGACGACGTCGGTCATCGCCTCGACGACGTCGTCGTAGACGCGCGGCGCCGGCTCGTCGACCCCGGCGGCGACGGTGAGCACGACGCCGTCCTCGACGCCCTGCATGGTGAGACTGGTGTCGGGAACGAGCTCGCGACCCTCCTGGGTCACCAGCCGGTAGCCGCCGTACACGGTGGCGCCGTCCAGCAGACCGACGCTGCGCGCCAGCTCAGGAAGCAGCTCGGCCACCGGGACGGCCGCGGGGAGCACCAGGTCGACCCGTCGGGTACCCGAGGTGACGGTGACCTTGACCAGGCCCGAGGCACTCGTCGGCGCCTGACTCATCGCAACCATCTCCTCGACGACACTCGCCGACCCGGAACGGACGCGGGGCATGCTACCGGCCGGCCCACCACCCGACCGGGCGGCGGGTGCTGTCGCGTGGTCAGTCGATCACGCCCGGGGCGCCGTCCTCGTCGTCGATCCAGTCCTGGTCGTCGTGGAGGTGATCGACCTGCGGGTCGCGCTCGTCCGTGCCCTGCCGGCTCCGACCGGCGGCCGCCCCGGCCGCACCTGCGCCCGCTCCTCGTCCGCCGGCACCTCGTCCTCCGGCTCCTCGTCCGCCGGCCGCGCCGGCGGCACCCCGGCCGCCGGCTCCACGTGAGCCCACGGGTCCGCGACCGGCACCCGCACCTGCACCGGCACCACGGACCGCCGCCCCGGAGCCGCGCACCGGTGTGCCACCCGAGGCCGCGCCACGACCCAGGGCACCGGGAGCAGCGCTGCGCGCGGTGCTGCCGATCGGTCGCGCTCCCGAGGCGGGAGTGGCGCCGCCGAGCGCACCGCCGGCCCGGATCGCGCCCATGCCGATCGCGCCACCCGCGAGGCCGCCGCCGATCGCGCCCGCCATGCCGCCGAACGAGCCGCTCGAGGGCGTGGTCAGGACCGTCGGGGCCCCTGGCCCGGCCTCGCCGGTGGCCGGCTCGCCGGTCACCGGGTCGTACATCGGGGGGTCGTCGACGCCGCCGGTCGGCGGGTCGTACGTCGGCGGGTCGCTCGTCCCACCGGTGGGCGGGTCGTGCGTGGCCCCGGTCGGCGGATCGTAGGTGGATGGGTCGCCGTCGGGCGGCGTGGTCGTACCTGTAGGAGGCGCGGTAGAGCCGCCGGCGCCGGGGGTGCTGCCACCGCCACCACCGCCGTGGTCCAGCGGGGGCTTGCCCTGGATCTCGCGCATGGTCGCGGTGGAGGTCTGGTTGGTCGAGTCGGCGTCCTGGATCGCGGCCATCGCAGCCTCCTCGCGAGCCGCGACCGCGCTGTTGTAGGCGGTCATCCGCGAACCGTGGGCCTTGAGCTGCTGGATCTGCTTGACCTCGTCGTCGGACCAGTCCGGCGGCGCGGGTTCGTGGAGATCGCCGTCGCGCTCGAAGCCGCTCACCACCGCCTGCGCCCGGTTGATGGCCTGCTTGGCCGAGGCGAGCGCCTCGGCCCCCTTCTTCAGCTGCTCCTGACGCTGCTTGACCTTCTCGTGCATGGCGACGAACGCCTTGTCTGCCTGGTCGGCGGTGTGCTGCCCGAGGTTCTCCCGCGCCAGCGGTCGCGCCTCCTCGATCGCCTTCGCCACGTCCTCCAGGGCCTGCGCGCCCTGGCGCCACTGGGACTCCGCGAGGAGGACCTGCCACACCCGCGAGCTCGCGAGGTGCTCACGCAGCTTCTGCTCGTTGGCGCCGGCCATCACGCATCCCCGCCTTCGGACCCGCCTTCGGACCCGCCCTCTGATCCCCCGGGCTCGCCGGCGCCTGGCGTCGAGTCCGGCTGACCGGTGAGGTTGGTCCGCTGGGCGTGGTGGTAGCTGTTCTCACCCTGGTTGAGCGCGGAGGAGGCCGCCAGCGCCTCGACGGCGGCCTGCTCCCGCTGCAGGTCGGCGGACGCCACGTCGTCGGCCGTCGTCATGCCCGTCTCGAACTGCTGCACCCCGTCGCGGTAGCCCCACAGGTCCGAGGTCACGCCGGCGATCGTGTCGGCGATGATCCGGTGCGCCGTGCGGTGCTCGTGACCGAGCTCGGTCGCGGACGGCCGCGCACCGAAGGCGTTGTCGGCGAGCTCGAGGTCGCGGAACGTGCCGCTCTCGAGCAGCTCAGCCGCGTCGACGAGCGCCTTCCGCAGCTTCTCGAGCGCGGCAGGATCGATCTCGACGGTGCCGTCGGCGACGCCCGGCGGCACCGCGTCGGGGATGTGGAAGTCGGGAGGGTACATGTGGTTCTCCGCGTGGTCGTGCGAGGGAAGGAGACGGGCCGCCGGGGCCGGCCGGAGCCGCTGAGGACACCGACCGGTCGGCCGTTACGGCACGCTCAGATGTCGAAGCTCTGGGCGCCGCGCATGTCGGCGGCGCGGTACTCGGCGTTCGACTGGTAGACGGTCTTGCTGGTCTGGTCGAGCAGGTCGCGCATCTCCTGGAGCGCCCAGTCCCACTTGGCCTTGGCCCGCTTGTAGGCCTCCTGGGCCTCGCCGGACCAGTCGCTGCGCAGCGGGGCGAGCTCACCCTCGAGCCGGTCCATCCGCTCGTCGATCTTCTTGACCGCCGCGTAGAGGTCCTCAGCCGCCTGGTCGAGGCCGGCGTGGTTGACGCGAAGTCCGTCGAGGTTCATGTCGTAAGTCTCCTTGGTCCCGTCGCTCGGATCAGAGCTTGTTCTGGAAGTTGGCGAAGTTGGCGGCCTGGGTGTCGTCGACGTTGGTGGCGTCCTTCTCGGTGCCACGCAGCGAGGCCTCGAACTCGTCGAGGGCGTCCACGACCAGCTTCTGCTTCTCGGTCCACGCCTGGTGGAGGATGAAGAAGGCCTGGCCACCGGCGCCGGCCCACTTGCCCTTGAGGCCGGCGATCTGACCGTCCAGCTCGCCGCTGAGCCGGTGGAAGTCCTGTCGAGCGGTCGACACCATGCCAGCTGCCTTGCTGAGGGTGCCCTCGCCCATTCCCATCTCGTTTGCTGCCATGTCGACTGCTCCCATTCCGTCTGCTAGTCCGTCTGCTAGTCCGTCTGCTCGTCGGTCTGCTTGTTCCGTCTGCGGCCTCGAGCCGCTCGATCTCCGACGCTGTCCGATCGTCCGCCGGCCGGATCCACCCGCCCGGGCAACCTCGTCCTACCCGGCGCACCACGCCCTAAACATCACGGCGCGATTTCCCACAGGGTGCGGAACAGTCCGCTGCTGGCCACCACGCTGGCCAGGGCCGCGGCGGCGCAGAACCCTTCGGCGACCTCGGCCCGCCGGGACCACCACACCGACCGCCAGCCGCGGCCTGTAGCCACCGCGAGCAGCACCAGCAGCAGCCCGAGCGCGATCGCGGTGCCCAGCAGGGCTGCGAGCCGCGGCTCGCTGAGCTCGCCGAGCAGCTGCCACCCGAGGCTCCCCCAACAGGCCAGGCCCGCCACGCGCAACAGGACGCGCGGCCCGGTGTGCCGGTGGCTGCGGGCCGTCAGCAGCAACGCCGCGCCCGCGAAGAAGACCAGGCAGCGCACCCCGATCCGGTCGAGCTCGGGCTCGACGCGGGTCAGCAGCAGGTACGACGAGAGGGCTGCCGCCACCGCGATCGCCGCAGCGGCCGCGGTCATGGTCCGCGTGGCACCCGAGGCCAGTCGCGCCACGGTCGACTCCGGCACCACGATCCGGCCGCGACGACCGGTCCGGCGCTCGCGGGCCGACCAGGCGGTGACCGCCAGCCGGTCGAGGTCGATGAGGTACTGGTCGCCGATGTCGACGGCGTACATGGGGACGAACCGGCCGGCCATGACGCAGACCACGAGGACCACCGACCACACGACCGCCGCAGAGAACCCCGCCAGGGCAGCGAGCCCCGCGAGGACGAACAGGCCGACGCCGCTGACCATCCACACGCGTAGCGCCTCGTCGGGCCCGGTGGCGAGCGCACGACCCACCGCTGCGGTCAGTGCGGCGGCCAGCCCGACCATGCCGATCACGAGTGGCAGCCGCTCCGGCGTCGCGTCCCACACCACGGGGAGCGCGGCCGCGGCTGCGAACGCCGGGGCCACCAGAACCCGGTGACCGGCGTACCTGCCGACGGGGGCGACCCCGACGACGACCGCGGCCGCCAGCAGTGCGACCGCGACCGAGCCGAGCTCGCCCGGTGCCTGCGTGGCGAAGGCTCCCGCGAGAAGGGCGAGGAAGCCGGCAGCCCAGAACCACGCGGCCGACCACGGATGCGGTGGTCCCTCGGGGGGCGCGGGCTGGACGTGGCGGGTGGGGGTCGACGGTCGGTGGACCGTGGTCGTCGCGACCAGCACGTCGCCGGTCTCGACGCCGGCGTCGTCCAGGGCGACGTCCGGGCGCAGCGGCTGGCCGGTGCGGGTGTAGATCAGGGGGATGGAGGCCAGGGCTGCCTGCTCGGCGTACTCACGAGCGAGGTCGACGGCTGCGGCACCCGGGGGCACGACGAGGTCGACGACACCAGCAGGGCCGTGGATGCTCACGGCGATGGTGTCGAGCCCGCCCGAGCCGGCTGTCATGCGATGTCCCCCTGGAGGTCGGTCCGCGTCGCCGTCCTGAGGGTAGTCGCTGCCCGCGGGCCGTGCGGGAGGTCCCGGTAGCCTGACCTCTCGTCGCGACCGTGCGCGCCCCCGGCGCCGAAGACCTGGACCTCGGGAGTCCCATGACCAACCACCTCCGGCGGTGCACCGCCCGCCTCGGCGCGGTGCTCCTGCTGGCAAGCCTGCTGTGCGGGTGCGGCGACGATCGCGACGCCGGCCCCGACGCAGGCGCGTCCTCGGGCTCATCCGGTTCCTCGGAGTCCGGCGAACCGGCCCAGCCGTCCGCGTCGTCGGACCCTGCGGAACCGTCGGAGACCGAGAACGGCTCGGGTGCGAGCGGTGAGGCGTTCGACGCCGGCCAGTTCACCGTGAACGGGCCCGAGGGTTGGCGGATGGGAGCGGTCACGTCACGGACGGTCCGCTTCAGCTCCGGCCAGCCGAAGAACAACGCCCAGCTCTACAAGCGTCCGCACGGGCTGGTGTTCGTCGACGTCACCGACGTGTCCGGCGAACCGACGCTCGACGCCCTGGTCGAGGAGTCCGTGCGCTCCGAGCCGCGCCTGCCCGACGGGACGATCGACGGCGAGCCTGCCTACCACCTCGCCAACCGCGATCAGGCCTTCGAGACCCAGGAGCAGCTCGGGCTGTGGCGCGACGGTCAGCAGATCCGGATCGACTTCAGCCTGATCGGCGGCAGCAAGAAGCAGCGGCAGGCGCTGGTGCAGTCTGTCCTCGACTCCTGGCAGTGGTCATGAGGCGTCGTGGCAGGGGTGACGTGACGTGAGCACGACGTTGCGGGGAGCCCGACTCGACCAACCGGAGATGCCCACCGGCAAGATCGTCCTCCAGCCGCCGCCCGAGATCGACCAGAGCGAGGGCGCCAGCGGCGTCCTGATGAACGCGATCCCGATGCTGGGATCTCTGGGCTCGATCGTGCTGGTCGCGTCGATGGCCGGCCAGCCCGGGGCGAACGCCGGGCGCAGCTACATCGCCGCCGGCATGTTCCTGTTCGCGACCCTCGGGTTCATCGTGGTGCAGCTGGACCGGCAGCGGAAGCAGCGCACCCAGCAGGTCACGGGGTCGCGCACCGAGTACCTCCGTTACCTCGCCAACATCCGCACCGTGGCGCGTGATGCTGCCCAGCAGCAGCGACAGGCCCTGACCTGGCACCATCCGGAACCGACCGCTCTCCCCGCGCTGGCCGAGGACCGGACCCGGGTCTGGGAGCACACCAGCAGCGACGAGAACTTCCTGCACGTGCGCTACGGCACGTGTACCCAACCGCTCTCGACCGAGCTGGTGCCACCGCAGAGCGCCCCGATCGACCAGGTCGACCCGGCGGCCGCCTCGGCGTTGCACCGACTGCTGGTCGTGCACAGGCTGCAGCCCGACCTGCCGGCCAGCATCGACCTGCGCGCCTTCGACCGGATCGAGGTGTGCGGCGAGGACGACCCTGCACGCTCGCTGGCCCGAGCGATGCTCTGCTCGGCCGCCGCGTTCCACGCGCCGGAGCACCTCGTGGTCGCCGTCCTCGCAGCCGAGCACAACCTGATCCACTGGGACTGGCTGAAGTGGCTGCCCCACAACCTGAGCGGCCAGGAGACCGATGCGGTCGGTCCCAAGCGGATGGTGACGACCTCGCTCGACGACCTCGCGGCCCTGCTCCCTCCGGACCTGAGCGAGCGGCCGCGCTTCGGCGCCGACGAGCGCCCCGCGACACCCCACATCCTGCTCGTCACCGACGGTGTGACGCTGCCGCCCGGCAACCACGTCGTACCACCCGACGGCCTGCACGGCGTCACCGTCCTCGACCTCCCGACCCGCTGGGACGAGCTCGAGGACTCCACGCGGCTGCGCCTGGAGCTCACCGGCGGACCGGCGGTCCGTGGGCGGGTCCCGATGCTGGCCCTGCGACTGCGCGAGGACCTCGTGAAGGCGATGGGCGACCAGTGTGACCTGGCGACGGCGGAGGCGTTCGCGCGGCGCCTGACCCCGCTCCACACCGTCACCGCCGGAGAGGTCGAGCCCAGCGGCGAGATCACCGGCCCCTCGGACTTCATGGACCTGCTCGGACTCGGCGACGTACACAGCTTCGAACCAGGAGCCGCCTGGCGGCCGCGACCCGCACGAGACCGGCTCCGGGTCCCGATCGGGCTGGGCGAGGGCGGCAGCCTGATCCACCTCGACATCAAGGAGAGCGCCCAGCAGGGCATGGGGCCGCACGGCCTGGTCATCGGCGCGACCGGGTCGGGCAAGTCGGAGTTCCTTCGGACGCTGGTGCTGGGCCTGGCGATGACGCACTCCCCCGAGCAGCTCAACCTGGTGCTGGTCGACTTCAAGGGCGGGGCGACCTTCGCCGGCATGTCGGAGATGCCGCACGTGTCGGCGGTCATCACCAACCTCGCCCAGGAGCTCACCCTCGTCGACCGGATGCAGGACGCCCTGTCGGGCGAGATGGTGCGCCGGCAGGAGCTGCTGCGCGAGGCGGGCAACTTCGCCTCGATCCGCGACTACGAGAAGGCACGTGCCGCAGGTGAGGATCTCGCGCCGATGCCGTCGCTCTTCATCGTGGTCGACGAGTTCTCCGAGATGCTCTCCGCCAAGCCGGAGTTCATCGACCTCTTCGTCGCGATCGGACGACTCGGCCGGTCCCTGGGCCTGCACCTGCTGCTCGCCTCGCAGCGGCTCGAGGAGGGCCGGCTCCGTGGCCTCGAGTCCCACCTCTCCTACCGGGTGGGGCTGCGCACGTTCAGCGCCGGCGAGTCCCGTGCGGTGCTGGGCGTGCCCGACGCCTACGAGCTCCCGCCGGTGCCTGGCCTCGGTTACCTCAAGCCCGATCCGACCAGCATGCTGCGGTTCAAGGCGGCGTACGTCTCGGGTCCGCCGTCCGGCCGGGCGCGCGTACGACGCGACGAGGGCGGGCACGTGCAGGGGATCCTCCCGTTCACCATCTCCGCGGTGACGACGCTGGCGTCGGCCGAGCCCGAGCCCGAGCCGGTGGCGGCTCCCGAGTCGCAGCCCGGCGAGCAGACGTCGCTTCTCGACGTCGCCGTCGACCGGATGACCGGGCACGGGCCGGCCGCCCACCAGGTCTGGCTGCCGCCGCTGGACGTCCCCGACACGCTCGACGACCTGCTCGGCGAGCTGACCGAGGATCCCCGGCTCGGGCTGGCGTCGCGCCGGTGGCGCGAGCTCGGCGGGATGGTCGTCCCGCTCGGCACGGTCGACCGGCCGCGCGAGCAGCGACGCGACACGCTCACGATCAACCTCAGCGGCTCCACCGGCCACGTCGCCGTGGTGGGTGGACCGCGCAGCGGGAAGAGCACGCTGCTACGGACGATCGTCACCAGCCTGTCGCTGACCACGACCCCGCTGGAGACCCAGTTCTTCGTGCTCGACTTCGGTGGCGGCACGTTCGCACCCCTGCGCCGGCTGCCGCACGTCTCCGGCGTCGGCACCCGGTCCGAGCCGGACGTCGTCCGCCGGATCCTGGCCGAGGTGCAGGGGATCGTGGATCGCCGCGAGGCGTACTTCCGCGAGCAGGGCATCGACTCCATCGAGACCTACCGGTCGCGCCGGGCGCAGGGGCGCGCCGACGACGGCTACGGCGACGTCTTCCTCGTCGTCGACGGCTGGTCCACGCTGCGGGCGGACTTCGACTCGATCGAGATGGAGATCCAGCAGCTGTCCGCACGTGGCCTGACCTTCGGGCTCCACATCGTGGCCGGCACCTCCCGGTGGGCGGACTTCCGCTCCGCGATGCGCGACGTCTTCGGCACCCGGCTTGAGCTTCGACTCGGTGACGCCATGGACTCCGAGATCGACCGCAAGGTCGCCCAGCTGGTGCCCACCGGCCGGCCGGGCCGGGGTCTGGTGCAGAGCAAGCTCCACTTCCTCGGAGCGCTCCCGCGGATCGACGGCGACGCCAGCGCCGACACCGTCGGCGACGGGGTCGACGACCTGGTCGACCGGGTGGCGAGGGCCTGGCGCGGCCCGGCCGGTCCCAAGCTGCGGCTGCTGCCGGAGCACATCGAGCTCGCCGCCGTACAGGACCAGGCGAAGCGGATGTCCCTGCCCGACCGGCGACTGCTGCTCGGTGTCAACGAGAAGGAGCTGGCGCCGGTCGGCCTCGACGCCGACGCCGAGCCGCACCTGCTGGTCTTCGGCGACGGACAGTCGGGCAAGAGCTCGGTGCTGCGGGCCTACGTCCGCGAGATCATGCGCACCCGGACCCCGAAGGAGGCGCAGATCGTCGTCGTCGACTACCGGCGGTCGCTGCTCGGCGAGGTGCCTGACGAGTACCTCCTCAACTACCTGACCTCCGCGACCCAGGCCACGCCGGTGCTGCGCGACCTCGCGGCGTACCTCGAGCAGCGGATCCCCGGCGAGGACGTGACGCCGGAGCAGCTGCGCAACCGGACCTGGTGGACCGGGGCGGAGGTGTTCATCGTGGTCGACGACTACGACCTCGTCGCGACCCAGCAGAGCTCGCCGGTCGCGGCACTCCAACCACTGATGGCCCAGGCCCGTGACACCGGGCTGCACATCGCGATCGCCCGCCGCTCCGGCGGTGCATCACGCTCGTTGTACGAGTCGGTGCTGCAGTCGATGCGGGACTTGGCGATGCCGGGACTGCTGCTGTCCGGCAGCCCCGACGAAGGGCCGCTCATCGGCACCCTCCGCCCCACCCCGGCATCCCCGGGGCGCGGTCGCCTGGTCACCCGCGACGGCGGGGCTGAGACCGTCCAGATCGCCTGGACCGACCCCGCCCTGTAGCCCCTCCTCCGCGGCGTGTGCCTGAGAGTGCGCCATGGCGCACTGTGAAGGCTCAGGACATCGCGGACAGAAGAAGTCTCATGACATCGCGGAC
>NZ_DASUTK010000202.1:0-45582 GCF_036374615.1 Nocardioides sp.
CATAGAAAACCTACAAAAAATCCAAACCCTGACAACAACAAACCCCAACAGTCAAAAAACTGTCCAGAATCATGTCATCAAAAAAACAAACCCAAACCAAACCACCACAACCAACATGGCAGCCGACAAGGGCATACAAACCAATTCCATCGACAAAAACACACTGTTGAGTTCTCAAACATCACACGCACACCGAGACAAGCCCTCGCGGGCTTGTCGTAGGGGCAACCTGCACAAACTTACCGGGCGGGCTGGGCGCCGTCAACTCGGGCGCCTGCCTCGCGGCTGCCGTGCGGACGCAACATTAGCAGCGGTCCGCGCGGCCCCCAAAATCGGGTCCGCGCGACCCCCGCCGAGGCGGGCCGGAGGGCCTCAGAGCGGCTTCGCGGGGCGGTACGTCGACACGGTCCGCTCCCCTGGGAGCCAGAACCGCCACGGCCTATCCGGCGCTCCGCGCAGCCCCACCCGCGGCCCGGTCGCGACCGGCTCCATGGGATCCCCGAGCGTGAGCGTCAGCTCCCCGTGGGTGAGGTCCACACCGTCATGCGAGCGCGTGATCGCGAGCGCTTGGCACAAGCGTGCGGGTCCGCGTGCAAGGTCGCGGTCCGTCGATCGGGGCCGACGCGCCCGCGCCTCGTCGAGGCCCTCCACGACCTCTCCGGCCCGGAGCAGCACAGCGCTGGCCCTCCCGGCCGGCCCGACTACGACGTTGCAGCAGTGGTGCATCCCGTAGGTGAAGTAGACGTACAGGTGCGCGGGCGGACCGAACATGACCTGGTTGCGGGCTGTCCGTCCGCGGAACGCGTGCGAGCCCGGGTCGTCGGGCCCGTCGTACGCCTCCACCTCGGTGAGCCGCACCGACACGTCGCCATGACGCAGCACCGCGCCGAGCAGCCGGGGCGCGACCTCGAGGACCGGCCCGTCGAGGAGGTCGCGCAGGTCAGCCAAGGGACGCCCGGTGGTCACGGACGACGGCCACCAGCTCGGCCAGCTGCTCGCGCACCCGGTCGGGGGCGGTGCCCCCTCGGCCGCTCCGGGAGGCGACCGATCCCTCGACGGTCAGCACGTCACGGACCGCCGGTGTCAGGTTCGGGGAGATCGCCGCGAGGTCGTCGTCGGAGAGCTCGTGCAGCTCGATGCCACGCTCCTCGCAGGTGCGGACACACGCGCCGGCGACTTCGTGGGCGGTCCGGAACGGCACGCCCTCGCGCACCAGCCACTCTGCGACGTCGGTCGCCAGCGAGAAGCCCTGCGGTGCCAGCTCGTGCATCCGATCGGTGTTGAACTGCAACGTCGTGACCATCCCGGTGACCGCCGGCAGCAGCACCTCGAGGGTGTCGATCGAGTCGAACACCGGTTCCTTGTCCTCCTGGAGGTCGCGGTTGTACGCGAGCGGCAGTGCCTTGAGCGTGGCGAGGAGTCCTGCGAGATTGCCGACGAGGCGACCGGCCTTGCCGCGGGCGAGCTCGGCGATGTCGGGGTTCTTCTTCTGGGGCATGATGCTCGACCCGGTCGACCACGAGTCGTGCAGCACGACGAAGTCGAACTCCCGGGTCGACCACAGGATCACGTCCTCCGCGAGCCTGCTGACGTCGACGCCGATCTGAGCGGTCACGTACGCCAGCTCGGCCACGAAGTCGCGGCTGGCCGTGCCGTCGAGGGAGTTGGCGGCCGATCCCTCGAAACCGAGCTCGGCAGCCACCAGCACCGGGTCGAGACCGAGGCTCGAGCCCGCCAGCGCGCCGGAGCCGTACGGCGACTCGGCGGCCGTCCGGCGGCGCCAGTCGGACAGCCGGTCGACGTCGCGCAGAAGCGGCCACGCCAGGGCGAGCAGGTGATGGGACAGCAGCACCGGCTGCGCGTGCTGCAGGTGGGTGCGGCCGGGCATGATGCTCAGCCGATCGGGGTCGAGGTGGCCCCGAGCCTGCGCTGCCAGCGCCTCCACGAGGTCGAGCACGTGTCCGGCCACGGTGGTCGCGTGATCGAGCAGGAAGGAGCGGAACAGCGTCGCGATCTGGTCGTTGCGCGACCGGCCGGCGCGGAGTCGACCGCCCACGTCGGTGCCGACCTCCTCGAGGAGCATCCGCTCCAGCGCACCGTGGACGTCCTCGTCCGCGGGATCGGGATGCAGGGTGCCGTCGGTGAAGCGCTGCGCGAGCACGTCGAGCCCGCGGTGGATCTCCGCCTCGTCGTCGGCCGTCAGCAGCCCGGCCGCGGCCAGCGCCTTCGCATGCGCGTGCGAGCCCGCGATGTCGTAGAGGGCCAACCTCCAGTCGAAGTGCGTGGACCGCGAGAGGGCCTCGAGCTCCGGTGAGGGTCCGCCGGAGAACCGACCGCCCCACAGCTTCCCCTCGTTCGTGCCGCGCCGCTCCGTCATCAGTCCGTCCCGAACTCCATCGCGGCGTGGTCCAGCGCCTCGTCCTCGGCATCGGCGGCCGCCGGATTGGCCGTGATCCGGCTGAACCCGCCCGGCTCGAGCTCGCCGTACAGCGTGCCGTTCTCGACCAGCACCTGGCCCTCGTCGAGCGGCTGCCGGGCGTACAGCTCCAGCTTCGAGCGCGAGTCGGCGATGTCAAGGTTGCGCAGCGTGAGCTGCCCGATCCGGTCGATGGGACCGAAGGCGGCGTTCTCGGTGCGCTCCATCGACAGCCGGTCGGGGTGGTAGGAGAACTCAGGGCCCTCGGTGCGCAGCACCGTGTAGTCCTCGCCGCGGCGCAGCCGCAGCGTCACCTCCCCGGTGACCAACGAGGCGATCCAGCGCTGGATCGACTCGCGCAGCATCAGTGCCTGCGGGTCGAGCCACCGGCCCTCGTACAGGAGCCGGCCGAGGCGCCTGCCCTCGTCGTGGTACGTCGCGATCGTGTCCTCGTTGTGGATCGCGTTGAGCAGCCGCTCGTAGACGATCCAGAGCAGCGCCATGCCGGGTGCCTCGTAGATCCCCCGCGACTTGGCCTCGATGACCCGGTTCTCGATCTGGTCGGACATGCCGAGCCCGTGTCGGCCGCCGATCGCGTTGACCTCGCGGACCAGGGCCACCTGATCGTCGTATCGGATGCCGTTGACCGCGACCGGCCGCCCGCCGTCGAACCGGACCGTGACGTCCTCGGTCGCGATCTCCACCAACGGGTCCCAGAACTTCACGCCCATGATCGGCTCGACCGTCTCGAGCGAGACGTCGAGATGCTCCAGGGTCTTGGCTTCGTGCGTGGCCCCCCAGATGTTGGCGTCGGTCGAGTAGGCCTTCTCCTGGCTGGCGCGGTAGGGCAGATCGCGCGCGGAGAGCCACTGGCTCATCTCGGCGCGACCGCCGAGCTCGTGGACGAACTCGGCGTCGAGCCAGGGCTTGTAGATGCGCAGGTCGGGATTCGCGAGCAGGCCGTAGCGGTAGAACCGCTCGATGTCGTTGCCCTTGAACGTCGAGCCGTCGCCCCAGATGTCCACGCCGTCCTCGTGCATCGCCCGGACCAGCATGGTCCCGGTGACAGCCCGGCCGAGCGGCGTGGTGTTGAAGTAGGTCCGACCGCCGGACCGGACGTGGAAGGCGCCGCACACCATGGCTGCGAGACCTTCGGTCACGAGCTGCGGCTTGCAGTCGACGGACCGGGCCAGCTCGGCGCCGTACTCGAGCGCTCGGCCGGGGACGCCGCCGATGTCCGGCTCGTCGTACTGGCCGATGTCGGCCGTGTAGGTGCACGGGATCGCGCCCTTTTCGCGCATCCAGGCGACCGCCACGGAGGTGTCGAGGCCGCCGGAGAAGGCGATGCCGACTCGTTCGCCGACCGGGAGAGAGACGAGGACCTTGCTCACGAACGGTTTCCTTCGGAGTCGTGGGAGACGAGGGTGCCGGTGACCGTGCCGTGGGAGTCGGCCAGCCGGAGGAAGTGGCGGGCGAGCGGCTCACCGCCCTGCGGCTGCCGGCTGATCACGACGACGGTGTCATCGCCGGCGATGGTGCCGAGGACGTCGGGCATCTCGGCCTTGTCGAACGCGCTGGCCAGGAACTGGGCGGCGCCCGGCGGCGTGCGGAGGACGACCAGGTTGGCACTGGCCTCGGCGCTGACCAGCAGCTCGCTGCACAGGCGCGCCAGCCGATGGGTGGCTGCGGCGCTCTCGGCCGGGGCGGACGGTCGACGGTCACCTCCCTCGCCGGGTACGGCGTAGACGAGCGCGCCGGACTGGCCTCGCACCTTGACCGCGTCGAGCTCGACCAGGTCTCGGCTGAGCGTCGCCTGGGTGACGTGAAGCCCGCTCGCCGCGAGCAGGTCGGCGAGCTCGGTCTGGGACCGCACCTCCTGCTGGGTGACCAGCTCGACGATCCGCTGGTGACGGGCGTTCTTGGTGCTGGGGCGGAGCGCGGCGTCAGTCATCAGGACTCCTGTTCGCGAGCAGCCAGGCCATGATCGCCTTCTGGGCGTGCCGTCGGTTCTCCGCCTCGTCCCAGATCACGCTGCGCGGACCGTCGAGCACCGCCGCGTCGACCTCCTTGCCGCGGTAGGCCGGAAGGCAGTGCAGCAGGATCGCGTCGTCCTTGGCGCGGGAGAACAGGTCCGTGGTCACGGAGTAGCCGCCGAAGACGGCGAGCCGGCTCTCGGCCTCCTCCTCCTTGCCCATCGAGACCCAGGTGTCCGTGACGACCGCGTCGGCGCCGCTGACCGCGCGCTCGGGATCGGGCTCGAGAGCCACCGACCCCCCGGTCGTCTCCGCGATCGCGGCCGCCCGCTCGACCATCGGCTGGCCGGGCGTGTAGCCCTCCGGCGCACCGATCCGGACGTGGAGCCCGGCCGTCGCGCCGGCCAGCAGCCACGAGTTGCCCATGTTGCAGGCGCCGTCGCCGACGAAGGCCACGGTCTGGCCGGCGAGGGTGCCACGATGCTCCTGCACCGTGAGGAGGTCGGCGAGCAGCTGGCAGGGGTGGTAGTCGTCGGTCAGGGCGTTGACGACCGGCACCCCGGCGTACGCCGCCATCTCCTCGATCCGGTCCTGGCCGTACGTGCGCCACACGATCATGGAGGCCTGTCGACCGAGCACCCGAGCGACGTCCGCGACCGACTCCCGCACTCCGATGCCGGCCAGCTTCCCGTCGACCAGCATCGGGTTGCCGCCGAGCTCCGCGATGCCCGAGGCGAAGCTCGCCTGGGTGCGCAGCGTGGGCTTGTCGAAGATCATCGCGACGGTCTGCGGTCCGGCGAGCGGTGTCGCGTCGTACGGCGACTGCTTGAGGTGGGTCGCCAGCGCGAGCACCTCGGCCTGCTCGGCCGGACTGAGGTCGTCGTCGGCCAGGAAGTGGCGGGTCATGGCTGCTCCTCGAGGGTGGCGAGGTCGCTCCACGCGTCGGCGAACCGCGCGAGGTCGCGTTCGGTGACGGTCAGGGGTGGCGCGAACCGTAGCCGGTCGGGCCCGGTGTTGTTCAGCAGGAAGCCGCGCTCCTGGGCACGGGTCACGACCTGCGGCGCGGTCGCGTCGGCGAGCCGGGCGGCGAGCAACAGGCCGCGGCCGGTGACGTCGACGACCTGCCCGGCCGCCGAGAGCGCAGCGGTCAGCTGGGCGCCGCGCTCGCGGGCCGCCAGGAGCAGCGACTCCTTCTCGATGGTGTCGATGACGGCGAGCGCCGCGGCGGTGGCCACCGGGTTGCCGCCGAAGGTGCTGCCGTGGTCGCCAGGGCCCAGCAGCGAACCCGCGTCGCCGAGCCCGACACACGCCCCGATCGGGATCCCGCCACCGAGCCCCTTGGCGAGGGTGACCACGTCCGGCTGGACGGACGATTCGTGAGCGAACCACTCCCCGGTCCGGCCGACCCCGGTCTGGACCTCATCGAGCCACAGCAGCGCGCCGTGCTGGGTCGCGATCGTTCGCGCGGCTGACAGGTAGCCGGGCGGTGGTACGACGACGCCCGCCTCGCCCTGGATCGGCTCGAGCACCACCGCGGCCGTCCGGTCGGTCACCGCCGCCGACAGTGCGTCCGGGTCGCCGTACGGCACCCACGTGACATCGCCGGGCAGCGGCTCGAACGGCTCGCGGAGCGCCGGCTTGTGGGTCAGCGCCAGCGCACCCATGGTGCGTCCGTGGAAGGAACCCTCCGCCGCGACCACGTGGGTGCGCCCGGTCCGCCTGGTCAGCTTGAGAGCCGCCTCGTTCGCCTCGGCGCCGGAGTTGGCGAAGAAGACGCGGCCACCGGCATCGGCTGGTCGCAGCAGGTCCAGCAGCCGCTGGGCGAGCGCCACCTGCGGCTCGGTCGCGAAGAAGTTCGAGACGTGACCCAGCGTCCGAAGCTGGGAGGTGACCGCGTCGACCAGCGCCGGGTGGGCGTGACCGAGCGCGTTGACCGCAATGCCGCCGAAGAGATCCAGGTACTCCCGCCCGGCGTCGTCCCACACCCGGGCGCCCTCGCCGCGCACGAGCGTCAGGCGTGGCGGCCCGAAGGTGTTCATCAGGGCGCCGGCGTATCGGTCCTGCACGGTCGGGCCGGTCATGCGAGTGCCTTCCGGATCTTGGTGGCGACGCCGGGCAGGACCTGGGTGCCGATGCCCTCGTCGGTGAACAGCTCGAGCAGGACCGAGTGCGCCTCGCGACCGTCGACCACGGTGGCCTTGGCCACGCCGCCGGTGACCGCCCGGAGGCACGCCTCCATCTTGGGCACCATCCCGCTGGCGAGGGTGGGCATCAGCTCGGCGAGCGACTCCGGGCTGATCTCCTGGATCACGTCGTCGCTGTCGGGCCAGTCGCGGTAGAGACCCTCGACGTCGGTCAGGACCAGCAGCTTCTCGGCTCCGAGCGCCACCGCCAGCGCGGCGGCAGCAGTGTCGGCATTGACGTTGTGGACGCGGCCCCCCGCATCAGGGGCCACGCTCGAGATCACCGGGATCCGGCCCGCGTCGACCAGGTCGTTGACGGCCTCGGGTCGCACCGTTGCGACCTCACCGACCAGGCCGAGGTCTACCTCCTCGCCGTCGATGATCGTGTTGGTGGGCTTGGCCGTGAAGAGGCCGGCGTCCTCACCGGAGAGTCCGACGGCGAGCGGTCCGTGGTCGTTGATCAGCCCCACGAGCTCGCGCTGGACCTGACCGACGAGCACCATCCTGACCACGTCCATCGCCTCGGGCGTGGTGACGCGCAGTCCCCCGCGGAACTCGGACTCGATGCCGAGCTTGTCGAGCATGCTCGAGATCTGGGGGCCGCCGCCGTGCACGACCACCGGCCGGAAGCCGGCGAACCGTAGGAACGCGACGTCCTCGGCGAACGCCCGCTTGAGCGTGTCGTCGGTCATCGCGTTGCCGCCGTACTTCACGACGATCGTCTTGCCGTGGTAGCGCTTCAGCCACGGCAGCGCGCCCGCGAGCACGCGGGCCTTGGCCGAGGCCTTCTCGTGGTGGACCGTGAGGTCGTGGATCTCGCTCATGAGCTGTAGGCACTGTTCTCGTGGACGTAGGCGTGGGTGAGGTCGTTGGTCCAGACCGTCGCCCGCTCACTGCCCGACTTCAGGTCGACCGTCACGGTGACCTCCCGGCCGCTGAGGTCGACAGTGGCGGGATCGGCGGCGGGCGTCGACTGCCGGCAGACCCAGACGCCGTTCATGGCGACGTCGAGGTCGGCCGGGTCGAACGCCGCGTCGGTGGTGCCGATCGAGGCCAGCACCCGTCCCCAGTTGGGGTCGTTGCCGAAGACCGCGGCCTTGAAGAGGTTGCTGCGGGCGATGCTGCGACCGACGGTGACCGCGTCGTCCTCGCTCGCGGCGTTGCGGATCGTGATGGCGATCTCGTGGTCGGCGCCCTCGGCGTCGGCGAGGAGCTGCATGGCGAGGTCGCTACAGGCCTGCGTCAGCGCCTCGGTGAGGTCGTGGAGGGACGGAGCGACCCCGCTGGCACCGCTCGCCATGACCGTCACCGTGTCGTTGGTGGACATGCAGCCGTCAGAGTCGAGCCGGTCGAAGGACACCCGGGTGGCGGCGCGCAGGGCGCGGTCGAGGTCGGCGGGGCTCGCGATCGCGTCGGTGGTGAGGACGACCAGCATCGTCGCGAGCTGCGGGGCGAGCATGCCCGCGCCCTTCGCCATGCCGCCGACGGTCCAGCCGGCACGCTCGACGACGACCTGCTTGGGCACCGAGTCGGTCGTCATGATCGCCGTGGCCGCCTCGGCGCCGCCGTCGGGGTCGAGGGCGCCGTACGCCGCGTCCGCCCCGGCCAGCACCGCGGCACGGTCGTTGGCGAGCCCGATCAGACCGGTGGAGCACACCACCACGTCGAGGGCGCCGATTCCGAGGTGGCCGGCGACCTGCTCGGCCACGGCGTGGGTGGTCTGGAACCCCTCGGGACCGGTGTAGCAGTTCGCCCCGCCCGAGTTGAGCACGACCGCGCGGACCACGCCGTCACGCACGACCTGCTCGCTCCACAGCACCGGGTTGGCCTTGCAGCGGTTGGCGGTGAAGACGCTCGCCGAGTCGTGGCGGGGGCCGTCGTTGACCACCAGCGCCACGTCTTTCGCGCCGCTGCTCTTCAGCCCGGCGGCGACACCGGCGGCCCGGAAGCCCTGGGGTGCGGTCACGCTCATGGTGCGATCCCGACGGCGGTCAGCCCGGTGGTCTCCTCGATCCCCAGCGCGAGGTTCAGGCATTGGACGGCGGCGCCGCCGGTGCCCTTGGCGAGGTTGTCGACGACACCGACTGCGACCAGCCGACGGGCGGCCCGGTCGACGGTCACCTGGATCTGCACGGCGTTCGATCCGAGCACGGACTGCGTCTGCGGCCACCGGCCGGGTGGGAGGACGTGCACGAAGGGCTCGTCTGCGTAGGCCTTCGCGTACGCCGCGTGCGCCTCGTCGGCGACGATGTCCTCGCGCAGCGGAGCCGAGCAGGTGGCCAGGATCCCGCGCGCCATCGGCACCAGGGTCGGCGTGAAGCTGACGCTGACCGGCCGGTCCGCCAACGGAGTGAGGCTCTGGACGATCTCCGGGGTGTGGCGGTGAACGCCCCCGACGCCGTACGCGCTGGCGCTGCCCATCACCTCGCTGCCGAGCAGGTGGGCCTTGGGGGCTCTGCCTGCGCCGCTGGTTCCGGACGCGGCGACCACCACGACGTCGGGCTCCACGAGCCCAGCCGCGAGTGCGGGCGCGAGAGCCAGGGTCGTGACGGTGGGGTAGCAGCCGGGGACCGCGATCCGATGCGCCCCGGTCAGAAGCTTTCGCTGCCCGGGAAGCTCCGGCAGCCCGTAGGGCCAGGACCCGGCGTGCGTGCCGCCGTAGAACGATTCCCAGGCGGCAGCGTCCCGGAGCCGGAAGTCCGCACCACAGTCGACGACCACGGTGTCGTCGCCCAGAGCGGCCGCGATCGGGCCGGACTGCCCGTGCGGGAGGGCGAGGACGACCGCGTCGTGCCCCGCCAGGATCTCCGGGTCGGTCGGCTCGAGGACCCGCTCGGCGAGCGGCAGCAGGTGCGGCTGCAGGGCACCGAGCGGCTCGCCCGCGTTGGCGCCTGCCGTGACCGACCCGATCTCAGCCTCCGGGTGGGCGAGCAGGAGACGGAGCACCTCCCCGCCGGCGTACCCACTGGCTCCCGCGACGGCGACCGTGAAGGACATGTGCATGAACATACATGATCACGTATGTTCATGCCATGCTGGGGAACGGCCGGGACAGCCGGTGGAAAATCGGGGTCGGGCCCATTCCGTCCGCGCCGGCGTGAGCCTAACCTCGGAGGATGAAGCTCGACACCGAGGACTACCTCTCGCACCTCGCGTCCGAATCATCACGATTCCGCGAGGTGCTTTCGTCTTGCGACCCGCTCGCTCGGGTTCCCGGCTGCCCTGACTGGAACGCCACCGACCTGTTGTGGCACCTCACCGAGGTGCAGGACTTCTGGGCCTGGGTCGTCCAGCACCGACCTGACGGGCCGGACGACTATCCCGATCCGAAGCGACCCACGTCGTACGCGGACCTCCTCGGAGCGTTCGACGAGCGCTCCACCGCCCTGCGGGAGTCGCTGGCGGACGCCGACCCGGCCGAGCCGGCGTGGACCTGGTCGGACGACCACACCGTGGGCTTCATCATCCGTCGGCAGAGCCTCGAGGCGCTCGTGCACCGGATCGACGCCGAGCAGGCGGCGGGCACCAGCAGCCCCCTGGACCAGCGGCTGGCCGCCGACGGCGTGGAGGAGGTGCTCGACGTCATGTACGGCGGCTGCCCGGACTGGGGACAGTTCAACCCGCTCCCCCACTACCTGCGGCTCGACGTCACGGACACCGGCGACTCGGTGTGGGTGCAGCTCGGGCGGTTCTCCGGGACGGACCCCGAAGGCATGCACCACGACGAGGACGACATCCACGTGGTGGCAACCCCGGACGCCGAGCCCGACGCCGTCATCAGCGGCAGCAGCGACCAGCTGCTGAAGCGGCTCTGGCGGCGCGGCGACGGCGCCGACATCCACCTGGCCGGCGACCTGAAGATCGTCGACCACTTCCGGCAGGTCATCCACCAGCCGATCAATTGAGCAAGTTGACGGCTCGGCCGTCCTGAGACATCACCAAGTGACGGCTCGGCCGTCCTGAGGCAACACCAAGTGACGGCTCAGCGCTGGACGGCTCCGAAGCGCTCGGCCGCGACGCGGACCGCGGCGGCGCGGGCGGCGCTGGTCTCCTCCTCGGTCAGGGTGCGGTCCAGGGCGCGGAACCGGAGCGCGAAGGCGAGGGACTTCTTGCCCTCCTCCACCTGCGGGCCTGTGTAGAGGTCGAACAGCCGCACCGACTCCAGCAGCTCGCCGGCTCCCTCCCGCAGCGCGGCCTCCACGTCGGCGGCCGGCACGTCGGCGTCGACGACCAGCGCCACGTCCTCCTTGGCGACCGGGAACGTGGAGTACGTCGGCGCGACGACCGTGTCGGCCGCTCGCTCCAGCAGGGCGTCGAGGTCGATCTCGGCGGCCGAGGTGCGTGGTGGCACGCCGTACGCGTCACAGACCTTCGGGTGGAGCTCGCCGGCGTGACCCAGGACGTGCCCGTCGACGAACAGTGCGGCACACCGGCCGGGGTGCCAGGGCGCGTGGGTGGCGGCGCGGACGGTGAGCTCGACGTCCAGCGCCTCGGCGACGACCCGGATCGCGTCGATCGCGTCCGCCCAGGTCGCGGGTCGGCCTTCGCCCCACCAGCCGGCGGGCTCCCGGTCGCCGCTGAGGGTCACCGCCAGGTGCAGCGGCTGGTCCGGGAGCGCCTTGAGGAGGTCGTCGAGTTCGCCCTCGGTCGGTGGTCGGTCCACACCGTAGATCGGCGCCGGGCCGCTCCCCCGCGGGATGGTGACGGGGGCGACCTCGAACAGGGCCGAGCTGGTCGTGCCGTGGCCGGCGTTGCGCGCAGCCGCCTTGAGGATGCCGGGGAGCAGCGTGGTGGTCATGGCCGGTTCCTCGGCCGAGAGCGGGTTGGCCAGCCGGAGCACGGTGCGCCGGTCGTCGTCCGCAGGCAGCCCGAGCCGGTCGAAGTCGGCCTCGCCCACGAACGGGAAGTCGATCACCTCGACGTACCCGGCTCCGGCGAGCACCCGGCCGACCCGGCGGCGGAGCCGCTGCTCGCGCGTCAGGCCGCGCCCGGCCGGAGCCGTGGGCAGCACCGACGGCACCCGGTCGTACCCGACGACCCGAGCGACCTCCTCCACCAGGTCGAAGGGGTCGGTGAGGTCCGGGCGCCACGGTGGCCGGGTCGCGGTGAGCCGGTTTCCGTCGCGGACGACCTCGCACCCGATGGCCCTCAGCGTGGTCTCGACCGTCGAGGCGTCGATCGGCATGCCGGTCACCCGTGTCGGCAGGTCGTCGTCGATCGTGATCGACGGCTGCGGCGCCGGCGCGCCCACGTGGGTCACGCCTGGGTCGACCGTGCCACCGCCGTACCGCACCAGCAGCTCGGCGACCCGGTCGGCAGCCCGCAGCGTGATCGTCGGGTCGGTGCCGCGCTCGAAGCGCTTGGCCGCCTCCGACGGGAGCTTGTGCCGCTTGGCGGTCCGGAAGATCCGGACCGGGTCCCAGTGGGCGGCCTCGATGAAGATGTCGGTCGTGGTCTCGGAGAGCTCGGTCGTCTCGCCACCCATCACCCCGGCCAGACCGATCGGGCCGGTGTCGTCGGTGATGAGCACGTCCTCCGCCGAGAGCGTGCGGTCGACGCCGTCGAGAGTGCGCAGCTGCTCCCCCTCCGCGGCCAGCCTGACCCGGATCGGGCCGGTCAGCCTGGCGCGGTCGAAGCCGTGGATCGGCTGCCCGAGCTCGAGCATCACGTAGTTGGTGACGTCGACGGCCAGCGAGATCGGCCGCATGCCGCACTGCTGGATCCGCTGAGCCATCCAGGCCGGGGTGGGCGCGGACGGGTCGAAGCCGGTCACGCTGCGTCCGGAGAAGACGTCGCACCGCGTGTCCTCGGCGACCTCGACGGGGTACGCCGCCTCCTCGGAGGTCGGCTCCTCGCGGTCGGCGGGATCCGTGAACGGCACGTCGAACCCCAGCGCGGCCTCGCGCGCGATGCCGCGCAGTGAGAGGGCGTAGGCCCGGTCCGGGTTGATCTCGAACTCGACGACCTCCTCGTCGAGCCCGAGCACCTTGAACGCGTCGTCCCCCGGCTCGCCGGCATCGGGTGGAAGCACGATGATGCCCTCGTGATCGTCACCGATGCCGAGCTCCCGTGAGGAGCAGATCATCCCGGCGGAGACGTGGCCGTAGGTCTTGCGGGCGCTGATCTCGAACCCGCCCGGCAGCACCCCGCCAGGCAGGACGACGACCACCAGGTCACCGGGCGCGAAGTTGTGGGCACCGCACACGATCCCCTGCGGCTCCCCCGTGCCGTTGGCCTCACCCACGTCCACCGTGCACCAGTTGATGGTCTTGCCGTTCTTCTGGGGCTCGGCGACCATCGTGAGCACCCGACCGACGACCAGGGGGCCGGAGATCTGGTCCCCGGCGCGGTGCAGCGCCTCGAGCTTGAGACCGAGCAGGGTCAACCGCGCGGTGAGGGTGTCGGTGTCGAGGTCGGCCGGCAGCGCGGCGTACTCGCGGATCCAGGAGACGGGTGCTTTCACCGGGTCAGAGCTCCGTTCCGAAGGCCGAGGAGAACCGCACGTCGCCCTCGAAGAAGGCGCGCAGGTCTGACGCCCCGGTGCGCAGCATCAGCGACCGGTCGATGCCCATGCCGAACGCGAACCCGGTGTAGCGATCGTTGTCGATGCCGCAGGCGGTCAGCACCCGCGGGTTGACCACACCGCAGCCGCCCCACTCGATCCAACCCTCGCCCTTGCAGGTGCGGCACTCCTCGCGGGCCCCGGGCACGTCGCGGCACACGAAGCACAGGAAGTCGAACTCGGCCGAGGGCTCGGTGAACGGGAAGTACGAGGGGCGGAAGCGGGTCGTGACCCCGTCGCCGAACAGCCGGGTGGCGAAGTGGTCGAGCGTGCCCTTGAGGTGGGCCATGGTGATGCCCTCGTCGACGACGAGCCCCTCCACCTGGTGGAACATCGGGCTGTGCGTGGCGTCGTACTCGTCGGTCCGGAAGACCCGGCCGGGCGAGATCACGTAGATCGGCGGCTGTCGGGTGAGCATGGTGCGCACCTGGACCGGCGAGGTCTGGGTGCGGAGCACGACGTGGTGGTCGGCCGGCTCGGTCCAGAAGGTGTCCTGCAACGTGCGGGCAGGGTGGTCGGGTCCGAGGTTGAGGGCGTCGAAGTTCAGCCACTCCGCCTCGACGAGCGGGCCCTCGGCCACCTCCCAGCCCATGGCGACGAAGATGTCGCTGACCAGCTCGTGCATCAGCGTGATCGGGTGCCGCGACCCCCGTGGCGTGCGCTGGGTCGGGACCGTGACGTCCACGGTCTCCTCGACCAGCATCCGCTCCTCGTGCTCCGCCTCGAGCACGGCGGTGCGCGCGGTCAACGCCTGGTTGACGGCGGCGCGAGCCTGGCCCATCCGCTGCCCGGCCTCCTTGCGGGCCTGCGGAGGCAGCGCCTTGATCTCCCGGTTGGCCAGCGCGAGTGGTGACCGGTCCCCGGCGTGGTCCAGCCTCGCCTGCTTGAGCCCGGCCAGGTCACGGGCCTCGGCGATGGCGGCGAGCGCGGCGTCGCGCATCGCGGCCACGTTCTCCTCGTCGAGCGGCGCGACCTGCACGGGGTCATAGTCGGTGTTGGGTCCGGACATGGGGGAAGTCTAGGAAGAGGCGGCCCGGCGGCACGAACCGGTCGGATGCCGGTCGCCCTCGGCGATGACGTACCCCCGACTCGCGTCAGTCGGCCGGGGGCAGGTCCTGGCAGGCGGTGACGTCCTCGGATGCTGGCAGCAGGACGTCGACCAACGCCGACTCCGCCCGGGCGCGACCGAGGTTCCAGGACAGCCAGCCGTCGCTGTTCTCCTCACTCAGCTGGTTCGTCGGGAGGTACCGCAGCGCGCAGCCTGCTAGCTCAGGCGGGAGGCGGTCGGCGATGATCGGGGCCGCGTCCGCGGAGAGTGACGTCAGGTAGTCGACGTCCAAGGTGCCGCTCGTCTCCCACCGGTCGATGTTGCGGTCGGCCACCCAGGCATCCGGGTTGATCGCCGCGAGCCCGAGCAGGGCCGCGGCGCCGGTGAGCAGCGCGGTCCGAGGCAGCCACCGCTCCCAGCGCATCCCTCCCAGGACCATGACGGCCACCACGACGACGCCGAGCCAGCCCTCGAAGACGTCCACGACGAGCCGCAGGGTCGTGAACCCATAGGCCTCCTGGTAGACGTGCATCCGGTACAGCGCCGAGGCGACCACGACGAGCGTGAGGACACACAGCGCCCCCACCGCGACCCGGAGCCAGAGCTGGTCGGTCCGGCCCTGCCCCGCGCGCCGGGCCGCCGCCCACGCCACGAGCAGCGTGAGAGCGGTCGCCACCGTGAGCTGTCCGAAGCCCCGGTGGACGTGCTCGGCGTACGTGAGGCCGGTGGTGCGTTCGAGGTAGTCGTGCCCGCCGAACACCACGGCCGCTTGCGCAGCGAGGAACACAGCGAAGACCGCGTCCACCACCAGGACGGGTACCAGCCACTCGAAGCGGTTTCGCAGCGGCGGAGGAGGCGCCGTCTCCGGCTCGACCTCGGGTGGGTTGAGGGCGAGGTACGCCGCCGACAGGGTCAGCCCGAAGACGATCACGGCGACGAAACCGCGGACGACCAGGTCTCCGAAGCTCAGGTTCGGGACGAAGAAGTCCACCCAGCGCGCGAAGAGGGCGTCCGCCGAGGCGAACAGGGCGCCGAACACGGCGAGAGCGATAGCGGACCAGACGACGGTACGGGCGACGGCTGAGGTGCGGCCGCCGGTCCCCGCCACGCGGACACTGCGGCCGAGCCAGGGCATGCCTCGCACCTCGGCCAGCGGCAGGGCGAGCCCGGCGAGGACGAAGCCCGGGAGGGTCCTGGCCCCCGTGACGCCTATCAGGAACACCGCCGACGACGCCAGCACGCACAATGTCGCGATTCCGGCGTTGTCGAGCAACATGAGGGGCAGCACCAGCAGCACGCTCAGCCCCGTACAGGCGAGCGCGAACGGATCCTTCCGACGGGCTGCGCTGGCGTACGCCGTGCCACCGGCCGCGAGCAGCACGACGACCCATGACAGGCCCGGCAGGGTGAACGCCATGATCGCGCCGGCCAGGATCCCGACCCCGGCGGCGAGCAGCACCACGCGCAGTCCCGGCAACCCTGCCTGCTCCGGCCAGAACCGCCCGAAGAGGGTGCCCATGCCGGACGGTGGCACTGAGACCGGACCGGTCGCGCGGGTCGGCACCTGCGCCGCCGGAGACTGCGACACGGACGTGGACGAGGCGGGCGGGATGGACGGGGGAACGGTCATCGTGACCTCCTCACGCTGGGCGGATGGGACGGCAGGCAGCTCCAGCCGCAGCCGCGCGCCGGATCGGTCAGGAGCCGGGTCGACGAAGCGCAGGCTGCCTCCGTGCAGCAAGGCCACCCAGCGGGCGACCGCCAGCCCGAGGCCGGTGCCGCCTCCGTGGCCCTCGGCCAGCGTGCCGAACCGTTCGAATACCCGCTCCCGGTCGACGGGCGCTATCCCGGGGCCCGAGTCGTCCACCTCGAGCCAGACGGCGCCTGCCGACTCGCCCGCGGTGATCAGGACGGTCTGACCCGCGGGGCCGTGCCGGGCCGCGTTGTCGAGCACATTCGTGAAGAGCTGCCGGAGGCGCATCGGGTCACCGGTGAGCCCCAGACCGTCGGGGACTCTGACGTCGAACCTCACGTCGCGGCCGCTCGCCGAGACCTCCCGGGCAGTGGCGCCCACCAGGTCCCGCAGCACCACGGGCTGCAGGTCGAGCCGGGCTGCCCCGGCGTCCAGCCGGGAGAGCTCGAGCAGGTCGGAGACGAGCGCACCCAGCCGCTCTGCTTGCTCCAGCGCCTCGGCCAGGTGTGGGCCGTCGGTCGGGACGACGCCGTCCGCCAGGTTCTCCAACAGGGCGGTGAGCCCGGCGAGCGGGGTGCGGATCTCGTGGGACACGGTGGCCACCAGGTCTCGCCGCTCACGGTCGACCGCGGCCAGGTCGTCCGCCATCGAGTTGAAAGCCTCGGCCAGCCTGCCCACCTCGTCGGTCGCCTGCGTGTCGATCCGGCCGGAGTAGTCGCCGCGCGCCATGGCCTGCGCGACGGCGGTCATCTCACGGAGCGGGGCGACCATCCCGGCCGCGAGCAGCTGGGTGACCCCGAGCGCCAGGGTGACGGCGACCGGCAGTGACAGGAGCAGCGGGACACCGGAGCGGGCGCCGGCAGCTCCGATCAGGGCCGCGACCACCACGGACGCAGCCACCAGGACACCCAGCTTGACCTTGATCGAGCCGATCGCGTCCAACGGACGGGCCGTCTCCGGCATCGGAGCCGTACGGGAGGTCACCCCGGTCACGGGGCCGCCTCCAAGGCGTACCCGACGCCGTGCACGGTGCGCAGCCTGGCAGCGCCCACCTTCGCCCGCAGCGCCTTCACGTGACTGTCGACGGTGCGCGTGCCCGACGCGTCGGCCCAGTCCCACACCTCGGCGAGCAGCTGCTCGCGCGTCAGCACCTTCCCCGCGTCTCGAGCGAGGCAGACGAGGAGGTCGAACTCGGTCGGCGTGAGGTGTACCTCGCGGCCATCGACGGTGGTACGACGTCGTGCCGGGTCGATCACCAGGTCGCCACAGGTGAGCGGGGAATGGTCCGGCGCAGCCGCGAGCTCCGCCGCCCGCTCCACCCGGCGCAGCAGAGCAACGACCCGGGCAACGAGCTCGCGCATCCGGAACGGCTTCGTGAGGTAGTCGTCGGCGCCGACCGCGAGTCCGACGAGGACGTCCGCCTCGTCATCGCGTGCGGTGAGCATCAGCACCGGCACCGGGCGCTGGGCCTGGATCCGGCGGCACACCTCGTGGCCGTCGAAGCCCGGCAGCATCACGTCGAGCACGACGGCATCCGGCTCGGCCGCGGCGCACGCGTCCACCGCGGTCGGTCCGTCGAACGCCTGGACGACGGCATACCCCTCTCCGCGCAACCGGGCCGTGACCGCGTCGTTGATGACGCGGTCGTCCTCGACCACGAGCACGGTGCGTGGGGCCATGGAACGACAGTAGAAGCGCGACCGCCGGATGGCGGGGAGGATTCGTGAAGGTTCTGTGGAGATCAGCCGATCCGGGCGGCGGGCCACTCGACGACGACCCGCGCTCCGCCCGAATCGGCGTCACCGAGCACGATGCTGCCGCCGTGGGCACGGGTCAGCCCGTTGACGAGATACATGCCCAGACCCGACCCGCCGCGGACACCACTGGTCCAGAACTTCGTGAACACTCGTCGCCGCAGCTCGTCGGGGATGCCGTCCCCCTCGTCCTCGACCACGAGCCGGATCCCCGACTGCTCGGCGCCCTCCCGCAGCGCCTCCAGGGTGACCGAGACGGTGCCGGCGCCGTGCCGGACGGCGTTCTCGACCAGGTTCGTCACTACCTGGGTGAACTTGTCGGGATCGGCCCCGATCGACGGCAGGTCGTCCTCGACGTCGTACCGGATCGGGCGGGCGGTTCCGGCCTGGACCGACTCCACGACCCGGCCGACGAGCTGGTCGGCGTCGCACGGCCTGCTGTGCAGCGACAGCCGGCCGGTGTCGATCCTCGCCACGTCGAGCAGCTCCGCGATCAGTCGGCTGAGTCGGTCGGAGTCGGTGTGGACGGTCGTGAGCATGAGCTTCTTCTGCTCGTCGGTGAGCTTGTCCCAGCGGTTCAGCATCGCCTGCACGAAGCCCTTCACACCGGTGAGGGGTGACCGCAGCTCATGGGCGACGGTGGCGACAAGGTCCGAGCGTTCCCGGTCGAGGTGCGCGCGTCCTCGTCCGCTGCGGATCACGACAGCGACCTGCGTGACCGGTCCCCCACGCAGGTCTCGGGTGATCCGAGCGGTGGTCAGCACCTCGGTGCCGTTGGGGAGCAACCACGACTGCTCGGGTATCCCGGTCCGGTTCGTGAGGCCGCCGTAGGGCTGGTTCGCCGCACACCAGTCGCGGCCCTCCGTGTCCTGCAGGGCGAGCACGTCGGCCAGCTGGGCGCCGACCGAGGTCGCCGGGTCGGCGCCGAGCATCCGCCCGGCGAGCGCCGAGACGATCACCACCTGACCGGCGGCGTCGGCCACCACGACCCCGTCGGGCAGCGCGTCGACCAGCGCCTGAGGAGAGCCCGGGTCTGTCACGGGGCCCATCATCCATGGAACACCGGGTCATGCACGCTCGCCACGGCGTCGTGGGCGGCGGGTCAGTGGCGCGCGCGAGCCGTGGCGTACAGGCAGACCGCCGCGGCGGTCGCGAGGTTGAGGCTCTCGGCCCGGCCCACGATCGGGATTCGGACTCGTCCGTCGGCCAGCGCCGCGAGCTCGTCCGGCAGCCCCCACGCCTCGTTGCCGAAGAGCCAGGCGACCGGCCTGCGCAGCAGGTCGTCGGCATCGAACAGGTCCGTCTCGCCGTCGCCGTCGGCGGCCAGCACCGTCAAGCCCGCGTCGCGCGCCTGCGAGACGACGACCTTCGGGTCGGGAGCGAGGGCCACCGGGAGGTGGAAGAGACTGCCGACGCTGGCCCGCACGGTCTTGGCGTTGTAGGCGTCCACCGAGTGGCCGGCCAGCACGACAGCGGCAGCACCGGCCGCGTCGGCGGTGCGGACCACGGTGCCGGCGTTGCCGGGATCGCGTACGTCGGCGCAGATCGTGACCAGGTCGGCGCTCTCCCACACCTGGTCGACGGGGCGGTCGAGGAACCGGCACACCGCCACCACGCCGGCCGGGGTGACGCTGTCGCTCAGCGTCGCGAGCGCGTGGTCCTCGACCGGCGTCCAGGCCACGCCGAGGTCGGCCGCGACGTCACGCAGCGCGGCGTACTGCTGCGCCGCAGCGCCGGTGGCGAACACCTCGACCGCGCAGACCTCACCCCCCGGCAGCCTGGCACCCAGCGCGCCCTCGACCGCCTTCGGGCCGTCGGCGAGGAACAGCCGCCGCTCGGTGCGTACCGACCGGCGGCTGAGCTTGCGCGCCTCCTTGACCCGGCCGCTGCGGGCGGTCAGCGGCTGCCCGCCTTCCCCGACCACCGGTCCTGGCCCGGTGGTCAGGAGGCCTTCGGCGCGTTGACGTCCTCGGGCAGCGCAGCCTTGGCGGTCTCGACCAGCGTCGAGAAGGTGGCCGCGTCGTTGACCGCGAGGTCGGCGAGGATCTTGCGGTCGACCTCGACGCCGGCCAGGTTGAGGCCCTGGATGAAGCGGTTGTAGGTCAGGCCCTCGGCGCGAGCGGCCGCGTTGATCCGCTGGATCCACAGGCGCCGGAAGTTGCCCTTGTTCTTGCGGCGGTCGTTGTACGAGTAGACCAGCGAGTGGGTGACCTGCTCCTTGGCCTTCCGGTACAGCCGCGAGCGCTGGCCGCGGTATCCGGCGGCGCGGTCGAGGGTGGTGCGGCGCTTCTTGTGGGCGTTCACTGCGCGCTTGACGCGTGCCATGTCGTTACTCCTTGAGTTGCTGTGGTGACCGAGGGGTTCAGATGCCGAGCATCTTCTTGACGCGCTTGACGTCGGCCTTCTTGACGTCGACCTCACCCTGGTTGCGGCGATGGATCCGTCGGCTTCCCGTCGTCGGGGCGGAGGCGAACGCCGCACCGGACTTGCGGCTCGCCTTCAGGCGGCGCACCTTCCCCGTGGAGGTCACCTTGAAGCGCTTGCTGGCACCGGAGTGCGTCTTGTTCTTCGGCATGTTCTCTCTTCGCTTTCTTCTTCTCCGTGATGGGCCGGAGGTCTCGAGGCTCGGCGGGGGCCGGCCTCGCACCTCAACCGCCGGCTGGGTCAGGCCTCGATCTCGGGATCGAGGTTCTCGGAGCGGCCGCGCTCCTTCTTCCCGCCGGGGCGATGGGCGGCGCGCTCGGCGCGCTCCTCCGCCTCCTCGACGGCGCGGGCGGCGGCCCGGGTCTCCTTCTCCGCCTTGGCCTCGGCCTTGGCGTCGGCCTTCTTGCGGTGCGGGCCCAGCACCATGATCATGTTGCGCCCGTCCTGCTTGGGGGCGGACTCGACGAAGCCCAGCTCGTCGACGTCCTCGGCCAGCCGCTGCAACAGCCGGAAGCCGAGCTCGGGCCGGTGCTGCTCGCGGCCGCGGAACATGATCGTGATCTTGACCTTGTCGCCGGCCTTCAGGAACCGCACGACGTGACCCTTCTTGGTCTCGTAGTCGTGCTGGTCGATCTTCGGGCGGAGCTTCATCTCCTTGATGACGACGTTGGTCTGGTTCCGACGCGCTTCACGGGCCTTCTGGGCGTTCTCGTACTTGAACTTCCCGTAGTCCATGAGCTTGCAGACCGGCGGGCGGGCCATGGGAGCCACCTCGACGAGGTCGAGGTCTGCCTCCTGGGCCAGCTTCAGGGCCTGGTCGGTGGGGACGATGCCCACGGTCTCGCCGTTGGGTCCCACAAGACGGACCTCGGGTACCCGGATCCGTTCGTTGATACGCAGCTCGGTGCTGATAAGTCCTCCAGTGGTTCTCGCGTCCGGAAGACCCCGCGACGTCCGGTTGGTACTGCCCGGAAATCGAAGAAGGCTTCCGCTGGTCACAAGCGGAAGCCCAGTCACGACACATCGCCGCGGCGGGTGTCTCTTTCCAGGACGACCGGGTCGCCCTGGGACCGGTACCCGACGACCTGTGGCGGTCGATGCGGGTGGGAGACGTGGCGCTGCTGGTCTCCGCTTGTCAGATCGGTCCCGTGAGGGACTGATCGGTCAACGCCGGACTCTACCGGTTCATTCCGACGCGGGTCGAATCCAAGCGGAGCGGGCGCCCACCCGGGCCAGGCGCCACCCCGCCGCGATGCCGTGGAGGTCGTCGCCCTCCAGGGCGTAGCGGACCGGGCCGGAGACGTCGATCACCAGTGCCTCCGCCTGCTCCTGGATGGCCGCCTGCGCGGCGGTGGCGGCGCTCACCGGGACCGGCCGGGCGTCCGTGCTCCACGCGGCCAGGCTCGCGGCGCTGGTGAACGCGAGCAGGCCACGCCGACCGTCCGGCCGGGTGATCAGGACGGTCGCCATGTCGCTGGTCTTGTCGTGGGCGAGACCCTGGTCGTCGTGCTCGACCTCCCCGAGGATCGCGACGACGGGAACGAGCAGCCGGGCACTGCCGAGCGCAGCCAGGACCCCGGCACGGTCCCCGCCCCCGTCGTCGTACGCCGAGAGCGCGGCTGTGAGCGCGGCGTCGGCCGTTCCGTCGTCACCGGCGAACCCCGGATCGGGGATGCGGGTGCCGTCGAAGGGCTCCTGGGGACCGACCACGGCTCGATCCTCGCACCCGTCGAGCTGCCTCCACCCATGTGACAGGCTTGACCTCGTGGACGAGGTGACGTGGGCCGCACTGACGGCGGTGCTCACCGCCCTCGGCGCGGCGTGGACCTGGTACGCGTTCCGCCACCGGGGGGCCGCCTCCGGCCTGCGGGGCGCCGGGCTGACCCTGCTCCCGCCCGCGGCTTGGATGACGGGCACGCTGGAGATGTTCACCGAGATCGGCAGCTCGGTGGCCGACTGGGCCACCCATCTGGTGCTCAGCCCGATCGTCTGGGCCGGCATCGTGCTCGCCGGGCTCTCGGTCCTGCTGCTCGGCGGCTCGGCCATGCTCCGTGAGCGGCAGCGGGAAAGCGGTGGATCGCCCCGGGAGCCGCGGTCGGCGACCGGTGCCGAGGAGCGCCCCGCGCTGGGTCGCACCGCGCGGCGCGACGAGCCGGTCATCGACGAGGACCTCGCCGACATCGAGGCGATCCTGAAGCGCCGCGGAATCACCTGATGCCGCCCTCCTCCTCGGGGCCCGCGTCCTCGGGGCGCAGTGCGCTGGCCCGCCGGCTCACCGCGGCCGTAGCGGGCTCCGAGCAGCTTGCGGCTCCCGCGATGGTGGTCGACCTCGAGGCCTTCGACGCCAATGCCGATGACCTGGCCCGACGCGCTGCGGGGAAGCCGTTGCGGCTGGCGTCGAAGTCGGTTCGGGTGCCGGCGTTGATCGAGCGGGCACTGCGGCATCCGGGGTTCACCGGCGTGCTGGCGTTCACCCTCCGCGAGGCGCTGTGGCTCCACGAGCAGGGGCTCAGCGACGATCTGGTCGTCGCCTACCCCACGGTGGACCGACCAGCGCTCACCCAGCTGGTGGCCTCGCCCGCCGCCGCCGCGGCGATCACGTTGATGATCGACGACCTCGCCCACCTCGACGTCGTCGACTCGGTACGACACTCGCTCGCGGTGCCGGTACGGGTGGCGATCGACGTCGACGCGGGCCTTCGGATCGGTGGTCAGCACGTCGGTCCCAAGCGCTCGCCGCTCTACGACCCGGCGGCCGTTCGGGACCTCGCACGTCGGGTCGTGGATCGGCGTGGTTTCCGGTTGGTCGGGGTGATGACCTACGAGGGGCAGGTCGCGGGCCTGCCCGACATGGTGCCGACGCAGCGTGCCAAGTCGTTGGTCGTCCGAGGCCTGAAGCAGGCTTCGCAGTCCCAGCTGGAGGCGCGTCGGCAGCAGGTCTCGGACGCGCTGACCGGTGTGGTGGAGCTGGAGTTCTGGAACGCCGGTGGCTCAGGCTCGGTCGAGTCGACCGCCGCGGACCCGGTCGTCACGGAGGTCGCCGCAGGGTCGGGTCTGCTGGTGCCGACCCTGTTCGACCACTACCGGTCCTTCGAGCCGCGGCCGGCGGCGTTCTTCGCGCTGCCGGTCACCCGCCGACCAGGCCCGGGGATCGCGACGGTCCACGGCGGCGGTCTGGTGGCGTCCGGTCCCGCTGGCAGGGACCGACTACCGACCCCGTGGCTGCCCGAGGGGCTCCACCTGACCGCGCTGGAGGGCGCCGGCGAGGTGCAGACGCCGCTCACCGGACCCGCCGCGGCCCGTCTCGCGATCGGGGACCTGGTGTGGTTCCGGCACGCCAAGTCAGGCGAGCCCTTCGAGCACACCAACGACGTCCACCTGCTCGAGGGTGACGCCTTCGTCGACCGGGTCTCGACCTACCGCGGCCACGGCCTCACGTTCTGACCGTCTCGACCGGCAACCGCCCGGACCGCGACCTAGCCTGTCCTCGTGCCCGACCTCGACCCCACGGACGTGTCGAGGGTGCTCGACCTCGCACTCTCACGGCCGCCGAGCCTGGGACCCGGACGGCTCGTGTGCGTGGACGGCCCGGCCGGCTCGGGGAAGACGACTCTGGCCGAGGCGCTCGTACGTCGTCAGCCCGGTGCCGCGGCCGTGCACATGGACGACCTCTTCGAGGGCTGGGACGGACTCCCGACGGTGGACCGCCAGCTCGGGACGCTGCTGTCGCCGTTGGCGCAGGGGCTCGAGGGTCGCTACCGCCGATGGGACTGGCATGCGTCGAGCTGGGGCGAGCAGGTCACGGTCCGACCCGTGCCGCTACTGGTGGTCGAGGGCGTCGGGTCCGGGTCGCTGGTCGCGGAGCCGTTCACCACCGTGCTGGTGTGGGTGGAGGCGCCGTACGACCTGCGGATGCGTCGCGGCATCGCACGCGACGGAGACGACTTCGCGCCGTTCTGGGAGCGCTGGGCCGCAGCCGAGGCGCTCCACTTCGCCACGCATCGGACACGCGAGCGAGCCGATCTCGTGGTGAACGGTGCTGGATCAGGCTGAGCCGTAGCCCTGGTTGATCAACAGCCGCAGCTCGGCCACCGCGCGCCGCGCGCGCGCACCGTCCGAGCCCTGGATCCCCATCGCGGACTGGCTGGTGCCGTCCGCCAGGTCGAGCACCGCCCACGGGGCCCCGGGGGCGAGGTGGACCGCCAGCACCTCGGCCCATTCGTACTCGTGGCGGCGGTATCCGTTGACGACGACCAGCCCGGTCTCCTCGGCCCGGACCCGACTGCGTCCCAGCGCGTAGCCCGCGCCGTACAGGAGCAGCCCCATCGCGACGATCGTCGCGCGCTGGAACGGGCTGAAGGCGTCGCGGACCTCCTCGTCGAACGAGAACCACGCGAACGCGCACACGAACAGCAGCGCACCGCCGAAGAGCCAGCCGGCCAGCCGCACACCGAGCGGCCGCCAGGTGTGGGGCAGGGCAGGCTCAGAGACGGCAGGCATGGATGTCGGTGAGCAGGATGCCCCGCGCACCGAGGTCGTAGAGCTCGTCCATCAGGCGCTGGGCGCCGGTTCGCGGGACCATCGCCCGGACCGCGACCCAGTCCTCGCGATGCAGCGGCGACACGGTGGGGCTCTCGATGCCGGGCGTGAGCGCGACCGCGTCGGAGACGCTGGCCACGGGGATGTCGTAGTCCATCATCACGTAGGTCCGGGCGACCAGGACGCCGTCGAGCCGGCGCCGGAACACCTCGAACCCGACCGGGGTCTCCTGCCCTCGGGTGATGAGGACCGCTTCGGAGTCGAGCACGACGTCGCCGAAGGTCTCGAGTCCGGCGGCGGTGAGGGTGCTCCCGGTCTCGACCACGTCGGCGATCACATCGGCCACGCCGAGCTGGATGCTGGTCTCGACCGCACCGTCGAGCCGGGTCACGGTCGCCTCGATCCCCTTCCGCTCGAGGAACGAGGTCACGATCCCGACGTACGACGTGGCGATCCGCAGTCCGGCGAGGTCGCCGAGGTCGGTGTAGCGCCCGGTCGGGCCGGCGAACCGGAACCGGCTGCGACCGAAGCCGAGGCCCATCACCTCGTCGGCCTTGGCGCCCGAGTCGAGCAGCAGGTCGCGGCCGGTGATGCCGACGTCGAGGGTGCCCTCACCGACGTACAGGGCGATGTCGCGAGGCCTCAGGTAGAAGAACTCCACGCCGTTCTCGGTGTCGAGCAGCCGCAGCTCCTTGGCGTCGTGGCGCTGGCGGTAGCCGGACTCACGCAGGATCTCCTGCGCCGACTGCGACAGCGTCCCCTTGTTGGGGACGGCGACCCGGAGCAGGCGGTCGCCGCCCGGGGTTGTGCTCGCGGTGCTTGGTGTGGTCATCGGGGCCTCAGAGGTGGGAGTAGACGTCGTCGAGCGTCAGGTCGCAGGCGAGCATCAGCACCTGCGCGTGGTAGAGCAGCTGGCTGATCTCCTCGGCCGCGCGGTCGGCGGACTCGTGCTCGGCCGCCATCCAGGACTCCGCCGCCTCCTCGACCAGCTTCTTGCCGATGGCGTGCACCCCGGCGTCAAGCTGCTGCACGGTGTGCGAGCCGGCCGGCCGCGAGGCGGCCTTGTCGCTCAGCTCGGTCCACAGCTCCTCGAACGTCTTCACGCGGAGAAATCCTAGTCGTAGCCCCGGCGGACCGAGCGCAGCGTCTGCGCGGTGGTCAGCGCGGCGGCCGCGGCGTCGTACCCCTTGTCCTCACGCGAGCGGGTGAGTCCTGCCCGGTCCAGCGCCTGCTCCTCGCTGTCACAGGTGAGCACGCCGAAGCCGATCGCGGTCTGGTGGTCGAGCGCGACCCTCGTCAGCCCGTCGGTCGCCGCGGAGCAGACGTACTCGAAGTGCGGCGTACCACCGCGGATCACGACCCCCAGCGCGACCACCGCGTCGTATCCCTGCGCGGCCAGTGCGTCAGCCACCACCGGCAGCTCGAACGTCCCGGGCACCCGCACCAGGTGCGGCGCCTCCACCTGGTAGTCACGGCAGGCCCGCTGCGCGCCCCCGATCAGGCCGTCCATGACCGTGGCGTGCCAGCTCGCGGCGACGATCGCCACCCGCAGGTCGTGGCAGTCGGTCGGCCGCTGGTCCGGCGCTCCCGCTCCGGTCACGACCTCCCCCTCTCCAGGTCGGGCAGGACGTGTCCCATCCGGTCGCGCTTGGTCAGCAGGTAGGCCAGGTTGTGGTCGTTGGGATGCGGCGTGAGTGGCACCCGCTCGACCACCGGGACACCGTAGTCCCTCAGGCTGGCGGTCTTGGCGGGGTTGTTGGTCAGCAGCCGGACGCTGCCGATGCCGAGATCGCGCAGGATCTGGGTCGCCGTGCCGTAGTGGCGTGCGTCGGCGGGCAGCCCGAGGTCGAGGTTCGCGTCGACCGTGTCACGGCCGCCGTCCTGGAGCGCGTAGGCCTGCAGCTTGGCGACCAGCCCGATGCCGCGGCCCTCGTGCCCGCGCAGGTAGATCACGACCCCGCGACCGGCCTCGACGACCCGTCGGAGCGCCTCGTCCAGCTGCGGTCCGCAGTCGCAGCGGTGGCTGCCGAAGACGTCCCCGGTGAGGCACTCCGAGTGGACCCTGGCCAGGACCGGCTCGTCGCCGGTCACGTCGCCGTGCACGAGGGCGAGGTGCTCACCTCCGTCGACCGTGATCCGATAGCCGTACGCCGTGAACTCGCCGTGCTCGGTCGGGAGCCGGGTCTCGGCGACCCGCTCGACCAGCACCTCGGTGCGCCGGCGGTAGTGGACCAGGTCGTCGATCGAGATCATCACCAGCCGATGCTCGTCGGCGAAGTCGCGCAGGTCCTGTCCGCGCTTCATGGTGCCGTCATCGTTGACGATCTCGACCAGCACCCCTGCCGGTGTGAGGCCTGCGAGCCGTGCCAGGTCGACCGCCGCCTCAGTGTGACCGCGGCGCACCAGGACCCCGCCCTCCCGGTAGCGCAGCGGGAAGACGTGCCCGGGCCGGGTGATCTCCCACGGCTCGGTCGCCGAGTCCGCCAGCACCCGAGCGGTGTGGGCCCGGTCGGCGGCCGAGATCCCCGTCGTGACACCGTCGCGCGCGTCCACGGAGACCGTGTAGGCGGTCCGGAGCCGGTCCTCGTTGTGCGGCGCCATCAGCGGGATCTCGAGTCGGTCGAGCATGTCTGCGGGCATGGGCACGCAGATCACGCCGCTGGAGTGGCGGATGGTGAACCCCATCAGCTCCGGCGTGGCCTTCGACGCCGCGAAGATCAGGTCGCCCTCGTTCTCGCGGTCCTCGTCGTCCACGACCACGACCGCGCGGCCGGCCGCGATCTCGGCGATCGCCTGCTCGACGGGGTCGAGCCGGATCGCGTCCTGACGCTCGGCAGTCACGCAGCCACTTCCTCCGCCGCGTCCGGGCCGGTCGGCTCCCGCTCGGCGGCCCGCTGCGCGCGCCACCAGGCGATGAAGCCGACGACACAGAAGCCGCCGTAGAAGACGTACATCGCGGCTGTCGGGTAGAAGCCGGCCCGGACCAGCGTGGTCACGCCCACGATGTCGACCAGGATCCACACCAGCCAGAACTCCACCCAGCCGCGCGCCATCCCGTAGGTGGCGAGCATCGAGCCGGCCAAGATCCACGCCTCGGTCTGCGGACCCCACGAGCCGATCTGCAACAGCAACAGGTACGCCGCGCCGTACCCGGCCGCCGCGAGCCCGATCAGCGCCAGTCGCTCGCGGGCCGTGGCCCATCGTGGCGTGATCGCCCCGCCGTCGGCGGCACCGCCTGCCGCACGGGACCGGCTCCAGCGGTACCAGCCGTAGAGCGAGACCGCGATGAAGAACACCTGTCGGCCCGCCTGGCCCCACAACGGGTCGGAGGAAGCGCCGCTCAGCTCGCCGGTCACGAACACCGTGAAGAGCAGCACGTTGCCGACGACGCCCACCGGCCAGGCCCACACAAGCCGCTTCATGCCCAGGATCGCGCTGGCGAGCCCGAACAGGTTGCCGACGACCTCGCGGGCGAGGAGCTCGCCTCCGGCGACGGGGATGGTGCCGTGCAGCAGCCAGTCGATCATGTGCTTCCTCCTGTGTGCGTGCCGGTATAGGTGTCGGTGTAGGCGCGGACCAGCGTGGCCACGTGCTTGGCGATGACGTCGGCCTCCAGGTTGACCGGGTCGCCGACGGCACGGGTCCCGAACGTGGTGCGTGTGAGCGTCTCGGGGATCAGGCTGACCGTGAACCGGTCGGCTCCGGCCTCGACGACGGTGAGGCTGACGCCGTCCACTGCGATCGAGCCCTTGTCGACGAGGTACGGCGCGAGCTGTTCGGGCAGGCCGATCGTGACCAGGTCCCAGTGCTCGCTGGGCCGCCGGGCCAGGACCGTGCCGACAGCGTCGACGTGTCCCTGCACCAGGTGACCCCCGAGCCGGGTGGCGAGCGTCGCGGCCCGCTCCAGGTTGACCCGGTCGCCGGCGACCAGTCCACCGAGCGAGGTCTTGTCGAGCGTCTCCTGCATCACGTCGGCGGTCCAGCTGCTCTCGTCCCGGCTGCTCACCGTGAGGCAACAGCCGTTCACGGAGATCGAGTCGCCGAGCCGGGCGTCCTCGAGCACGGTGCGTGCCCGCAGGGTCAACCGGACCGCGTCGCCCTGGTCCTCGACGGCAGCGACCGTGCCGAGCTCCTCGACGATGCCGGTGAACATCAGCGCGCCCCTCCGGCCGGGGGTTTCGACGCTCGCTTCGCTCGCACCTCAACCACCGGCCCCTCGAAATCTCGCACCTCAACCACCGGCCCCTCGACACCTCGCACCTCAACCACCGGACCTCTCGACCGCCGGCGTCATGGTGAGTCGGATGTTCGTGTCCTCGCCGCCCCGGCCGTCGTGCCCCGTGCCGTGCAGAACGGTGACGTCGATGACGCGGAGGTGCAGCGCATCGCTGATGGCGTGGATCCCCAAGTCGGCGACCGCCGCGGAGCCGGCACCGAGGAGCATCGGTGCGACGTAGGCCACGACCTCGTCCACCAGCCCGGCACGCAGGAACGCTGACGCGACCGTCGGCCCGCCTTCGAGGAAGACGTGGCGCAGATCGCGCGCGTAGAGCGTCGCGAGGACTTCGTGCGGGTCGCGCGTACGCAGGTGGAGGGTCTCGGCGCGGTCGTTGAACACCCGGCGGCCCGGGTCGAGGCTGCGCTCCCCCATCACCACCCGCAGCGGCTGCACGGGCAGCGGCTGGTCGACCTCGTCGCGGACGGTCAGCTCCGGGTCGTCCACGACCACGGTGTTGGCTCCGACCAGCATCACGTCGCACTCCCCGCGGAGCCGGTGCGTGTCCAGCCGCGCGGCCCGGCTGGAGACCCATCGACTGGTCCCGTCGGCGGCCGCGCTGCGCCCGTCCAGGGTGGCGGCGAACTTCCAGGTGACGAACGGCCGACCGTGCTCGACGGCGAACGTCCAGGCCCGGTTGAGGGCGCGCGCCTCGTCGAGCAGCAACCCGCCCTCGACCTCGAGGCCGGCGTCCCGGAGGGCTACCGCCCCGCCACTGGCCAGCGGGTTGGTGTCGGGCTGGGCGTAGACGACCCGGCGGACGCCGGCGTCGATCAGGGCCGGTGCGCACGGGCCGGTACGGCCGGTGTGGTTGCAGGGCTCCAGGGTGACCACGGCCGTGCACCCACGAGCGGCCTCGCCGGCGACCGCCAGGGCGGCGGCCTCGGCGTGCGGCGTACCGCTGCCGCGGTGGAAGCCTTCGGCGACCTCGGTGCCGTCCTCGGCCAGCAGCACGCAGCCCACCCGGGGGTTGGGTCCCAGCGGCACACCAGGCGAACCGGCCAGCACCAGGGCGCGACGCATCGCGTCGCGTTCCGCCTCGGTGAAGGCCATGACGCTCACTCCCGGTCCGGTCGGTGCTCACGGTTCCGGGAGGGGTGACCGCGCACCCGCTGCACGGGTACGTTGTCGCCGCGTGCTGCTTCTCATCCGGACTTTGACCGTCGGTCCAGGAGTTCCACCTGGTCAACCGGCCACCGTCCCCTCGTCGGGTTCTGTGACCGGGTCGCGGACTGTCACCGCCGGTGCGGAGTTCCACCGCCCCCAGAGCACGCGAGCACTGTTTCATCGTGGTACTGCTTCATCGTGTTGCTGAGTCAACAGTTGCTCTGCGCGGAAGAGCCTACTACTCGCGGCGCTCGTCGTCGTGATGAGGTCGGCTGCTGGAACCCGTAGGCGACACGGCAGGGTCAGGCCCGCCGAGGGTCAGCCCACAGCTTCGGCGGCAGCCCGCAGGGACGCCACCATCGCGTCGGGGTCGTCGGCCTTGTAGACCGCCGACCCGGCGACGAAGACGTCCGCGCCGGCCTCGGCGCAGCGCCCGATGGTGTCGAGCGAGACCCCGCCGTCGACCTGCAGCCAGGTCTCGACGCCATGCTTGTCCATCAGCTCGCGGGCGCGCCGCACCTTGGGCAGCACCAGGTCGAGGAACCGCTGACCGCCGAAGCCCGGCTCGACCGTCATCAGCAGCACCATGTCGAGCTCGGGCAGCAGGTCCTCGTACGGGTCGATCGGGGTCGCCGGCTTGAGCGCCATGCTGGCCCGCGCCCCGTGGGAGCGGAGCTCGCGCGCCAGTCGGACGGGAGCGGCCGCGGCCTCGACGTGGAACGTCACCGAGCCACAACCCGCCTCGACGTACGCCATCGCCTCTCGGTCGGGTTCCTCGATCATGAGGTGGGCGTCCAGCGGCACGTCGGTAGCCCGTGTCAGCGCCTCGACCATGGTCGGGCCGAACGTGAGGTTGGGGACGAAGTGGTTGTCCATGACGTCCACGTGCACCCAGTCGGCGCTGGGGATCCGCGCCACCTCGGCTCCGAGCGCGGCAAAGTCGGCGTTCAGGATGCTCGGGGTGATCTGGATGGCCACGGCCCGATCCTAGGGCTCCTCCTCGGGCACGGCCGGAGTCTCGGCGCCTTCCGCCTCGTCGCGTGCCGCCCACTCCAGCAGCGGCGCGATGTCGAAGACGTGGTCGTCGATGTCGTGGTGCAGGTCTCCGAGCTCGGCGTATCTCGCGGGCATCGTGAACATCGTGAAGTCGTGCGGGTCGCAGTCGGGTACCTCGTCCCACCGCACCGGGGCGGAGACCCGCGCGTCGGGAAGCCCGCGCACGGAGTACGCCGCCGCGATGGTGTGGTCGCGGGTGTTCTGGTTGTAGTCGACGAACAGGTGGTGCGGGTCGCGGTTCTTCTTCCACCACTCGGTGGTCACGTCGTCCGGCGCTCGCCGCTCGATCTCGCGGGCGAAGGCGTGTGCCGCCCGCCGAACGTCGGCGAAGCCGTGGTCGGGCGTGATCCGGACGTAGACGTGCAGCCCCTTGCTGCCGCTGGTCTTGGGGAAGCCGACCGCGCCGAGCTCGTCGAGCACCTCGTGCACCACGCCTGCCACGCGCTGCACCTGGGCGAAGTCGGACAGCGGGCCGGGGTCGAGGTCGATCCGCCACTCGTCGGGCTTCTCGGTGTCGGCTCGGCGGCTGTTCCACGGGTGGAACTCGACGGTCGACATCTGGACCGCCCAGATCACCGCCCCGAGCTCGGTCACGCACAGCTCGTCGGCGGTGCGGTTCCAGCGGGGGAAGTGAAGTCGCACCGTCTCGACCCAGGGCGGCGCACCGGAGGGCAGCCGCTTCTGGTGGACCTTGTCCCCGGCCAGACCCTTGGGGAAGCGGTGGAGCATGCACGGCCGCTCGAACAGGGCGTTGACGATGCCGTCGCCGACGGCGAGGTAGTACTCGACGAGGTCCAGCTTGGTCGCGCCGGACTCCGGGAAGTAGACGCGGTCGGGGTTGGTGACCTTGACGACCCGGTCGTCGACGTCTACCTCGATGAACGGCGAAGCCATGCCCGCGACGTTAGCGGTCAGCCGCCCGGGGCAGGCGTCACCTCGACCCGCACGATCCCGGAGAAGTGCTCGTTCGCGTAGCTCCGCCCGGCGAAGAACCAGCGGTACTCGGTCGTCACCTCAGGAGTGACGGTGGCCGTGACGGTGCCGTCAGCCGCGGCCGCGACGGTCTCGGCGACGGTGTGGAACTCCGCCGCTCCCTCGGGGCGGGCCTGCAACGTCAGCGTCGCACCCATGGCCCTGCCCAGCCCCTCCGAGACGCCGCTGATCGCGACCTGCTCGCCCGGCTGAACATGACCCTTGGTTGCTTCGATCGTGGTGGTCACGGACCAGCCGTCGAGGTCGTACGTCGTGACGGAACCGGGGAGCCCGGTCCGGATCGCGTCGACGCTGAAGGTCTGACCGTCGCAGCCGAAGCCGACCAGCACGTACCCCGGGCCGTCCCCGTGCGCGGCCGTGAAGGCGTCGATCGTGGCCGAGCCTCCGCGGCCGCGGACTGCGCCGGAGGCGGAGTCGTACCGGGTCCACCGGTAGGTCAGCGTCGAGGTGTCGACCTGCTGCCAGCCGGGTGCCGCGGTCAGATTCGCCTGACCCGACCACACCTGGCCCCGGGCCATGCCGGGTGCGAGGTACCAGACGTACGCGACGCCTGTGCTGCCGCCGTCAGCGCCGCGCACGGCCAGGGTGGAGACGGCCGTGGACACCGAGGAGAAGAGACTGGCCGAGCCGGCGGCGGTCTGCGTGCCCGGCAACGTCAGGTCGACCGCGCGACTGCCGAGCGGCGCCGCGTCGTCTCGCCTGAGCATCGCCTGAGGGCCCCGCTGGTCGACGTGGAACAGGTCGACGCAACCGAAGTAGGTCAGCGAGGTGCCGGATGCGGGAAGGCTCGTGCCGGGGACCACGACCGTCTCGTCCGCCCACGCCGAAGTGGGTGCCAGCCCGAGAACCAGGGCCAGCACCGCGATGGCGGTCCAGCGTCGCATCTACCTTCCTCCCCCTGGTGGCCCGCCGAGTCGGGCCACTGTGTCCATTGAACGGCACGCGCCCCAGCGCGTCCATGCCGGACCTCGGATCTACGTAACGAAATAGGCAACGTTTGACGCTCCCGTGACGCTCACCCGGCGGAACGACGCACCTGGGCCGCGAACATGGCGTCGGTCGCGTGCCGGTGCGGCCACAGCTGGATCGTGTCCGGGATCGGCCCGGCTGCGTCCGGGACCTCGAGCGAGACCGGCTCGAGCTCGCCCCGTCCGGTCAGGTCGGCGACCACCTCGGCGGTCTCGGCGAGGACGGGCGAGCAGGTCGCGTAGAGCACCACTCCGCCCGGACGGACCAGGTCGAGGGCGGAGTCGAGCAGGGCGCGCTGGAGCGGCACGAGATCGGCCAGGTCGGCCCGTTGCCGGCGCCAGCGGGCCTCGGGTCGCCGACGCAGCGCGCCGAGGCCCGAGCACGGCGCGTCCACCAGTACCCGGTCGAAGGAGCCCGCCGCCCAGGGCGGTCGCCGCCCGTCGTACGTCGTGACCTCCTCGACCCCTTCGGCGGCGGCCAGGGCGCGGCGGACCAGGTCGGCCCGGTGTGGCTGCACCTCGTTCGCCACCAGCCGCGCCCCGCGCTGGGCGGCCAGCGCCGCCAGCAGCGCGGCCTTGCCACCTGGGCCGGCGCACAGGTCCAACCAGCGCTCGTCGCGCCCTTCCAGCGGCGCGGCCGCAGCCGCCACGGCGACCAGCTGGGAACCCTCGTCCTGCACTCCCGCGCGTCCCTCGGCCACCGCCGGCACGGCCCGCGGGTCGCCCTCGCTCATCCGCACGCCGTACGGCGAGAACGCGGTGGGCTCGCCGGGCAGCTCGCTGGGGTCCGACCGGCCGGGGCGAGCCACCAGCACCACCTCCGGCGGGTCGTTGTCCGCGGCCAGCAGGTCGGACAGCTCCTCGGCCCGGTCGCCGAGCGAGCTCGCCAGCTCGGCCACGACCCAGCGCGGGTGGCTGTGGGCGACCGCGAGGTGGCCGATCGGGTCCGCGGCGGCGTCCGGCGCGACCCGGTCGACCCAGCCGGCGAGGTCGTGCTCACCGACCCGGCGCAGCACCGCGTTGACCAGGCCTGCGGACGGGGCCCCGGTGCGGGTCCGCGCGAGGTCGACCGTGGCGCTGACCGCCGCGTGGGCGGGAACCCGCATGGCGAGCAGCTGATGAGCGCCGAGCCGCAGCACGTCGCGGACCCGGGGCTTGACCTTGCCCCGGTCGAGGCACGCGTCGATCACGGCGTCGTACAGGCCGAGGCCGCGCAGCGTCCCCGCTGCGAGCTCGGTGGCGAAGCCGGCGTCGCGGCCCGTCAGCCGCTGGTCGCGCAGCACCTGCGCGAGCGCCAGATTCGCGTAGGCGTCATCGACCCGGACCGCCCGCAGCACCTCGTAGGCGGCGAGCCGGGGCGCGTCAGCCATCCCCGAGCCGAGCGTCCGCCCGGGGGCGCAGCCCGCGCGCCCAGTCGGCCGCCGGCATCCAGTTCTTGCCGAACGCCTTGACGTCACCGAGCAGTACCGGAGCGGTGGCCGTCCCCACGTGCACGGCGTGCTTGGTGACCTCGAGCCCACCTGGTGGCAGTGGGTCGTGGTCGCCGGCGATGGAGACCGGGCCCAGCTTCAGCCGCTCTCCGTCGTACGTCGACCAGGCCCCGGGGGACGGTGTGCACGCCCGGACCAGTCGGTCCACCGCGGGCGCTGGGGCCGACCAGTCGATCCGTGCGTCCTCGACCGTGATCTTGGGCGCCACCGTCACCCCGTCCGGCTGCTGCTCGCGCGGGTCGAGGGTGCCATCGGCGAGACCGTCGAGCGTGGCGACCAGCAGGCCGGCGCCGCCCTCGGCGAGCCGCGCGAGCAGCTCACCGGCGGTGTCGCGCGGGCGGATCGTCTCCGTCATCACCCCGAAGACCGGCCCGGCGTCCAGCTCGCGCACGATCCGGAACGTGGTCGCGCCGGTGACCTCGTCGCCGGCCAGGATCGCGTGCTGGACCGGTGCAGCACCACGCCAGGCCGGCAGCACCGAGAAGTGGAGGTTGACCCAGCCGAGCGGCGCGATGTCGAGCGCGCTCTGCGGCAGCAGCGCCCCGTAGGCGACGACCGCACAGCAGTCGGGCGCGAGCGCCCGGAGCTCGTCCTGGAAAGCGGGGTCGCGTGGGTGCTCGGGCTTCAGCACCGGAACGCCGAGCTCCTCGCCACGCTGCGCCACCGGGCTGGAGACCAGCTGCCGCCCCCGGCCCGCGGGCGCGTCGGGACGGGTGAGGACCGCGACCAGCTCGTGGCCGCTCGCAGCGATCGCCTCGAGGGAGGGAAGCGCCACCTCGGGCGTCCCGGCGAAGACGACGCGCATCAGCGTGAGGTCACAGGCCGAGGCCGTTGGTGGGATGCGGGCTCACCTTGACGGTGGGCTGGTCCATCCCGAACCAGTCCGACTCGCGGATCGCCTTCATCGCGACCTTGCGGGCCTCGGCGTCGAGCCGGTCGATGAACAGCACGCCGTCGAGGTGGTCGGTCTCGTGCTGGATCGCCCGGGCGAGCAGGTCACTGCCCTCGATCGTCACCGGCTCGCCGTGCATGTCGAACCCGCGGGCGACCACGGAGAGCGCCCTGGTGCAGTCGAAGCTCAGCTCGGGGATCGACAGGCAGCCCTCCTCGCCGTACTGCTCCTCCTCCGAAAGGTCGAGGACTGGATTGACCAGGTGACCCACCTCCCCGTCGACGTACCAGGTGAAGACCCGCAGCCCGACTCCGATCTGCGGAGCGGCGAGCCCGGCACCCGGGGCGTCGAGCATGGTGTCGGTGAGGTCGGAGACCAGGGTGTGCAGCTCGCGGTCGAAGTCCACGACCTCGATCGCGCGCTGCCGCAGCACCGGGTCTCCGAAGAGCCGGATCGGTTGGATGGCCACGCGGTGAGTCTAGGAGGGCGACCTCAGCCGCGGTTGCGGACCTGGACGTCGAGGCCGTCGAGCAGCCAGGTCAGCCCGAACTCGAAGAACTCCTCCGGCGGCTGCGCGAACGCCGTCTCGGACAGGCCCTGCATCTCCGGGAACGCACCGGTCCGCATCGCCGCCTCCATCACCGGAGCCTGGGCCGCCCAGAACTCCTGGTCGGTGACCCCGGTCCGCCGTTCGGCGAGGACCGGCGCATTGACCATCCGGGCAGCGCCCTGGACGAAGGAGTCGATCAGGCTGATGACCGCCACCCGTTCCTGGTCGGAGAACCCGGTGCCGGCGAGCGCGGCCAGGGCGAGCTCGAACGAGGCCATGGCGTTCGGGCCCAGCACCGGCCGAGACTGGTCGACCCACGGCAGCCACTTGTGCTCGGTGTAGAGCGTCCAGAGGCCGCGTGCCATGGTCTCCATCGCCGTGCGCCAGTCGTCACCCAGTGAGGTGCAGTCCTCCGGCGGCTCGTTGACCCGGTCGAGCATCAGGTCCAACAGCTCGGCCTTGCCGGGGACGTAGCGGTAGAGCGACATCGTTCCCACCCCCAGCTCGGAGGCGACCCTGCGCATCGAGAGCGCCTCGAGGCCGTCGGCGTCCGCGACCCGGATCGCCGTGTCGACGATCAGCCGCACGCTCAGCTGCGGCTTGGGGCCGCGCGTGGCGGTGCCCCCGGCGAACGCCCACATGATTGCGAGGCTGCGATGGACGTCGCCCTCGCCGCTGCGCTGCTGGTCGCTCACGGAGCCTCCGGAAATGGGTGGTGCCTGATCTGCGTAGCATGTACGCTGATCGCTCGTACGTCGTACGCAGTTTAGCGGGGAGGGTCGGATGAGCACCACTGGACACGCCATCGAGGCGGCCGGACTGGTCAAGCGGTTCCGGGAGGTGACGGCGCTGGACGGGTTCGACCTCGAGGTGCCCTCCGGCAGCGTCCACGGCCTGCTCGGCCCCAACGGGGCGGGCAAGACGACCGCCGTCCGGGTGCTGACGACCCTGATCCGCCCCGACGGCGGCACCGCGCGCGTGGCGGGGCTCGACGTCGTGACCGAGCCGCAGGCGGTCCGCGCCCGGATCGGGCTCGCCGGCCAGTACGCAGCGGTCGACGAGGTCCTCACCGGTCGCCAGAACCTGTCGCTGTTCGGACGGCTGTTCCACCTCGGGGCGCGCGGGTCGCGGCGCCGCGCCGACGAGCTGCTCGAGCAGTTCCAGCTGGCCGACGCGGCCGACAAGGCCGTCAAGGCCTACAGCGGCGGCATGCGCCGCAGGCTCGACCTCGCCGCCAGCATGATCCTCGCGCCCCACATCATGTTCCTCGACGAGCCGACGACCGGCCTCGATCCGCGCGGCCGCAACGAGGTGTGGGCGGCGATCCGCGAGCTCGTCCGAGGCGGTACGACGGTGCTGCTGACGACCCAGTACCTCGACGAGGCCGACCAGCTGGCCGACCGGGTCTCCGTGATCGACCGCGGACGCACGATCGTGACCGGCACACCCTCGGAGCTCAAGAACACGGTCGGCGCCGACCAGATCGAGGTGCAGGCGGCCGCGGGCACCGACCTCGCCCGCGTGGCGGCAGCGTTCGACGGGATCACGACCGCTGCGCCGGAGGTGTTCCCCGACCTGAGGCGGGTCGTGGCGCCGGTGGGCGATCGGGTGGCGGCACTCACTGCGCTCGCCTCCCGCCTCAGCACGGAAGGCCTGGCCGTCGACGACCTCAGCCTGCGCCGTCCCACGCTCGACGACGTCTTCCTCCAGCTCACCGGCCACCGGGCGGAGGAGTCCTCCCCCGTCGACCCCGACAGCACCCCGAGCACCGAGCGGCAGGAGGCGACGGCATGAGCACGGACAGCATCCACGTCCCCGACGTCACGCAGGGCATGACGTCCCGGATGCGGTGGGCGGTCGTCGACTGCTGGAGCCTGGTCTGGCGCCAGCTCCTGTACTACCGGCAGCAGCCGACCATCATCTTGTGGCAGCTCGGCTTCCCGATCGTGTCGGTCCTGCTCTTCGTCTACGTCTTCGGCTCGGCGATGGACATCGGAGGCGGCGCGGACTACAAGGACTTCGCCATGCCCGGCATGTTCGCCATGACCATGGCCTTCGGGTTCATGAACACGGCGTACGCGATGGTGATCGACAAGGAGAAGGGCGTCACCGACCGGTTCCGGTCAATGCCGATCGCGCGGTCCGCGGTCGTGACCGGCCGCGGGGTCGGTGACGTGCTCGGCGCCGCGATCGACCTGGCCGTGCTGGCCGTGATCGCGTTGTTCGTGGGCTGGCGGTCCGATGGCGGCGTCCTCGGCACGTTGCTCGCCTTCGTGCTGCTGCTGTGGCTGCGGTTCGCCCTGATCTGGATCGGGGTCTACCTCGGGCTGATGGTGCCTACCCAGGAGCAGGCCGGGAACCTGTTCGCCGTCGCGTTCCCGTTCGGCATGCTGTCGAGCGTCTTCACTCCCCCGTCGCTGATGCCGGACTGGCTGGGCTTCATCGCGATGTGGAACCCCGTCTCCTCGACGGCCAACGCCACCCGCGACCTGTTCGGCAACCCGGTCCCGCTCGGTGACAGCTGGATCGAGCAGAACGCCATGATGATGGCGGTCGTCTGGCCCATCATCATCACCGCGATCTTCCTGCCGCTGGCCGTGCGGAAGTACCAGCGACTGTCGAAGTGAGCCGCTCGCCAGGGCTTATCGCCTAGAGCGTCGGCGGGTCCACCTGCACCCGCACGGCGTCGAGCTTGCGGGCCGACCGGACCCGCTGCAGCTCGCCGAGCGCCCGCGAGAGGGCTGCTCCGCCCGCCCGCGGTGTGCGCAGCACCGCCCGCACCTCGTCGCCGACGGGTACCGGGCCGAGCACGTCGACGCCCTCGGGTGCGCCGAGGAGCGTGAGGGCGTCGTCGAGCGCCCCCGGTTCGCCGGTCATCGTCGCGAGCCGGTACGCCGGTGGCAGCTGCGCCTCGGCACGCTGGGCCGCCTCACGTTCCGCGAACCCGGCCGGGTCCCACCGGACGAGCGCCTGCAGCGCCGGGTGCTCGGGCGGACCGACCGCCACCACCCGGCCTCCCGGGCGGACCAGGGCAGCCGCGTTGCACCAGCGGCGCAACGCCTCCTCCTCGGCCCGCAGATCGGCGCGCCCCAGGGCCAGCCAGGTGTCGAGCAGCAGCACGGCGCCGTAGCCGTCGGGCGCGACCGGCTCGGCTCCCGGAGTGGCCACGACCAGTCCGGGGCCACCGGACGCCGTGGCGCGCACCCGGTCGCCACCGGAGCTGAGCACCGGTACGCCGGGGAACATCCGGCCGAGCTCCTCTGCGGTGCGCCCACCGCCGACGACGGGGGCGCGCAGGCCGCGATGACCGCACTCGGGGCAGGTCCAGGCCGGTTCCTGGGTGCCGCACCAGCGGCAGTGTGGAGGGTCGGCGGGCCCGGCGAGCTCCAACGGCCCTGAGCAATGGGTACAGCGGGCCGGGGTGCGGCAGCGCTCGCAGGCGAGGCTCGGCGCGTAGCCCCCTCGCGGTGTCTGCACCAGTACCGGCTCGGTCGCCAGGGCCGAGCGCAGCACGTCGTACGCCGCTCGCGGCACGCGTGCGCCGCGCTCTCGCTCCCCGGACTCGGCGATCGTCACCGTGACCCGCTCGCGCAGCACCGCGCGCGGCGCCACGATCTCGTGCGCCCATCCGGTGCGCACCAGCTGTTGCGCCTCGACGGTGCGTGCGAACCCGCCCACCAGCAGTGCCGTCTGCTGCTGCTCGGCACGGAGGAGCAGCACCTCACGAGCGTGCGGATAGGGAGCGCGCGGCTCGGCATGCAGGTCGTCGCCGTCATCCCAGATCGCGACCAGTCCGAGGTCGTGGACCGGGGCGAACGCGGCCGCCCGCGTGCCGAGGACGATCCGCCGGTGGCCGCGCGCCACCGCCAGGAAGTCCCGGTATCGGGCCGAGGGACCGACCTCAGCGGTGAGCGTCACGTGGTGGCCGTCGCCCAGCGCGTCGATGAGGGCGGCGTCGACCCGGGCGACGTCGCGGTGGTCGGGAACCACGAGCAGCGCGCCGCGGCCGGACGCGAGCGTGTGGGCGGCGGCCTGGGCGAGCGCGGCGGGCCAGTCGGTGCCGGGTGCCGCGCTCCACACCGCCCGAGGGGAGCCGCCGTCGGCCAGGTGCGCGAGGTACGCCGACGCCGGCTCGTGGCCGGCCCAGGCCCGGGCCGCCGCGTCGGGGTCGGCGGTCACCGGCTCGTCGCGGGGAACCGACGACTGGCGCTCGGTTGTGGCGTGCCGCGGCGGGACGGCCAGCCGGAGCACGTCCGCACGGCTGCCGGCGTACCGCTCCGCGACCGCGCCGGCGAGCGTGACGATCTCGGGGGCGAGCACCGGCTCGGGACTGACCACCCGGCGCAACGGGGCGAGTCGACCAGGGTGCTCGGAGGCGGCGGTCCGGGCGAGCAGGAACCCGTCGACGTCCTGCCCGGCGAAGCGCACCTTGACCCGGGCCCCGGGCACGGCCGAGTCGGCCGCCGTGGCCGGGACGAGGTAGTCGAACGGCCGGTCGAGGTGCGCGAGCGGGACGTCGACCAGCACCTGCGCGACCGGGTCGGTGGCTGCCGGCTCGACCACGGTCGCCTTGCGGGCACGGGTGGCGGCCGCCTTCGCCTTGGAGTCCGCGACCGCTGCTCGGAGGCCGGGCAGCATCTCGGACTGGTCGCTCACGTGGTGTTTCTACCAGCGGGATCCGACGTGCCGACCCCGCGCCCCGGAGCCGGTCAGACGCCCGCAGCCGCCTTGAGGTCGGTGGCGCGGTCGGTCCGCTCCCAGGTGAACTCGGGGAGCTCGCGGCCGAAGTGGCCGTACGCCGAGGTGAGCGCGTAGATCGGGCGCAGCAGCTCGAGGTCGCGGATGATCGCCGCCGGACGCAGGTCGAAGCACTTCAGGACGGCCTGCTGGATGTCGACGTCGGGGATCACGCCGGTGCCGAACGTCTCGACGAACACCCCGACCGGCGCGGCCTTGCCGATCGCGTAGGCGACCTGCACCTCGCACCGGCGGGCCAGGCCCGCAGCGACCACGTTCTTGGCGACCCAGCGCATCGCGTACGCCGCGCTGCGGTCGACCTTCGAGGGGTCCTTGCCCGAGAAGGCGCCACCGCCGTGCCGAGCCATGCCGCCGTAGGTGTCGACGATGATCTTCCGGCCGGTGACGCCGGCGTCGCCCATCGGCCCGCCCACCACGAACTTCCCGGTGGGGTTGACCAGCAGCCGGTAGTCCTCCGAGGGGATGTCGAAGCTCTCGAGGACGGCATCGATCACGTGCTTCTTCACGTCGCTCTCGAGGGTGGCGTGGTCGATCTCCTCGGCGTGCTGGGTGGACAGCACCACGGTGTCGATCCGGACCGGCCGGTCGTCGACGTCGTACTCGATGGTGACCTGGGTCTTGCCGTCGGGACGAAGGTAGGCGAGCGTGCCGTCCTTGCGGACCTCGGTCAGCCGCTGCGCGAGCCGCTGCGCGATCATGATCGGCAGTGGCATCAGCTCGGGCGTGTCGTCGCAGGCGTACCCGAACATCAGGCCCTGGTCGCCCGCGCCCCGCTTGTCGAGGTCGTCCTCCGAGGCGCCCACCCGGGACTCGTGGCCGGCGTCGACGCCGGCCGCGATGTCGAGGGACTGCCCGCCGATCGCCACCTGCACGCCGCAGGTCGCGCCGTCGAAGCCCTTGAGGGACGAGTCGTACCCGATGGCGAGGATCGCCTGGCGGACCAGCTCCGCGACCGGTGCGTAGGCGTTGGTGCGGACCTCGCCCGCCACCACGACCAGGCCGGTCGTGAGCAACGTCTCAACGGCCGTGCGTAGGTTCTCGGGATCGGGGTCGTGCTCCATGAGGTAGTCCAGCACGGTGTCGCTGATCCGGTCGGCGATCTTGTCGGGGTGACCTTCGGTCACCGACTCCGACGTGAAGAGGCGTCCGTCCACTTCTCGCTCACTCTCCGTCGAGGGCAGGGGCCCTGCTGTGGTGTCGATCAAGACTATCGAGGGTCCAGCATGCAAGAGCGACGTCTCAGGCGCCGAATCGGCGGACGACCTCGTCCCACACCAGGTGGGCGAGCGCGGTCTTCGATCCCAGGGGCACCTCGACCGGCTCGCCGTCCCTCGCGAGGATCACGCCCTGGTTGTGCGTGCTGCCGAACACCGCTCCCCCACTGACGTCGTTGACGACGAGCAGGTCGCAGCCCTTGCGGGCGAGCTTGGCCCGTGCCAGGTCGAGCACGGAGCCCGTCTCGTCACCGGTCTCGGCGGCGAACCCCACGATGACCGACCCGGGCCGGGCCCGGTCGTGCGAGATCTCGGCGAGCACGTCCGGAGTCTGCACCAGCTCGAGGCTCGGGGCAGACCCGTCGGCCGGCTTCTTGATCTTGCCGTCACTGGTTGTCACCGGTCGGAAGTCCGCCGGAGCAGCCGCCATCACCACGGCGTCGGCGGTCGCCGTCGCCGAGACGACAGCGTCGCGCAGCTGCCCGGTGGTCTCCACCCGGACCACCTTGACGCCGGCCGGGTCGGGCAGCGACACGTTCGCGCTGACGAGGGTGACCTCGGATCCCCGAGCGGCGGCGGTGCGGGCGAGCGCGTAGCCCTGCCGGCCGGACGACCGGTTGCCGAGGTAGCGGACCGGGTCGAGCGGTTCTCGGGTGCCACCCGCCGACACGACGACGTGCCGACCGGCAAGGTCGGGCTCCACTGCGCCTCGGTCGAGCAGGTCGAGGCACACCTCGAAGATCTCCTCGGGGTCGGGCAGCCGCCCCTTGCCCGTGTCGGCGCCGGCCAGCCGACCCTCGGCCGGCTCGATCACGACCGACCCGCGGTCACGCAGCGTGGCGACGTTGGCCACGGTCGCAGCGTGCTCCCACATCTCGGTGTGCATCGCCGGGGCGAACACCACCGGGCACCGCGCCGTCAGCAGCGTGTTGGTGAGCAGGTCGTCGGCCAGCCCGTGGGCGGCCTTTGCGAGCAGGTCGGCAGTCGCGGGCGCGACCACCACCAGGTCAGCGGCCTGGCCTTTCCGCACGTGCGGCACCTCGTGCACGTCGTCCCACACGCCGGTGTGGACCGGCTTGCCCGACAGAGCTGCCCAGGTCGGGGCACCGACGAACCTCAGGGCAGCCTCGGTCGGGACGACCGTGACGTCGTGGCCCGACTCGGTGAGCAGGCGCAGCAGCTCACTTGCCTTGTACGCCGCGATGCCACCCGAGACTCCGAGCACGACCCGGGGCTTCACGCCCTGAGATGGCAGGGGCTCTGTCCCCCCGAGAGCAGAGTGCCGCTCCCCACCCGGGGGAGCGGCCTCGGCATCAGACGGGGGCGTGGGCGTCATGGCGCAGCGGCCAGGTCACTCGGACGCGTCGAAGTTCGCCTCGAGGGCGGCCTGCTTGCGGGCCTCCTCCTCCGCGGCCAGCTCGGCCGGGTCGACGTCCTCGCAGGTGAAGAGGTCGGCGTTGATCTCGCGCAGCGCGATCGAGAGCGGCTTCTCCTGCACGTGGGTGTCCACGAGGGGTCCGACGTACTCCAGCAGGCCCTCACCGAGCTGCGAGTAGTAGGCGTTGATCTGGCGGGCACGCTTGGCGGCGTAGAGCACCAGCTGGTACTTGCTGTCGGTCTTGGTGAGCAGCTCGTCGATCGGGGGGTTCGTGACGCCCTCGGCGGCGATGGTGGGTCCGGACACGCGTATGCCTCGCAGAAGAGTGGGGATTCAGGAGTCGGCGGACTCCCGCTGATCGTGCTTCATCAAGGCTACCAAGTCCTCCGCAGCAGCGTGAACTTCGTGGTTGACGATGGTGACGTCGAACTCCGCCTCGGCGGCCATCTCCTGCTGCGCGGTCTCGAGCCTGCGGCGCTGCTCCTCGAGGCTCTCGGTACCGCGCCCGGTGAGCCGGCGGACCAGCTCCTCCCACGACGGTGGCTTCAAGAAGACGAACAGCGCGTCCGGCATCGTCTCGCGCACCTGGCGTGCTCCCTGGAGGTCGATCTCGAGCAGGGACGGGATCCCGGTCGCGAGCCGCTCCTCCACCGCCCGCCGCGGCGTGCCGTACCGCGCGGCCCGGTGCACCACCGCCCACTCGAGCAGCTCATCGGCCTCCACCATCCGGTCGAACTCCTCGTCCGACACGAACCAGTAGTGGACCCCGTCCACCTCGCCAGGGCGTGGTCGACGGGTGGTCACTGACACGGAGATCCAGATCTCCGGGTGGTGCTCACGGATCTCGGCCGCGACGGTGCCCTTGCCCACTGCGGTGGGGCCGGCGAGCACGACCAGCCGGTTCCGGCGTACGCCGGCGTCAGCCACGGTGCCCGGAGGCGGGAGCCGTCACGCGCCGGAGCCCCGGGGACCGAACTCCCGCTCCAGCGCGGCGACCTGCTTCGCGCCCAGACCCCGCACCCGGCGGCTCTCGGCGATGCCGAGCCGCTCCATGACCTGACGCGCCCGGACCTTGCCCAGCCCCGGCAACGCCTGGAGCAGGTCGAGGACCCGCATCTTGCCGATCACCTCGTTGGTCTCACCCTCCCGGAGCACGTCGGTGATCGAGGCTCCGGCGTGCTTGAGGCGGTTCTTCACCTCGGCCCGCTCCCGCCGGGAGGCGGCGGCCTTCTCGAGCGCCGCGGCTCGCTGTTCCGGAGTCAGAGGAGGCAGGGCCACGGGTCGCGGACTCCTTCGGCAGGTGGTGGGTGGGTGCGGGTGTCGGGTCAATCTAGTCATTTCCGGATGAGGGCGGCAATGTGGCGCCGGGTCGCCCGCTTCCCTCCCGACCTGTCACCGGCCGCTCATTGGTACAGCGGCGTCTGGCAGACGTCCTTCGCATGCTGCTTGACGCCCTCCCACGCCGCGACCGTCTCCCGGGCCGCGAGCTCGTCCGCGGCGCGAGCGATCGCCTGCTGCTGGTCCTCGGTGACGCCCTTTGGGGGTTGGTCGGCGTCGTACGTCGACGCGTCGACCCCGGCCGCGTCCAGGGCTGTACCGAGACCGTCGAGCGCGTCGAGCAGCCGGTCCCACTCGTCCGCGATGTCGCGCGGTGCCTCCTCGGCGAGCTCGCCGAGTACCGACCGCGCCCGCAACAAGGTGTCGGGCCCCTCCTGCGCCATCAGCTCGGTGAGCTCGACCTGCTGCTCGGCGACCTGCTCGCAGTAGTCGGCGCGCACGTCCTCGGGGCTCTCGCCGCAGCCGGCGAGACCTGGCGTGAGCAGGAGGGGCACCAGTGCCGTCAAGAGGAACCTCACGCCAGCGCCGCGGCGAGGTCGTCGTTGGCACGGTGCACGGCGTCAGTCATCGCGGCGGGGTCCGGCCCGAGCCGCAGCACGCCGCGCGAGGAGCTGGCGAGCACGTGGCGCGCCGCAGCGCCGAAGATGCGGGGGATGTCGGCCGGACCGCCGCCCTGCTCGCCGTACCCGGGGGCCAGCAGCGGGCCGTTGATGGCGAGCCGCTCCCCCGTCTCCCCGACGGTCGCGCCGACGACGGCGCCGAACGACCCGAGCGGCTCGTCGTCGGAGTTGAGAGACGCGAGTCGGGCCAGCACGCCACCGGCCACGGTGCCACCGTCGGGACCGATGGCGTGCTGCACCTCGGGTCCTTCCTTGTTGGAGGTGAGGGCGAGCACGAACACGCCGGCGCCGTGGCGACGCGCGGTCTCGATCATCGGGTCGAGCGAGCCGAAGCCGAGGAACGGGCTCGC